>NZ_JBIAIQ010000018.1:0-182595 GCF_042871525.1 Streptomyces sp. NPDC005784
AGCCCACCGAACTCGACCTGCGCGAGTTCAACGGCCGGCACCCGGTCGAACTGATCGGCGGCGTGCGATTCCCGGCCATCGGCGAACTGCCGTACCTGCTGACCCTCGCCGGTCACGGCTTCTACTGGTTCAGGTTGCGCCCCGCGGTCGGGCCCGGCACCACGAGGCGATCGTGACTCCGTGCCCCTCGACAGCCCGCCCGCCTCTGAAAGGACGTGTCGTCATGGCGAACACCGCTCTGCAGCGTCCGAGCGGCCTCGACACCGCTCCGCTGCTGACCTCACTGGCCGAGCTGCTGCGCGCCTGGCTGCCACGGCAGCGCTGGTTCGCGGGCAAGGGCAGGCCCGTGACGGATCTGACGCTGCTCTCGACGACCGAGCTGTACCCGGGGTGTCTGCATCTGCTGGTCCGCACCGAGCACCTCGGCCCGCCCGCCCACGCCGGAACCGGCACTCCCGCGGCCGAGGACTGCTACCAACTGCTCCTCGGTGTACGGGAGGTCCTGCCGCCGCGGCTCGCCCACGCCTTCATCGGCCGGGCGAGCGCCGGCCCGCTGGCCGAGCTGACCGTGTACGACGCCTTTCACGACCCCAAGGCGGCGGGACTCCTGCTGGAGCGGCTGCGCCGTTCGGGCAAGGCGGGACCGCTGCGTTTCGAGCGTGATCCGCGCTTCGCGGTGCCGCCCGGTCTCGCGCCGCGGCTCCTCGACGCCGAGCAGTCCAACTCCTCCTTGGTGTACGGCGACGCGTTCATACTGAAGGTCTTCCGGCGCGTACAGCCCGGCATCAACCCTGACCTGGAGGTGCCGCGCGCGCTGGCCCGGCAGGGCTGCACCCGCGTCCCCGCGCCGGCCGCGTGGTTCCACACCTCGGAGCCGCAGGAAGCGACCCTCGGCGTCCTTCAGCCGTATCTGCGGGACGCCGCCGACGGCTGGACCCTGGCACTCGAATCCCTGGCCTCGCACAAGGACTTCACCGGCGAGGCGTACGAACTGGGCCGGGCCACCGCCGAGGTGCATCTGGCCCTGGCCACGGCCTTCCCCGTGGACGCGCCGAGTCCGTACCGGAACAAGCGGCTCGCGGACGCGATGAACGACCGTCTCGACGCCGCCGTCCGTTCAGTCCCCGAACTCCGCCCGCACGCGGCCGGGTTGCGGTCGGCCTTCGACGCGCTCGCCGCCCTGGACTCGGCGGTCCGCCCCGCCCAGCGCATCCACGGCGATCTCCACCTCGGCCAGGTCCTGCGGGCCGGGCAGCGGTGGTCGGTGATCGATTTCGAGGGTGAACCGGCCCGCCCGATCAGCGAACGTCGGCGTGTCCAGTCGCCCGTACGCGATGTCGCGGGCATGCTGCGTTCCTTCGACTACGCGGCCCGCTCCCGGCAGCCCTGGCGTCCGGAGTGGGCGGAGCGCTGCCGCGAGGCCTTCTGCGCGGGCTACGCGGTCGCGGCGGCCTGGGACCCGCGCGAGGAACCCGAACTGCTGCGCGCGTACGAGACGGACCGCGCCGTGTACGAAGTGCTCTACGAGGCACGGCACCGTCCCGACTGGCTGCCCGTGCCCATGGCGGCGGTCGGACGACTCGCCGACCATCCCTGACCACCGACCACTTCCCTCCGCCCCACCAACCACTCCCCATCACCCCCACCGACCACTCCCCACCACTCCCACCGACCACCCTCAACACCCCCACTTCGAGAGGCCCAAGCCGTGACCCGCACCGCATCCACCCGCGTACGACGGGCCAAGCCCGCCGCCCCGTCGGCGCAGCACACCGCGCTGGACCCCACGGATCGGGGGCGCCTGCTGTCCGGCGCCCATCACGATCCGCACGCGTTGCTGGGTGCCCATCCGGTGCCGGGCGGGGTCGTGTTCCGGGCGCTGCGGCCGTACGCCCAGGGTGTGGCGGTGATGGTGGACGGGCAGCGTACCGAGCTGGACGACCTGGGCGACGGGCTCTTCGGGGCCGTCCTGCCGCTCGACGCGATTCCCGCGTACACACTCCTGGTCACCTATGACGGCACCGAGTCCGAGACGCAGGACCCGTACCGCTTCCTTCCCGCGCTCGGCGAGCTGGACCTGCATCTGATCGGTGAGGGCCGGCACGAGGAGCTGTGGCGGGCGCTCGGCGCGGAACCGATGACCCACGAGGATGTCGTGGGAACGCGCTTCACGGTGTGGGCCCCGAACGCCCAAGGGGTACGGGTCTGCGGGGACTTCTGCCACTGGGACGGCGCCGCCGGATATCCGATGCGCTCGCTCGGATCGTCCGGCGTGTGGGAGGTGTTCCTGCCCGGCTTCGGTGAGGGAACGCGCTACAAGTTCGACATCACGCGCCCCGACGGTTCCCGCACCCTGCGCGCTGACCCGATGGCCCGCGGCGCCGAGGTACCTCCGGCGACCGCCTCGGTCGTGACGCGGTCGTCCCACACGTGGAAGGACTCCGCGTGGATGAAGCAGCGGGCGAAGCGCCGTCCGCTGCACGAGGCGCCGTTCTCGGTGTACGAAGTGCATCTGCCGTCCTGGCGACCGGGTCTGACCTATCGTCAGCTCGCCGACCAGCTCCCCGCCTACGTCACCGACCTCGGCTTCACCCACGTCCAGTTGATGCCCGTCGCCGAACACCCCTTCGGCGGCTCCTGGGGCTACCAGATCACCGGCTTCTACGCCCCCACCGCACGCCTGGGCACCCCCGACGACTTCAAGCACCTCGTCGACGCCCTCCACCGCGCCGGCATCGGCGTCCTCATGGACTGGGTCCCCGCCCACTTCCCCCGCGACGACTGGGCCCTCGCCCAGTTCGACGGACGCCCCCTCTACGAACACGCCGACCCCCAGCGCGCCGACCACCCCGACTGGGGCACCCTCGAATTCGACTACGGCCGCCGCGAGGTCCGCAACTTCCTCGTCGCCAACGCCACCTACTGGTGCGAGGAGTTCCACATCGACGGCCTGCGCGTCGACGCCGTCGCCTCCATGCTCTACCTCGACTACTCCCGCGAACCCGGCCAGTGGACCCCCAACGAACACGGCGGCCGGGACAACCCCGACGCCGTCGCATTCCTCCAGGAGATGAACGCCACCCTCTACCGCCGCAACCCCGGCATCGTCACCATGGCGGAGGAATCGACCGCCTGGGACGGGGTCACGCGCCCGACCTCCGAGGGCGGGCTCGGCTTCGGGCTGAAGTGGAACATGGGCTGGATGCACGACTCGCTCGAGTACATCCAGCACGAGCCGATCCACCGGAAATACCACCACAACGAGATGACGTTCTCGATGGTGTACGCGTACAGCGAGAACTACGTCCTGCCGATCTCCCACGACGAGGTCGTGCACGGCAAGCAGTCACTCGTCTCCAAGATGCCCGGCGACTGGTGGCAGCAACGCGCCAACCTGCGTGCCTACCTCGCCTTCATGTGGGCCCACCCCGGCAAGCAACTCCTCTTCATGGGACAGGAGTTCGCCCAGGGCGGCGAATGGAAGGAAGCCCATGGTCCCGACTGGTGGCTCCTCGACCCCGCCTACGGCGCCGAAGCCGATCACCGCGGTGTCCAGGACCTGGTCCGCGACCTGAACACCCTCTACCGCGCCGAAGCCGCGCTGTGGGAACGCGACACCGATCCTTCCGGCTTCACCTGGGTCGCCGGGGACGCCGCCGACGACAACGTGTTCGCCTTCCTGCGCCACGCCACCGACGGCACCCCGCTCCTGGCCGTCTCCCACTTCTCCCCCGCCGTCCGCCACAACTACCGCCTCGGCGTCCCCGAGGACATCCCCGCCTGGCGCGAAGTCCTCAACACCGACACCCTCCGCTACGGCGGCAGCGACATCACCAACCCCGAGCCGGTGAAGGCCGAGGCGATCGGTATGCACGGCCGTCCGACGAGCATCGAGCTGACGCTGCCGCCGCTCGCGACGGTGTGGCTGCGGCCGGCCTGAGCCGACCCGCAGCCACACCGGGCAAGCCCGCCTCAGGGAGAGGCGGGCTTGCCCGCCGTGAAGAGCCAGGTGTGGAAGAGGCCGGAGAGGTCCTTGCCTGACTCCCGCTCGGAGAGCTGGATGAACTGGGCCGTCGTGCCGTGCCCGCCACGGTGGCCGGCGGTCCAGGAACGCAGGACGCGGAAGAAAGCGGGATCGCCGACGGCCGTGCGCAGCTTGTGCAGGACCATGGCCCCGCGGGCGTAGACCGGCGTCTCGAAGATGTGCTCGCCGCTGCCGGGATCACCGGGCGGGAACGCCCAGAGGTCCTTGCCGGCGGGGGTGGCGTACAGCGCGTCGAAGGTCTTCTGCGCGCTCTTGCCGCCGTGCTGCTCGGTGTAGAGCCACTCGGCATACGTGGCGAAGCCCTCGTTGAGCCAGATGTCCTTCCATCTGGTGAGGGTGACGGAGTCGCCGAACCACTGGTGGGCGCTTTCGTGCACGAGGGTGCCCAGGTCGGGCGCGGAGTCGTACACGGGCCGGGTCTGGGTCTCCAGGGCGTAGCCGACCTGCGGGGCCCGGTCGACGATGGCTCCGGCCGCCCGGAAGGGGTAGGGGCCGAAGATCTTGCTCTCCCAGGCCAGCACGGAAGGCAGCTTCTTCACGACCGGCGCCGCGGCGGCCGCTTCGCGCGGGTCGATCGCGTTGTAGACCTTGAGGCCGTCGCGGGTGGTGTACTGCTCGACCTTGAACGTGCCGACGGTCGCCGTGGCGAGGTAGGCGGCCATCGGCTCGGACTGCCGCCAGCGGAAGGTGGTCCGGCCGTCGGCGGTCCGCTGCCCGAGCAGGACACCGTTCGCGACGGCGGTGCGCCCCTTGGGGACGGTCAGCGTGAAGTCGTAGGACGCCTTGTCCGTGGGGTGGCTGTTGGCGGGGAACCACGTCATCGCGCCCTGGGGCTCACCGGCCACGAACGCGCCGTCGTCGGTGGGAATCCATCCGTCGAGGGAACCGTCGGGGTCGGTGACGGGCTTCGGAGTGCCGGAGTAGGTGACGGTGACGCGGAACTCCTGGCCCTTGCCCAGAGCCTTGTGCGGGGTGACGACGAGTTCCTGGCCGTCGCGACGGAAGGCCGCCTTGGCGTGGTCGACGGTGACGCCGGTGACCTTCAGCCCGCTGAGGTCGAGGTCGAAGCGGGTCAGCCGCTGGGTGGCTCTGGCGGTGATGACCGCCTTGCCGTCGACGTGGCGGCTGTGCGGGTCGTAGCCGAGCGTCAGATCGTAGTGGTGGACGTCGTAGCCGCCGTTGCCCGAGAGAGGGAAGTACGGGTCTCCCGCGCCGGCGGAGCCCACGGTCCCGGCCGCCGTGGCCGGTCCGGCCGCGGTGAGAAGCGCGGCAAGCGCGACGGGGACGGCCGCGACAACAGCTTCGCGGCGAAGGACAGTCGTGCGTCGTGCGGCCTCTTGCGGGCGTGGTGTCACGTTCGCTCCTCCGGTTCGACGGTGATCACTCGCGCACAGCCTATGAGTCACCTCGCCCGCAAACCCTCACGATCAGGTCAAGTTGCGCCCGTGCGGGCCCGAGTGGCGCTCCGTCAGCGGGGAGCCGGTTCGAGGACGGGTCCGGGTTCGCCCGGCCACTGTGCCCGGACCCGTCCTGGTCCGTGCGTCCGGGCCCGTACCGGCGGGTGGACGTGTGGCACTCACACCCAGGGCGGCGGTCCGTCGGGGATGAGCTGGTGGACGTCGAGGAGGACGGCGGATTCGACCCCGAGCGCCGCTCCGCCCATGCCGGCCGCCCAGGTGAGGAACGGCCGCGGTTCGAAGGCGCCCGCGCCCAGGGCCTTGGTGTACTCGGCGTGCGCCTCCAGCGAGGCGATGCCGCGTTCCAGGGGTTCGCCGGTGACGTCGACGCCGTGGGTGGGCTGTTCCGGTCCGGCGAAGCACACCATCCGGATGCCGCCCCAGGGCTCCAGACCCTCGTCGGCGAGTTCGGGGAAGATCCAGCGGTTTCCCGCGTCGCGGGCCGCGTCGAGGGCGGCCAGGCCCACCGCCCGGTGGTCCGCCTGGTTGGTGATGCCACCGATCATCCGCACGCTGAACGCGCCGGACACCACGACCTCGGGCCGGTGGCGCCGCAACGCGCGCACGATCTCCCGGCGCAGCCCGAGCCCGTACTCGACGACGCCGTCGCGGTGGTCGAGGAACTCGACGGTCTCGACACCGACCTGCCGGGCACCGGCCCGCTCCTCGGCCTCGCGCAGCGGTGCCGCCCGGTCCGGGTGCAGGCCGTCGATACCGGCCTCTCCCCTGGTCACCAGCAGATAGCTCACCCGCTTGCCCTGTGCCGTCCAGCGCGCGACGGCGCAGGCGGTGCCGTACTCGATGTCGTCCGGGTGAGCGGCCACGGCGAGACATCGCTCCCAGTCCTCCGGCAGCGCGGGCAGACCCGAACCGCCCGCGAAGACTGCTTTGTCCTGTGTGGGATCCATGCTCCGCATGATGGCCCGTGGCAGGTCGGGACCGACAGAGGCGCGCGTTCCGAGTTCGTACGCCGGATTCCCGCGCTGCCCGTACGCCCGACTGCCGCTCCCCGTGTGCCCGGCGGGCGGGGAGGCACACCCAGGAGATCCACCGGCTGGCCGAACACCGGGACGCCGTGGTGAAGTCTGTCCACACGTCCGAAGATCCGACGCCCGGTCGCCGCCCCCCTCCCCCTCGTCGGCCCCGCCGCCGGGGCGACGGCGCGTCAGGCCCCGTACACCACAGAGGAGATGCCCGTGACCAGCACCTCGCCCACCTGGACTCACGCCCCCGTCAGGGTGGGGCTCGTCGGCGCGGGGCCCTGGGCGCGGGCCGTGCACGCCCGGGTGCTCGCCGCCGGACCCGAGACGCTGCTGACGTCGGTTTGGGCGCGCCGTCCGGAGGCCGCCCGCGAAACGGCGGCGCCGCACGGCTCCGCCGTCGCCGCGACGTTCGAGGAACTGCTCGACGACTGCGAGGCGGTCGCCTTCTCGGTGCCGCCCGCCGTGCAGGCGGAACTCGCCGTTCGGGCAGCCGAGGCGGGCAAGGCCCTGCTCCTGGAGAAGCCGCTCGCGCTCGATCTGCCCTCGGCGCGGCGGCTCGTGGACGCCATCGACGCCTCGGGCGTTGTCTCCCAGCTCGTGCTGACGAACCGTTATCACCCGGCCACCCGGCAGTTCCTCGTCGAGGCACGGGCCCTGGACGTCTCGGGGGCGCGCTCCTGCTGTCTCGGCGGAGCCTTCCTGGGCGGCGACTTCGCGACCCCGTGGCGTCTTGAGCACGGGGCGCTGCTGGACCTCGGGCCGCACCTTCTCGATCTGCTGGACGCGGCTCTGGGGCCGATCGTCCGGGTGCGCGGCGCCGGGGACCCGCGCCGCTGGCTCGAACTCACCTGTGAACACGAGAGTGGCGCCGTGAGCCAGGCCTCCCTGTCGGGCTCGGTCGACGTCGAGCGCGGTATCACCCGCATCGAGCTGTTCGGCCGCCATCCCGAGCTGGTCTTCGACGGCGGAGCCCTCGACCACGAGGAGTCCTGGCCCGTACTGCGCCGCGAGTTCGCCACGGCCGTCCGGTCGGGCCGTTCCGGAGAGCTCGACGCCCACCGCGGACTGCACCTGCAGACACTCATCGCCCAGGCCCTAGGACCTGTCTGACCTGCACGGCGCGGCCGATCAGGGGAAACAGGCTTCGGTGAAGCGTGTGCGGGCGGCGGCGGGTCGACACAACAGCTGTGAACCTGCCGAACCTGCCGCTGATCGCGCCCATGCTCGCGACCCCCGGAACCCTGCCGGCCTCCGGGCAGGACATGCGCTGGGCGTACGAGACGAAACAGGACGGTCAGCGGGCCGTGGTCTATCTACCCGGGGACGGCAGCGTGCTGCTGCGGGCCCGTTCGGGCGAGGACATCACCGCCGCGTACCCGGAACTGGGGGCCCTCGGCGGCGTTCTCGGTACCACCGCGGCGGTCCTGGACGGCGAGGTGCTGGTTCTGGACGACCAGGGCCGGGGCGACTTCCAGCTGCTGCAGTCCCGGATGGGCCTCGCCCGGTCGCCGGGCAGGGCCGCCCGGCGCGCGGACGAAGCACCCGCTCATCTCGTCCTGTTCGACGTGATGCGTCTGGGGGGCGATCTCACGGGCCAGCACTATGCGCGGCGGCGGCAGACGTTGGAGAGTCTCGCCCTCGACGGCCCGTTCTGGTCGACGCCGGCGGCACTCGTGGGCCACGGAGAAGCGGCACTGCGGGCGACGCGGGAGAGCGGTCTCGAGGGGCTGGTCTGCAAACGGCTGGACTCGGTGTACGAGCCCGGCGTGCGCTCACGGTCCTGGATCAAGATCCGCAACATGAGGACCGCGGACGTCCTCGTCGGCGGCTGGGTCCCTGGGAAGGGGCGCCTGTCGGGACTGCCCGGCGCCGTGCTCCTGGGCCAGCGCGAGGCCGGGAGGCTGCGCTATGTCGGAAGCGTGGGCACCGGCTGGAGCGAGGCCGAGCGCGCCGAACTCGCCGGGCTGCTGCGGGCCGCCGAGACCGGCCGCTGCCCTTTCGACAGTCTTCCGCGTGCGGCCGAGGCGCGTTGGGTGCTGCCCCGGCTGGTGGGCGAGGTCCGCTACAGCACCCGTACCCGGGCCGGACTGCTGCGCCAGCCGTCATGGCTGCGGCTGCGTCCCGACCTCGCTCCCGAGGACTCGGCGGCCGATCTCCCGGAAGCGTGACGTGAGGCCCGGCCCGCGTGTGCCCTGCTGCGTCAGGAACAGGCTTCCTGCACGTGCGTCAGGAACAGGCTTCCTGCACGCCGTGCGCAGAGCGCCGGCCTCCCGTGTGACCTTTGCAGGGCGCTGACCTGCCATGAGTCATCCGCAGGGCGTCGGCCTCCCCCGTGCCGTCCGCAGGGCGCCGACCTTCCGTGCGGAACGTGAAGGAGCCGGCCGCTCGCGGCGGTCGGCTCCTTCGCGTCCCGGTCAGGTTCTGCCGGGTCCGCCGCTGCCGAAGGACCCGCTGGATCCCGGTTGCCAGCGCTTGCGATGCTGGTCGTCGGCGTGTTTGGTGCTCGCGGAGTGCATGTTGTACGGCATCAGCCGCTCGCTCTCGTCCGCGGCGTGCGGAACCTCGTCGGGTTCCCGCATCTCCCGTTCCTCGTGCACCGCCCCGCCGTCGGGCAGCCTGGGCTGCTCTTCGGGAGTGGGCGGGCGCGATTCCAGGTTCCGCACCCTGATGCCCATCCGGACGGCCCAGACGAGCGCACCGGCGATGATGAGGCCGCCGATGAAGGCGGCGCCCGCGTTCAGCGTCGAACTTGCTGCGATCAGATCGTGGCTCGCGGTGTACATGGTGTTCGCGTACCCCCAATACCAGGGGAAATCTGCGTACTAGTCCGTCAGCGACGGCCATTCCATTGTATTCCGGATCATTCGGAACGGTACGCCGCGAACCCGAACAGGATCATTCCGGGCGGTGCGCCACGGCTCCGAACATCGTCACGGACATGTGCAGGCCGCCCTGTCGCGCGGCCTCCGTGAGTTCCTCGTACAGGCGGTCGCGCTGCGTCTCGCCGATGAGTCCACGGCGCAGCGCCGAATCGCCCAGCATGCGGATGAGCGGCCAGGCGACCGATCTGTGATCCTGGAGCAGGGCCTGCGATCCACGGTCGTCGACCACCATCCCGGCGGCCGTCAGCCGTCCCACCAGCTTGCGTCCGGAGTACGGGTCGGCGGCCGCGGACAGCGCGCCGGTGGTGAGCGCGGCGATCGTCTCGGGGTCACCGGGGTGCAGGATCGTGGTCGCCCAGTCGGTGTCCAGCAGGGCGACCCGCCCGCCGGGGCGCAGCACGCGCGCTATCTCGAAGACGGCCTTCTCCGGCTCGACGAGGTGCTGGAGCACCCGCTCGCACCACACCACGTCGACGGTGGCGTCGGGCAGCGGCAGGGCGAGGGCGTCACCGTCGGCGAAGCGGGCGGCACTGCGCTCCTCGGTCCCGCGCTGTTCCGCCATGGCGCGCAGGCCGGGGTTCGGTTCGATGCCGAGCACCCTGCCCCGGGGACCCACGGCGGCCGCGAGACGCCGGGTCTGCGAGCCGGTGCCCGCGCCGATGTCGAGCGCCCGCTCTCCGGGCCGTACGGCCAGTGCCGCGTGTGCCCAGGAACGCAGGCGTTGTACGCCGTCGTTGACGTCCTGAGCATCCAGGGCGCCCACCAGACGGGCGGTGCTGTCCGCGCTGATGTTCTGCGCGTGGAATTCCGAGGTAGGTCGCGTGTCCCCCATGGCGGTCACTTTAGAACCACCAAGGTCCATTCCGCTTCAGATGACCATTCAGATTGTGTAACGCCTCAGGGCCGGTGTGACAAAAGCGAGCGCAAGCACCGCGACGACCACCAGAAGTCCGCCGGCGGCGACCGCGGCGGGTGCTCCGAACGCCGAGCCGGCCGTGCCGTGCAGGACGTCGGCGACTCGCGGGCCGCCCACGACGACGACCGTGAACACACCCTGGAGCCGCCCGCGCATCTCGTCGGTGGCGGCGGACAGCAGGATCGCGCCGCGGAAGACCATGGAGACCATGTCGGCGACGCCGGCCACGGCCAGGAAGGCCACGGCGACCCACAGGCTGTCGCTGAGCCCGAACCCGGTGATGGCCGCGCCCCAGGCCGCGACGGAGACGATGACCATCAGGCCGTGCCGGCGGGCGCGGGAGAAGGTGCCCGACATCAGTCCGCCGACGACCGCGCCGACGGGGATCGCCGCGAACAGCAGTCCGAGCGCGAGTCCCTCTCCGTACGGGGCGTACGTCTCGGCGGCGAGCTGCGGGAACAGGGCGCGCGGCATGCCGAAGACCATGGCGATGATGTCGGCGAGGAAGGACAGCAGCAGCACCTTGTGCAGGGCGATGTAGCGGAAGCCGGCCACCACTTCGCGCAGGCCCGCCCGCCGGGAGGCCGCTCCCGCGAGGGGTGGCAGCGCGGGAAGCCGCAGGACGGCCCACACGGTGACGCACAGGGCGAGGGCGTCGATCAGATAGAGCTCGGGCAGCCCGATGAGGGGAATGAGCGCACCGGCGAGCATCGGCCCGGCCACGGAGCCGGTCTGCATGACGGTCGCGCCGAGCGCGTTGGCCGCGGGCAGCTCGTCCGCCGGGACGAGCCGGGCGATGGACGCACTGCGGGCCGGGGAGTTGAGGCCGAAGAACGCCTGCTGGACGGCGAGCAGGACCATCAGGACGAGCACCGAATCCAGTCCGGTGGCGGCCTGGACCCAGAAGAGCAGCGAGGTGACGGCTATGCCGGTGTTGGTGACGAGCAGCAGCTTGCGGCGGTCCATGCTGTCGGCGATCGCGCCGCCCCACAGGGCGAAGACCACCAGGGGCAGCAGGCCGGCGAGGCTCGCGTAGCCGACCCAGGCCGAGGAGCCGGTGATGTCGTAGATCTGCTTGGGCACGGCGACTGCGGTGAGCTGGCTGCCCACGGACGTGACGGCGGTCGACGACCACAGCCGACGGTAGGCGGGACGGCGCAGCGGCCGGGTGTCCATGGCCCAGCGGCGCCATCCCGAACGGTCGGGCCGCTCGGCTGCCGCGCTCCCGTCGGGCGCCGCCGCGGTGCCGCTGTCCGTACTGCTCTTGCTCGTGTCCACGCTCACCCTGGTTGCTCGATACATCTTTCGATTCGAGGATCACTATGGCCGAGCGTGAGCGGCTCCGGTCCCCCGGGGGACCGGATTGGTACGCCGGACGTCCCGCGCCGAGCGCTCGCGGGCCGGCCGGACGTACGACCCGGGCATGGCGGCGCGGGGCGGTGTACGGCGGCTCAGGCGCCGGCGATCAGCGTGGCGCCCATCGCGATCATCGTCGTGGCCACCAGGCCGTCCAGCACGCGCCAGGACGCCGGCCGGGCCAGGAGGCGGCCGAGCAGCCGGGCACCGAACCCGAGAGCCGCGAACCAGCACAGACTGGCGAGCGCCGCGCCGAGCCCGAACGTCCAGCGCAGCGATCCGCGGTCGGCCGCGAGCGAGCCGAGCAGGAACACGGTGTCGAGGTAGACGTGCGGGTTGAGCCACGTAAGGGCGAGGCAGGTGAGGACGGCGCGGCGCCAGGAGCCGGGGGACACGGTCGCCGCCCGGAGAGCCGAGGGCTTCAGCACCCGCCGGGCGGCGAGGACCCCGTAGACGACGAGGAAACAGCCGCCGACCAGCCCGACCGCGGTGAGCGCGGCGGGCCAGGCCACCACCACCGCGCCGACCCCGCCGACCCCGAGCGCGATGAGCAGCGCGTCGGACAGGGCGCAGATGCCCACCACGGCGAGGACGGCGTCCCGGCGGATGCCCTGGCGCAGCACGAAGGCGTTCTGGGCGCCGATGGCGACGATGAGGGAGAGGCCGGTGCCGAATCCGGCGACCGCGGTGGTGAGGGCGTCTGTCATGGCTTCGACGCTAGAAAGCGGATCGCCAGGAGTACAGCTAAAGATTCTTACGTAACATTAGCGCTCGTGATGGCGGAACTTCCCCTCGACCAGGTGCGCACCCTGCTCGCCGTGGTCGACGAGGGCACCTTCGACGCGGCGGCCACGGCGCTCCATGTGACGCCGTCGGCGGTGAGCCAGCGGGTCAAGTCACTCGAACAGCGCACCGGCCGGGTCCTGCTGAGGCGGACGAAGCCGGTGCGGGCGACCGAGTCCGGCGAGATCGTGGTGCGTTTCGCGCGCCGGCTCGCCCGGCTGGAGCGGGACGCGCACGCCGAACTCGGCATGTCCGGATCCGGGGAGCCCACTCGGCTGTCGATCGCGGTGAACGCCGACTCGCTGGCGACCTGGTTCCTGCCGGCTCTCGCCCGCGTCCCGCCAGAACTGCGGCTCTGTTTCGAACTGCGCCGCGAGGACGAGGACCACACCGCCGCCCTGCTGCGCGAGGGAACGGTGATGGCGGCGGTGACGTCGTCGCCCGACCCGGTGGCCGGCTGCTCCGTCCGCGCCCTCGGGCGGATGCGCTATCTGCCGGTGGCGAGCCCCGGCTGCGCCGAACAGTGGCTCGGCACCACGACCGGCACACCCCTGCACGAGGTGATCGGCTCCGCCCCGGTGGTGGACTTCGACCGCAACGACGACTTCCAGGACGATTTCGTCCGCGCCCTCGCCGGCGGTCCGGGAGCGAGCGCGCTGCGCCACTTCGTCCCGACGTCGGAAGGGTTCGTCGATGCCGTGGTGGCCGGAATGGGCTGGGGCATGGTGCCCGAGGTCCAGGCCGAACCGCTGCTGCGCGCCGGACGGCTGGTCCACCTCGGACCGGGCCGTGAGGTCGATGTTCCGCTGTTCTGGCAGCAGTGGAAGCTCGACTTCCCCGCGCTCGGCGCGATGACCGAGGCCGTGGTGGCCGTCGCCGCCGAGACGCTGGTGCCTGGACCGGCTTCCTGAATCGCTCGCTTCCGGACAGCTCCCGAACCACGCCCGAGCCGGTATGTTCACGCTGGGCACATCCCGGCGCGGCCGGGAAGAATGGCCTCACGTCCTGGTGCCGCGGAGGACGTCGAGGTGCGGTCAGCGACCTGAGAGGCGCATTCTTGCTGTGTTACCCCCTTGGCGGCGGGCGGACGAGGGCAGACCGATGACAGGGAGCGCCGAGCGTGAGGGCCAGGCGCTGGACAGCCTGGCCGTCCTGCTCAGTGACGCGGTGACGGACGCGATCCGGGCCGCCCGCGGCTTCGCGGGAGGTGTGTATCTGCGTTCCGGCACGCCCGGTCTGCTGCGTCTCGCGGTGCTCGCGGGGCTACCGGGACCCCTCTTCCGTCCCTGGTGGCGCATGCACATGGACAGGCCGTTTCCGGCCGCGGACGCCCATCGGCTCGGGGTGGAGGTGCTGCTCGCCGATCCGGCGGAGACGATGCGCCGCTATCCGCAGCTCGCGGCCGGGCTGCCGTTCCAGTTCGGTTCGCTCTACGTGCCGGTCGTGGGCGACTCCACCTCGTACGGCGTCCTCACCGTGCTGCGTCCGCCGGCCTCGGACGCCACCGAGGTCCTGCCGGACCGCGACCGGATGACGGCGGTGGCGGAGGAACTCGGAGCCGCCCTGGCGTTGCTGGAGAAGGACGGGTCCTCGGTCCTGTGGGACAGCGAACCGCTGGGAACGCGCCCGCCCGCCGACGGCCCGTCCACCCGCTGCGTCGGGGGCTTCACCTGGGATCCGGGCGACAACACGCTGATCGCGGACGACGCCCTGTGGGCCCTGCTCGGGATCCCTCAGGAGGACTTCGAGGGCACCCCCGAGGCCTTCGCGGACGCGCTGGCCCACGACGAACCCCGGCTGCTGCTCGCCGCCCTGCGCGAGACCGCCGCCGGCCGCCCGCCGCCGCATCCGATGCCGGTACGCACCGGCGGTGGCGGGCTGCGGCTCCTTGAGCTGTGGACCGCGGGAGGAGCGGGCGAACCCCCGTACCGGGTCAGCGGCGCGCTCGTCGACCCGGGGTCGGGGCCGGCGGCGGACGGAGCGGCCGACCAGCTCCCGGAGGGCGTCTTCGCGATCGACCGGCTCGGGCAGATCACCTACGCCAATCCCCGCGCCGCCGCACTGCTCGGCCGGCCGCGCGGCGAGCTGCTGGGACGCCTGCTGTGGGATGTGGTGCCCTGGATGGACCACCCGGCGTACGAGGATCATCTGCGCAGTGCGCTGCTCTCGCCGGACCCGGTGCACTTCCGGGCCCGGAGCCCGCTGGGGAGCGGAACCGAGGCGTCTCCGGGAAACGGGACGGGAACCTGGCTGAGTTTCTCCGTCTATCCCGGTCCCAGGGGGGTGACCTGCAAGATCATGCCGCTGGGCCGGGCCGCGGACGCCACCGGGAACTCTCCGTTCGAAGCCGAGACGACGCAGGCCGTACGGGCCGACCTCGAGGAACCCGACACCGGTGTCACGGGCACGGCACCGCAGTACCGGCCCATCGTCCTCGCGATCGCGCTGACCGAGGCCGTGACGGCGCGGCAGGTGTCCGAGGTGGTGATGCGCGAGCTGCTGCCCGCGTTCGGCAGCCGCCGCCTCGCCATCTATCTGCTCCAGGACCGCCGGCTCTATCTGGCCTGGGAGACCGGCTTCCCGCAGGGATTCCTCGCCCCTTTCGACGGCGTGGGCCTGGACGCCAAACTGCCCGGGGTCGAGACGCTCACCAGCGGCCGGCCGCTCTTCTTCGAGTCGATGCAACAACTGGCCGCCGCCTATCCGGGCATCGACCTGGACGCCACGGTCGGGGCCCGCGCCTTCCTTCCGCTGATCGCCTCCGGGCGCCCGGTCGGCTCCTGCATCCTCGGGTTCGACCGGCCCCGCACCTTCACCACCGAGGAACGTACGGTCCTCACCGCGCTCGCCGGCCTGATCGCGCAGTCCCTGGAACGGGCGCGGCGCTACGACAACGAGTCCGCGCTCGCCCGCGGGCTCCAGGAGGCCCTGCTGCCGCACCGCCTGTCGGCGCACCCTCTGGTGCAGACGGCGGGCCGCTATCTGCCGGGCACCGTCGGCATGGACGTGGGCGGCGACTGGTACGACGTCGTCGAGGCCGGCGACGGACTCGCCCTCGTCATCGGCGACGTACAGGGGCACGGTGTCCAGGCCGCCGCCACCATGGGGCAACTGCGCAGCGCGGTCCGGGCGTTCGCTCTCGGGGATCATCCTCCGGACGAGGTGATGAGCGGCACCAACCGGCTGCTCATCGACCTCGACCCGGGCCAGTTCGCGAGCTGCTGCTATGTCCGGCTGGACCCGCTGACCGGTGTCGCGCAGGCCGCGCGGGCCGGCCATCCGCAGCCGCTGCTGCGCCATCCCGACGGCCGTGCGGAGGTCCTGGACCTGCCCGGCGGCGTGGTGCTCGGTGTGGACCCGCAGGCCGACTATCCCGTGACGGACCTGATGCTGGAGCCCGGGGCCGTGCTGGCCCTCTACACCGACGGACTGGTCGAGCGGCCCGGCACGGACATCGACGAGGGGGTCGAGGCACTGCGCGCGACGCTGGCCGAGGCCGGTCCCTCACGGCGCCTCAGATCGGGCGGACCCTCCTTGTCCCGCGCGGCCGATCTGCTCACCGCGGAGGCACGGCAGGCCAACGAGCGCCCCGACGACATCGCCCTGCTGCTCACCACCCGCCGGACGCCCCGTGGCGGTGAACACCAGTAGCGGGTGTCGTCCGGATCGCCCGCGGGCCGTGCCGGCTCGAAGGATGTCAGTGGGCCGCGTCCAGGCGGGCCCGCTGGTCCGGGGTCAGTTCCAGGTCCACCGCCGCCAGGTTCTCCTCCAACTGGGCCACCGAGGAGGCACCGGCCAGCGGGATCACCGGCAGCTCGCCGCCGATCTGCCACGCCAGCACGACCTGGTTGAGGGTCGCCCCCGCCTCCTTCGCCACCTCCTGGAGCACGGAGAGGCGGGCGGCGTTTCCCGCGTGGTCGTAGTCGGACGGCAGCGGCCTGTCGCGCCGTCCGTACCCGCCGCCCAGCAGCGGCGAGTAGGCGACCAGGGTCAGGCCGGGCTCGGCCCCCAGGTAACTGACGAGTTCCCCGGTCGCCGCGCCGAGACCGCCCTCCGGGAAGAGGCCGCTCGGGATGTCGGAGCGGGGGCGCAGAAGGCTGTGGTGGTACTGGAGGACCTCGTAGCCGGGCAGTCCGGCCGCGGCGGCCAGGGCGCGGGCCCGCTCCACGCGCCAGACGGCGTGGTTGCTCACCCCGAGCAGTCCGACGACGCCTTCCGCAACGAGTTCGGCGAACGCCCCGACGGTCTCGCCGGGGGCGACGGTGCGGTCCTCGATGTGCGCGTACAGAAGATCGATCTTGCCCACGCCGAGGCGTTCCCGGCTCCGCTCGGACGCCTCGCGGATCACCTTGGCGGACAGGCCCTCGGGGTTGTCGACGTAGTCGGTGCCGGGGGCCAGCGGCCGTGCGCCGAGTTTGGTGGCGAGGACGATCTCGTCGCCGATGCCCCGGCTGCGCCGCCAGCGTCCGAGCAGTTCCTCGCTCTGGCCGCCCTGGCCGCCGTCGGTCCAGAAGGCGTAGTTGTCGGACGTGTCGATGAAGTTGCCGCCGGCCTCGACATAGCGGTCGAGTACGGCGAAGGAGGTCTTCTCGTCGGTCAGTGAGCCGAACCGCATCGCGCCGAGCGCGAGCACGCTCACCTCACGGCGGGTCCCCGGGTCCGTGCCGATCATGCGGTAGCGCATGGTGTCCCTCCCGTTCGGGCCCGAAGTCCCCGGGCCTGAACGGGAGTCTGGAACCTGAAGTGCTCTCCAAGTCAAGCCTTCTTGAACGGGCCCTCCAGAGCGGCCCACTGCAACAGCATGATGGTCTTGGCGTCGGCGATCTCCCCGGTGCGCACCATCGCCAGGGCGTCGCGGAAGGGCAGTTCGACCATTTCGATGTCCTCGCCCTCCTCGTCGAGTCCGCCGCCCTCATGGGTGCGGGTGGACGGGCCGTACGAGGCGGCGTAGAAGCTCACCCGCTCGGTGACCGAACCCGGACTCATGTAGACGTCGAAGACGTGCTCGACCGCGCCGACGGTGTGCCCGGTCTCTTCGATCACCTCACGCCGTACGGCGACCTCGGGGTGCTCGTCCGCCTCGTCGAGAAGGCCGCCCGGTGTCTCGATCAGCATGCCGTCCGGGTGCCCGTTGACGTACACGGGATAGCGGAACTGCCTGGTCAGCAGGACGGTTTCGCGCTCGGCGTCGTACAGCAGGAGCGTCGCTCCGTTGCCGCGGTCATGGGTCTCGCGCTCCTGCGTGCTCCAGGATCCGTCGGCGAGCTGAAGGTCGAAGGTGGTGGTGCGCTCCACATACCAGTGGCAGGACAGGAGTTGGACGTCGCGGATCTTGACCCGTGGGTTGCCGGTGAGGTCACGGCCCACCTGATCGAGTCCGGTGCGGCCACGGCGGTCGGGGGTGTCGATGCCAGCGGTCATCGCTCGGCGGCCCGGCGGGCGCGGGAGATGTCGTTCATGGGCACTGTCTACCATCCCGAGACCAAGATCCCGGTCACAGCGGGGCTTCGCCCGTTTAGGCTCACGGCATGGAACAGACGGAGATCATCCTGCGCGCCATCGGCGTGCTCACCGAGACCAACGCCATGGTGCGCAGGATCGCCCAGGACGAGGAGGACGGGGTCGAGTCGGCCGAGAACAACCTGGGCGCGCTCGTCACCGAGGTGTTCCCGCGCGTCGAGGTGCCCGGCGACGCCGGCCCGGCGGAGGCCGGGCAGGCGGTCGCGGACGCCTATCTGCCCGCCGCCATCTCGCTGGTGGGCGCCTTCGCGTTCCTCTTCTCCGAACTCGCCGACCTCCACGACTCCGGACGGACCGACGTCACGACGGCCGATCTCCTCCAGGACCTCGCCCTGCGGATGTCCCGGGCCGACAACACGTAGGCGCCAGGTCGGGCCCGGGTGAGGGAGTACCCGACTGCCCGCGCCCGGCCTCGACGCCGGGCGTGCCTTCGGGGATCGAAGACGGCCGGCAGCGAACCGGCCGCGTTCCGACGGGCCTTCAGGAGTGCGGAACCACCGCCACCGGGCAGGGCGCGTGGTGCATCACCGCGTGGGCCACCGAACCGATCCGCGCGCCCACCGCGGATCGGGATGCCCGGCGCCCGACGACCATCAGCTGGGCCCGGTCGGACAGTGACAGCAGCACCTGGCCCGCGCTGCCCATCTCGATGTGCTGGGTGACGGGCACCTCGGGAAAGCGTTCGCGCCACGGCTGGAGCGCCTCGGCCAGCGCCTTCCTCTCGTACGGCTCCAGGCCGCCGACCTCGTCCAGCATCTTCAGCGAGCCGGGGCTGTAGGCGAACACCGGCGGCAGACTCCAGGCCCGTACGGCCCGCACCGCCGCGCCACGGGCCGCCGCGGTCTCGAACGCGAAGCGGAGCGTGGCCTCACCGTCCTCAGGACCGCCCTGGTGGCCCACGACGATCTCCCGGCCGCCCGCTTCCCCTTCGGGACGGTCCTCCGAACGCACCAGCACGACCGGACAGGGCGCCTCGGAGATCACCCGCTGTCCCACGGAACCGAGCAGGAAGCCGACGAACGCGCCGTATCCGCGCGAGCCGAGGACCAGTGTCCCGGTCTCGGCGGCGACGCCCAGCAGCGCCTCGACCACGTCGCCTCCCACGGAGTCGATCACTTCGACCGTCACCGGCAGGTCGCTGTGCCGGTCGACGACCGTGCGCGCCGCGTCCTCGATCATGCCGCGCACCCAGCGTGCCTGGTCCTCCCGGTCACCACCGCCGACCATGTCGTGCGGCGGCCAGTGCCAGGCGTACACCACCCGCAGGGGCACACCCCGGCGGACGGCCTCCCGGCCCGCCCAGCCCAGCGCCGCCCTGCTCTCGGGTGATCCGTCCACGCCCACGGCGATCGGGTGGGTCATGCGCCTGCCTTCCGTCGCCGGCCCGTCCGTCCGGCCGGGTGCTCGTCCATCCTGACCGGTCCAGTGTCCGCCACCGGCACCGGTGAACCCGCAGACCGGAGGGCGCGTGGTGCGCGGAGGCACGCGCCGCCGCCCCGGCCGGGGGCGGGGCCGGGCAACGCGGTCCGACGGCAGCGGGTCGTGGCGAACGGGCGGCACCCGGCTACGCCGACGCTCGCACCACGAGTTCCGGGTCGAAGATCAGCGACGTGGGTTCGGTGCGTACGCCCCGGATGTGCTCGTCGAGGAGAGCGGCCATCGCCGCGGCCATCTCCTCCACCGGCTGCCGCACGGTGGTCAGCGGAGGCCGGCACGTGACCGCCACACTGGAGTCGTCGAAGCCGACGACCGCGACATCGTCCGGCACCTGTCTGCCCCGCTCCCGCAGCACCTGGCACACGCCCTGGGCCATCAGGTCGTTGGCGGCGAACACCCCGTCCACGTCCGGGTGTTCGGACAGCAGACCCGACATCGCCGCCATACCGCTGTCCAGCGTGAACCCGCCCTCGGCCACAGGGACGTACGGATGTCCCCTGCGGGCCATGGTGTCGCGGAACCCGGCGAGCCGGTCCTGGCTCGCGGCCACGCCGAGCGGCCCGGTGACGGTGACGATCCGCCGGCACCCCCGGTCCAGCAGGTGCTCGGCCGCCAGTCGCGCCCCCTCACGGTGGGCGAGATCGACGTAGCTGAGCCGCACGGGACGGGAGGGCCGGGCGAAGAGGACGGCGGGCAGACCCGCGTCGGCGAGCAGCGCGGGCAGTGGGTCGTCGGCATGGGTGGAGACGACCAGCGCGCCGTCCGCGCTGCCCTGCCGGAGGTCCGCCAACACCTGGCTGCGGGTCTCCGCGGACTCGGCGAACATCAGGAGCGGATGCATCGAGCGCGGACGCAGGTACCCCACCACGCCGCTGACGACCCGTCCGAAGAAGGGGTCCGCGAACACCCTCGCGGCGAAGGCGTTCTGCTCCTCCCCCGGGGAGTCGCCCGCGCCGGAGACGATGAGCGCCACGGTCTGGCTGCGCCGGGTCACCAGCGATCTGGCGGCCCGGTTGGGCGCGTATCCGGTCCGCTCGATGGCCTGGCGCACCACCTCCCGAATCCCGGGGTCGACGTTGCGGACACCGTTGACGACCCGGGACACGGTCGCGCGGGAGACTCCGGCCACCCGCGCGACATCCTCCAGCGTGGGGGCCTGTCTGCTCATGGCGGCACCCTAACGGCACGGCACCGCCTCGGGATAGAGCGCTCTCCCCGGCCACCCCGGCACTCATCCGGGGCCCGGACCAGCACGGTGGCCGTCAGCGGCAGAGCGCCCGCGGAGCGGCCGGAGAGCACGCGGTAGGGGCCGGGCTGTGTACGCCACGCGTGCTCGTCCTGTGCCCGGTGGCGCAGCGCGCGGTCCGGTATCCGCACCGACGCCGCTGCCCGCTCGCCCGGTTCGGCGTTCACCGCGGTGTATCCGGCGAGCCGTCGTTCCGAACGCTCCAGGGGCCGGGAGGCCCGGCGAGATACACCTGGACGACCTCGCGTCTGCGTCGCGGGCCGCCCGCACACATCCTGCCTCATTCCTGGGAGAGCGCTCTCTCCCGGCTTCGCGATTCAGTTGTAGAGCCCGAACTCGTACAGCGAGTAACCCCATCCGGTTCCTCGGACCGTGCCGTTGACCCGTACGTAGCGGCCGGTGCCCGACACGTCGAGGTCGTCGACGCCGCCGTTGCCGTCGGTGACCGTGCGGACGGTGGTCCAGTTCTGCCCGTCGTCCGAGGTCTGCAGCGTGTAGGCCTTGGCGTACGAGGTCTCCCAGACCAGTTGCGCATGCCGGAACGAGGTGCGGGTGCCGAGGTCGACCCGCAGCCACTGGGGATCGCTCCAGTCGCTGGCCCAGCGGGTGGTGAGGTTGCCGTCGACGGCGCCCGCCGCGGTGCAGGGGCAGTCGCCGCCGCCCGCCTGGGACGAGGAGGCGGTGGCCGGCTTGCCGAGGGCGACGTTCGTGCCGCTCGGGGTGGGCGGCACCACCCGCACGGAGCGGGTCTCGACACCGACGTTGCCCTTGCCGTCCTTGACCTTGACATAGAACTTCCAGACACCGGGCCGGTCCGGCGCGGTCACCCGGAGCCGGCCGCCGCCGAGGTCGGTGAAGGGCAGCGAGTTCAGCTGTTTGCCCTGGTCGATGTACATGCTGTTGTCCAGCACCTCGTACGTGATCGGATCGCCTTCGGGGTCCGTGGCCTTGACGGCGAGCGTGAGGTCACGTCCGGCGGGCACCTTGCCCGCGTCCCCCTCTACGGCCAGGTCGGTGATGACCGGCGGGGTGTTGTCCCGGGAGGTGTCCGCGCCGTAGGCCTTCTTCACCGCGTAGTACGACAGCCGCTTCTCCCCGGCGGGCAGCAGGTTGAACCAGATGCCGCCGAAGTCGTACTCGGTCCCGTAGTGGAACATCGTCGCGCCGAGCGCGACACCCTTGTGCCCGGTGACGCAGTTCCACGCCCGGGTGTAGCCGTCGGCCTTCGCCCGGTCGGTGGGTTCGGCGGGCACGCCGTTGGCGTCGTCCGGGACCTCCCACTCACCCGCGGGCCCGGTTTCGGTGACGATGTAGGGCTTGGTGTAACCACCTTGCTCCCAGGCCGACTTGACGTCGCAGACGGCGTTGTAGGCGTTCACCGCGTACAGGTCAAGGTCGGGCGCGTTCCGCTTGTAGTAGGGCCAGGCGCCGGTCCACGCGTCGGTGGAGGTGACGGGGTGGTTGGGGTCGACGGCGTGGATCTTCTTGGCGATGTCGTTGACGAGCGTGGTGTAGGCGTCGCGCTGGCGCTCCAACTCGGCGCCGCTGTAGCAGTTCTGGAGTCCGAGCACGGACTCGTTACCGACATTCCACATCAGGACACCGGGGTTGTCCTTGTAGGTGGCGGCCCATTGGGGGAACTCGGTGAGCACCTGGTTCTTGTAGGCGGTGTCCGTCAGGTAGTTCACACAGCCGCCGCTGCCGGGACCGCCGCCGGGTTGCAGCCAGAAACCGCCGATCACTCTGAGGCCCTGGGCCGCCGCCGCGTCGAAGAGGGGTTTGCTGGAGGCGTCGGTGCCCCAGGTGCGGACGGTGTTGACGCCCATCGACTTCAGGTCGGGCATAAAGCGCGCGGCGTCGGCGACGGCAGGCCCCCAGGTGAGGCCCTTGATCTGGTACGGGCTTCCGTCGACGGTCAGTTGCCAGTTGCCCTGCGAGCCGGTGACCTTGACGACGCCGCCGGCCGCCTGCGCGGGCTGGGACGGCAGGACGAGCGCTCCCGCGGCGAGCAGGCCCGCGGTGAGGGGCGCCGCGATACGGCGCCGGGTGGTACGGGATCCGGTCATGAGTGTCCGTCCGGTGTACGGGTGAGGGGTGCGGGTGGGGGGTGCAGGTGAGGGGTGAGGTGTGCGGTGGGGGGGGACGGGCGGTCCCGCCGGCCCGGGGGTGCGCACCGGGCCGGCGGAACTCCTCCTCGTCAGGGAAGCCGGTAGTTCTCGTCCAGTGCCGCGCCCGCTTCGGGGTGCGTCTGGTCGTAACCGCGGGCGTCGCACTGGAGTCCGCCGACGACGCAGTGGTCGACGAGCGCCTTGAGTGTCGGCGGGTCCCACACGTTGAAGAAGTCGTAGTGGAAGGAGTAGCCCGCGCCGCTCGAAAGCCTGACCTGGGACATGTCGCCGTTGACCGGGAAGGCCATCTTGAACTCGATCATCGGCAGGGCGACCGGGTGGTCGTCCGGGCAGATGTTGTTGTTGGTGCCGGGATTGACCACCGGATACGCCATGTGACTCTGGTGGTTGGGTGTGTCCAGGTACTTGCCGTCCCAGCAACTGGGCGCCTGGAAGCGGATGTTGAGCTGCACGTCGGCGGTGTTCGGGCACTGCTGCGGGAAGTCCACGTTGAAGTAGCTGTTGCCGCACTCCCATCCCTCCACGAACCCCCGGTGGTTGCGGAAGTCGGCGGCGGACTGCATGGGGCTGCCGACGACGAACCGCAGCCCCTTCGGGAAGGGCCGGACGCTGGTGTAGTCGGTGACGCCGGCCTTGTAGTAGATGACCTGCGGGCCCACCGGCAGGACGGGCGCACTGCCCTTGAGCAGGGTCGGCATCCAGTACGCCGACTTGTCGCCGGGGGCCTTGCAGCTGGTCGAACCGGCGTCGAGCGAGGCGGTGGTGCTGGCCGCCTCGGTGGTGGTGTTGCCCAGGAAGGTGTGGTCGTGGGACTTGCCCGGCTGACCGGGGTAGACGATCGGGTCGTCCGGCCTGGTGCGGGTCACCGAGCAGTTCGCCTGGAACTCGTGGAAGTAGCGGTGCGTCGGATCCGCCTTGGACGGGACGACCCCGGTCACCTGCGGATTCGCCGGGATGTAGCCGTCGCCGTCCGGGTCCTCGGGCGAGGCGAGCGTCGAGGCGGCCATCGCGTGAGCCGCGTGGACGGCCGTCGAACCGGATACGGACGACGCCGGACCGGACGCGGGGCCGGCGCTCATCGCCACTCCGGTCAGGCCGAGCGAGGTCAGCACCAGCGCGCTGGACATCAGTAATCCTGAGACGATCTTCGATCTCCGTGCCATGGAGACCTCCTGCCACGTCGATGGGGACGGTGGGGGTCGGGCGACCACGGGCGGCGATGAGCACAGTGCCGCCGGGGCCGCCCGCGTGACGGTCCATCACATGTGCCGAGGGAACGGGAGAGCGCTCTCCCGTCGAGGAGTGTTGTGGCGGTTGCGCGGGAGTGTCAAGGGAGTTGACTAAGGATCACGACGTCGGCGATGTGCGCACCTCTTGAACACAATCCCAGAGCCCTCGCCGATCTCCGTTTGAGCCCATAGAGACCTGAACTGCCGCAAATCCATGCCGAGTTGACGCCCCACCGGGCAACAACATCCGGGACTCCGGTCACAACTCTTGACGTGTCGTTCACCTGGATGAAGCATGCAACGGCGAGAGAGCGCTCCCCCATACCTCCCATCGTTCACTTCCTGAACCAGGAGAGTCGCCCCCCATGTCTCGAACCCCCACAGACGTCCCGGAGCCCGGCCGTTCCACCGTCGCGCGACGCACCCTCCTCGGTGCGATGGCGGCCGGCGCGGCGGCGCCCGGACTGCTCGCGCTGTCCTCACCGGCGTCCGCCTCGCCCGCAGTTCCCGCCGTATCCGCCCTGCCCGCCCAGCAGCCGTCGGCCCTTCCCGGCGGCGGTGATCTCGGCCCGAACGTCATCGTCTTCGACCCTTCGACTCCGGGCAT
This sequence comes from Streptomyces sp. NPDC005784, assembly GCF_042871525.1. NCBI lineage: Bacteria > Bacillati > Actinomycetota > Actinomycetes > Kitasatosporales > Streptomycetaceae > Streptomyces > Streptomyces sp. NPDC005784. The sequence continues at coordinate 24,591 of NZ_JBIAIQ010000018.1, forward strand.
CCAGGCCAGGCTCGACCAGGTCTTCCACCAGCAGGAGTCGGCGCAGTTCGGCACGGGCCGCTACGCGTTCCTGTTCAAGCCGGGTACGTACAGCGGCCTCAACGCCCAGCTCGGCTTCTACACCTCGATCGCGGGCCTCGGTCTGTCACCGGACGACACGGCGATCAACGGTGACGTGACCGTCGACGCCGGCTGGTTCAACGGCAACGCCACCCAGAACTTCTGGCGTTCGGCGGAGAACCTCGCCCTCACTCCGGTCAGCGGCACCAACCGGTGGGCGGTCGCCCAGGCAGCCCCGTTCCGTCGTATGCACATCAAGGGCGGCCTCAACCTCGCCCCCGACGGCTACGGCTGGGCCAGTGGCGGCTACATCGCCGACAGCCGGATCGACGGCTCGGTCGGACCGTACTCGCAGCAGCAGTGGTACACCCGCGACAGTTCGGTGGGCGGCTGGGTCAACGCCGTCTGGAACATGGTGTTCTCCGGCGTCCAGGGCGCACCCGCGCAGTCCTTCCCCAACCCGCCGTACACCACGCTCGACACCACACCGGTCTCCCGCGAGAAGCCGTTCCTGTACCTCAACGGCAGCGAGTACCGGGTGTTCCTGCCGGAGAAGCGCACCAACGCGCGCGGCGTCACCTGGGGCAACGGCACCCCGCGCGGCACGTCGCTGCCGCTCAGCCAGTTCTACGTGGCCAAGCCAGGTGTCACCGCCGCCACCCTGAACGCCGCGCTCACCCAGGGCCTCCACCTGTTGCTGACACCGGGGATCTACCACCTCGACCAGCCGATCCAGGTGAACCGCGCGGGCACCGTGGTCCTCGGTCTCGGCTATGCCACGCTGATCCCGGACAACGGCGTCACCGTGCTCAGGACGGCCGACGTCGACGGGGTCCGGCTCGCCGGCTTCCTGATCGACGCCGGGCCCGTCAACTCCACGACCCTCCTGGAGGTCGGTCCGGCCGGGGCCTCGGCGGACCACTCGGCCAATCCGACCACCGTGCAGGACGTCTTCGTCCGCATCGGCGGAGCCGGCGCCGGCAAGGCGACGACCAGCATGGTCATCAACAGCCGGCACACGATCGTCGACCACACCTGGGTCTGGCGGGCCGACCACGGCACCGGCGTCGGCTGGGAGACCAACCGGGCCGACTACGGCATCCGCGTCAACGGCGACGACGTCCTGGCCACGGGGCTGTTCGTCGAGCACTTCAACAAGTACGACGTGCAGTGGTACGGCCAGCGGGGCCGCACCATCTTCTTCCAGAACGAGAAGGCGTACGACGCGCCGAACCAGGCCGCCATCCAGAACGGGAGCGTCAAGGGGTACGCGGCCTACAAGGTCGCCGACTCCGTGACCACCCACGAGGGTTGGGGCCTGGGCAGCTACTGCTACTACAACGTCGACCCGACGATCGTCCAGCACAGCGGATTCGCGGCGCCGAACAAACCGGGCGTGAAGTTCCACGATCTGCTGGTCGTCTCGCTGGGCGGCCAGGGTCAGTACGAGCGGGTCATCAACGACACGGGCACACCCACCTCGGGCACCTCGACGGTGCCGTCCACCGTGGTCTCGTACCCCTGACCGCCCCGCGCGGAGCCTGACGTCAGCAGGACGCCAGGCTCTCGAGGTCCACCGCGTCAGCCATCGCCTGCATCCCCTTGTCGTTGGGGTGCAGGTGATCGCCGCCGTCGAAGAACGGCAGGATCAGCTGCGGGTCGTACGGATTGCGCGTGATCCTGTCGAAATCCGTCACGGCGTCGAGCGCGCCGCTGTTCCTGATCCAGTCGTTGACGCCCTGGCGCACGGCCTCGGAGGCGGCGTCGTACTCGGACCAGCCCTTGAACGGCATGACGGTCGCGCCGACGACGCATTTGCCCGCCGCGTGGGCCCGGTCGATGATCTGCCGATAGCCGGCGATCATGTCGTCCACCGTGACACCGGAATGGGCCTTGATGTCGTTGATGCCTTCGAAGAGGAAGACCGTGCGGACCCCGGGCTGGGAGAGGACGTCACGCCGGAGTCTGTTCAGGGCGGCCTGCCCGGCGCCGTCCGCGAGGACCTTGTTGCCCGAGATCCCCTCGTTCGCCACTCCCTTCACGGTGAGCCCGGACGCGGCCTGGAGCCGCCGCGACAGATAGTCGGGCCAGCGGCGGTTCTCGTCCGTGGTCGAGGCCCATCCGTCGGTGATGGAGTCGCCGAGGGTCACCACCGAGCCGACCGCCGCGGACGTCTCCACGTCGACGGCGTCAAGCCAGTACCAGGAGCCCATCGGATCGGTCCAGTCGGCCGCGCCTTCTTCGGCCGCGTGGTCGCCCGCGGCCGCGTAGTTGGTCTGCATGGCCATGCCGTGGCCGGTCGTCGGTCCCTGGGCGCCGGTCACGTACAGGCTGATGACCAGGTCGCTCCGGTCGGCCAGCTTTCCGGGCAGCGGATCGCTGAGCACGGTCTCGCCTGCCGGGACGGTGACGGACTCGGCCCCTCCGAACGACAGCTGCCGGTTGGAGCCATGGACCAGTTCCGCACCCTGCTTCCGCCGCCCGGCGTACGCGCTCGCGAAGGTCACCGGGTGCTCGCCGAAGGCGTTGGACAGCCGGATCCGCATGTTCGTGCCGCCGACGCTGGTACGCACGATCAGCCGGTAGCTGCGGTCGGCGGGTCCCGCGCCCTGCCGGTCGGCGCTGGCGCCCCAGGTGACCACGGAGTGCTTCGCCCGTGACGCGTCGGCGGGCGTCACCGGCGTGCCCGACGAAGCCTGCGGCTGCGCCGCCGCCGAGGCGGTCGGGGGGCCGCAGACCGCGAGGAGCAGCGCCGATACGACGCCCACGGCGCGGCGGCGGAACCGGGCGCCGCTCATCCGAGGCCCCTCAGGGTGACGGATTCACCGGGCTTGAGGCTGACCTCGCGCGAGGCGCCACCCGCGACGACGGTCGTCTCGCGGCCGCCGACGCTCTTCAGCGTGGCCCGGGTCACCTTGCCGTTCTTCCAGCCGATGTCGGCGACGAAGCCGCCGCGGACACCCACGCCGGATATCGAGCCGGATGCCGCCCAGGCGGCGGGCAGGGCGGGCAGCAGCTCGATGTGTCCGGGCCGTGAGTAGACCAGCATCTCGACGATCGCCGCGGGGGTGCCGAAGTTCGCCTCGATCTGGAAGATTCCGCGGCCCGTCTCCACCTCGTAGATGTCGAAGAGGTTCATCGCGCTGCCGTTGCTGCCGTTGACCGACGGCTTCAGGTTGTTGACGACCAGTTGGTAGGCGTTCTCCGCGTTCTTCAGCCGCGCCCAGCACAGGCTGCGCCAGGCGTTGGCCCAGCCGAAGCTGTGCATGCCGCGCGCGGTGAGCAGGGCGGTCGCGCCGTCGAGGATGTCCTTCGGCGTGGAGTCGTCGGGTCGGATCCGGTCGCCGGGGAACAGGCCGATGAGCGGGGAGAGGTGCCGGTGGGTGGTCTCGCCGAGGTTGTCGGGCGACATCCATTCCTCGAGCCAGCCGGTCTTGGGGCTGACGACGGGCAGGTACAGGCGTCCCCGCAGGCCGTCGACGGTCTTGCGGTAGGCGGCGTCCTTGGCGAGCACCTCGGTCGCGGTGCGGTAGTTGCCGAAGAGGTTCCACACCAGTTCCTGGGCGTACGTGATGCCCTTGGCGTCGAGCGGGCCCTGCTCGGGCGACCAGTCGCTGTCGGCGATCAGGACCTCGCGCTCGGTCCCCGACGCGTCGGTGACCGTCGTGGTGATGAGGCGGGCCTCCCAGAACTGCACGGCGCCCTTGAGGAGGGGGTAGATCTTCTTGAGGTAGGCGCGGTCCTGCGTGTACTCGTAGTGCTCGAACAGGCTCTGGCAGATCCAGGCGTTGCCGGCCGGGTGCCACCACCAGCCGCCCCCGCCATAGGGGTTGGTGGAGATCGCCACGGTCCAGCCGGCGATCTTTCCGCTGGAGTTGCGGTACCGGTTGGTGGACTCGTTGAACAGCCGCTGGGTGACCTCCGTCCAGTCGGGCAGCTGGACGAGGCAGTAGTCGGTGAAGGCGTCGAAGCAGTCGGACAGGCCCGCCCGGTCGGCCATCCAGTAGTTCATCTGGAGATTGATGTCGGTGTGGTAGTCGGCCATCCAGTCCGGGTCGTTGCCGTCCAGCCAGGGGCCCTGGAGGCCCATCGGCAGGCTGCCCCGCGATCCGGAGATCATGAGGTAGCGGCCGAACTGCAGGTAGGCGGCCTCGAGTTCCGGGTCGGGGATGTCGTCCCGGTGGCGTGCCCGCAGCCGCTCCGAGGTGTCCAGCTCGCGCTGCGCGGCGGAAGACGTACCGAGGTTGATGTCCAGCTGTCCGAACACGGCCCGGAAGTCGGCGACATGGGTGTGCAGCAGGGTGCTCGCCGAGTGACCGGCCGCGTTCAGGACCTTGGTCCTGGCGAGGCGCTCCGGGGCCAGGGACGGGTCGCGGAACTTCGTCGCCGCGTCGGGCACGTAGTTGGTACCGCCGCTGACGACGACGGTGAGCTCCTTGCAGCCGCTGAACGCGATCGACGTGCCGTCGACGCGGACCCTGCCCGTGCCGCTGTACGCGGTGACGGCGGCGCCGTACTTCAGGCCGTTGGCCAAGGAGGCGCCGAACGACGTGTAGCGGCCCGCGCTGTTGGCGGTGGTTGACTCGCCGTGGGTGCCCGCGAGGGAGACGGTACCGGTGTAGGAGCCGCCGCCCTGCTGGGAGAAGTACAGGACGATGGCGTCGTCGGGTCGGCTCGCGAAGATCTGCCGCCGGTAGGTGATGCCGGAGATGTCGTACGAGGTGCTGATCAGGCCCTGGGCCAGGTCGAGGGAGCGACGGTAGTTGTTGACGTTGCCCAGGTCGTGGTCGGGAAGGTCGACGGTGAGCTCGGCCAGCATCGTCAGGGAGCCGAAGTCGTCGCGGCCGTACGGGAACTGGCCGTCGCTCTGCAGCCTGTCGTTGAGACCTCCGGTCCACAGGGTGGCGTCGGTGATCATCAGGAGTTCGTTGGAGGGGTCGTTGCTCGCGAGCGCGGCGAGGCGCCCGTTCCCGATCGGCAGCCCCTGCTCGATCATCGACTTGGCGGAGCCGGGAGCCTGCCACCACAGCTGGTTCTTCGCGGCGTCGGCCGCGGACAGCATGGGCGATGCGGTGGGGCGCAGTGGGGCCGCCGAGGCGGTGAAGGCGGGCAGACCGCCCAGTGCGGTGGCCGCGCCGGCTGCGGCGGCGAGTGCGAGGAAGCCTCTGCGGCTGGGGGTGTTGTCGTGTGATGCGGTGTGCTGAACGTCCACGGTTGTGCACTCCATATCCGGGAGCGGCTCATGCGGGAACGACGGCTGCGGGCCGTCGGCTGGTGCAGGTCCCCGCGGGGCCCGGGTGGTGTCACCGGGCCCCGCGGGAAGCGGGTCGGGCGGGAAGCGGGTCGGGCGGGAAGCGGGTCGGGCGGACTGCTGAACTGGAACCGACTACGTGACTCAGACCGACTGCGGAACGACGATCTGGTCGATGTCGGGGGCGTATCCGCTGCCGCTGTCGAAGGTGATCGTGTTAAAGCCCGCCTTCAGCGCCAGTTGGACGCCGACCGTCTCGGCCGTGCTCCAGTCGCCCGTGGAGGGGAACTTCTCGCTGGTGCCGTTGCCGCTGTTGGAGGAGACGGTCACCGAGCGGGCGTCGCCGCTGACATAGGCGACCTGGACGGTGTAGATGCCGTCCTTCTTCACCGTGACGTCGTTGAACCGCAGCTTGCCGCCGGTGTAGAGGTTGCCGACCTTCTTGCCGCCGGAACAGGCGTCGCAGCCGGCGACCGAGGCGTTGCCCGACAGGGTGTTGGCGCCGGACTCGGCCTCGTAGCTCGTGGTCGTCAGCGTGCTGCCGCCGGGCTTGACGGTGAACAGCCGCGAGCCGTGGGCGGGCAGCGCCTCGGTGATCTTGTTCTTGTACGTCCCGAGGTTCGCCTTGTTCCACAGGTCGCGCACGGCGGCGTTTCCGGTGAATCCGAGGGAGGCCCACTGAGCGGTGACGGAGGCCGGGGAGTCGGCGAGGTTGAACAGGGCGACGGTGTAGGTGCCGTCGGCGTTCTTGGTGCCCCAGACCTGCTGGTCGCCGACGGTGGTGACCGGACGCGCGACGGGCGAGTCGTTCTGGTCGACGGCGATGACTTCCTTGTCGGTCAGCAGGGAGACGCCGTAGCTGTCCAGCTTGGTGAGGTCGTCACCCGTGAACAGCGGCGACTTGTTGATGGCCCACAGGGTCATGTAGCTCTGTCGCTCGGCCTTGGTGAGGCCGTCCATCTCTCCGTTGCCGACGTCGAGGCTGTCCAGGTCGTTCCAGCCGCCCGGGCCCGCCTTGCGGCTCCACGCGGGGGCGTCGTCCCACCGGTCGTCGACCGAGTTCTCCCAGGTGACGAGGGTGTTGCAGTAGCACTCGACGTCGGTGTCGATGCGCCAGCCGTTGGAGTACTTCTTCCAGTCGGCGGCGTGGCCGATGTCGAGCGACCAGGAGAGTTCGAGGTGGATCGGGCGCCCGGCGGTGGCGATGGCCTTCTGCCAGGCGGCGACGTCGGGGACGTTGTCGTAGTTGTCACCGGACTTGAAGGAGCCCGGCCCCACGCCGTCCAGCTTGAGGAAGTCGTAGCCCCAGTCGGCGAACTGGTGCGCCTGCGAGTCGATGTACTTCTGCGCGCAGGGGTTGTCGTAGTTCAGCTTGTAGGCGTTGTCCCAGCCGTTGGTGGTGCGCAGGTCCGAGTAGACGACGTCGGCGGTGGTGCAGCCGGGGGCGTTCCAGATCGGCGTCCTGCCTTCGCCGTATGCCCCCTTCTCCAGGCCGACGGGCAGGTAGATGCCGGCCTTGAGGCCCTTGGAATGGATGTGGTCGGCGACCGACTTCATGCCGTGCGGGAAACGGACCGGGTCGGGCGTCTGGCGTCCGTACTGGTCGAAGCTCGTCTTCCAGGTCTTGTCCATCCACCAGCCGGCGTCGATGTTGACCTGGTCGTAGCCGTAGTTCTTCAGCTTGGCGGCGAGGGCGTCCGTCTGCTTCAGGACGTTCGCCTCGGTGAGGTAGCTGTAGTCGCCGTCCGGGTTGAGGCCCGGGTACTTCGACGACTGCATGCTCCAACTCGACCAGCCCATGTACGGCTTGGCCGCGACGGGAGTGGTGGCGGGGGTCTCGCGCGGCACCGGGGTCTTGGCCTGTGCCGCCGGGACGGTCGCCGCGAGGCCTGCCGTGAGGGCCAGCACCACCACGGCTCTCAGGGTGCGTGCGGGCAGGACGGAATACGAGGATGACCGCATGGGTCGCGCCTCCTGTGGGGGGGGGCAGGGTTGGGGCGGCTCAGCCCTTGCCGGAGCCGATGGTGAGTCCGCTGATGAACTGGCGCTGGAGCGCGAAGTACACCAGGAGGGTGGGGATCGCGGTCATCAGGGCACCGGCCGCGATGAGGTTGGGATTGGTGAAGTAGGCACCCTGGAGGTTGGCCAGGGCGGAGGTGACGGGGCGCTTGTCGCCGGACTCGATCAGCGCGAGCGGCCAGAAGAAGTCGTTGTAGATCCAGATCGATTCGAGGGCCGCGAGGGCCGCGAACGCGGGGCGGCACAGCGGCAGGATGATCTGGAAGAACTGGCGCCAGACGGGGGCGCCGTCCACGAGCGCCGCCTCGGAGATCTCTTTCGGGATCGTCTTCATGTAGTTGCTGAGGACGAAGGTGCAGAACCCGGACTGGTAGGCGATGTGGATCGCGATGATGCCCCAGGCCGAGTTGTAGAGGAGGAGGGAGTCGCTCATCCACTGCGGCAGCGGGACGAGGAGGTAGAGGCGGTACAGGGGGGTGACGAGGACCTGTGCCGGGAGCAGGTTGCCCGCGGTGAACAGCATCAGCAGGACGATGTTCCAGCGGAAGTCGAAGCGGGAGACGAAGAAGGCGACCGCGGCCGAGAACAGCAGGGTGCACAGGACGGACGGCACCGTGATGAGGACGGAGTTCCAGAAGAAGTGCGGCATCCCGGACTGGTTCCAGGCGTCGCTGAAGTTGCCGAGGCCGATGCTGTGGGGCCAGGAGAGATAGCCGTGCTTCGCGGTGTCCGAGTAGGGCCGCAGCGAGGTGTACACGGCCCACAGCAGCGGGACGAGCCAGAGCAGGGCGATGCCGGCCAGCATCAGATGACGGCCGGTCTGGCGACGGGGTCCCTTGGCGGTCCTGGGCTGATCGCGCCGGGGTCTCGTGCGGGCTCCCGGTCGCATCATGGTCGTGGTCACTGGCCCTCCCTCCGGAAGTTCTGGACGAGGAAGGTGCCGATGGCGGCAAGGGAGACCACGAGCAGGACGACCGCGAGGGCGGACCCGTAACCGATGTGACTGGACTCGCCGATGATGTTGTCGGTGATGAGGAGGGACAGGAGCTCCATGCCCGGCTTGCTTCCGACGCCGCCGCCCAGGACGTAGACGACGTCGAAGGACCGCAGGGACTCCATGACCGTGATGACCAGGATGATGACATTGACCGGTCTCAGGGCCGGGAAGACCACCCGCAGGAAGGTCTGGCGTCCGTTGGCGCCGTCGAGCGCGGCGGCCTCCTTGAGTGCCGGGTCGAAGCCCTTCAGGCCGGCCAGGTAGAGGATCATGATGTATCCGGTGTGCCGCCAGCTGGAGGCGACCAGGACGGCCCACAGGTTGAGGTCGGGGTTGCCGAGCCAGTCGATGTGGTGGCTGGATCCGGCGACGCCCAGGATGCCGTTGAGGAGCCCGGTGTCGGGGTTGTAGATGATCTCCCAGATGAAGCCGACGACGGCCAAAGAGAGCACCATCGGCAGGAAGACGGCGGTCTGGTAGATCCTCGTGAAGCGGATCTTCCGGTCGAGCTGGTAGGCGAGGAAGATGCCGAACGGGGTCGGCAGCAGGGCCGTGAACAGCAGCCAGATCACGTTGTGCCGCACCGCGGGCCAGAACGGCGGGTAGTTGGTGAAGATCTCCTTGTAGTTGTCCAGGCCGATCCAGTGGATGTCGGCCAGGTCGATGCCGTCCCAGGTGGTGAAGGACAGCCCCAGGGAGGCCAGTGCGGGCAGCCAGACGAAGAAGAGCAGGGCCGCCAGCGGGATACCGATGATGACGGTGAGGAAGATCCGGTCGCCGGTGCCGAGCCGGCGGGGGCGGGCGCGTCGCGAGGCGGGGGACGTGGTGGGCGCGGAGGACACGGTGCGTGCGACCTTTCCGGTCCTGGTCAGGCCGTGAAGAAGCGCGAGCGCTGGGACTCGATCTTCGTCAGCGTTCCCGAGCCGTCGTCGGGGTGGCTGAGCCACTCGGTCAGGCCGGGAAGTACGACGGTGGAGATGAAGCCGGGGTCGCTGTCGCGGTCCGCGAACTGGCTGATGTGCTTGGCGGAGGCGATGAGGTCGGCGGACTTCTTCTGGAGCGCGTTGTACGAGCCGGTGCTCGCCTTCTCGTTGACGGCGAGGTTGCTCGGGTCGACGCCCATGTACAACTCCTCGGCGTGGGCGCCGCCGAGGAACTCCAGGAACTTCTTGGCACCGGCCTCGTTCTTGGGCCGGCGGCTGAGCATGAAGCCGTCGGTGGGGGCCTCGACGGCGTCCTGACCGTGCGCGGCGTCGATCTCGGGGAAGGGGAAGAAGTCGATGTCGGCGCGTATCTTCTCGTCGGTGATCTGCTGTCCGAGGAAGAGGCCGATGACGGCCATCCCGGACTTCTTGTCGAGCAGCGACTGGGCGGCGTCCTGCCAGGAGCGGCCGGCGGCGCCCTGCTGGTAGTAGGGGGCGAGTTCACGCCAGTGATCAAGAGTGGCGAGGGCGCGCTTGTCGGTCCAGGAGACCTTGCCGCGCATCAGGGACATGTGGAAGTCGTAGCCGTTGGTCCGCAGGTTGAGGTAGTCGAAGGCGCCGAGGATGCTCCAGGCGTCGCCGCCGCCGTAGCCGGAGGCGATCGGCGAGAGCCCGTCCTTCTGCATCTGCTTCGTGAGCGCGATGAACTCGCTCCACTTCTGCGGGACTTGGTAGCCGCGCTCCTTGAAGAGGCTCTTGCGGTAGAAGACGGCCCACGGGTAGTTGTACAGCGGCACGAAGTAGTACTTGCCGTCCTCGCCGCGGGAGAGCTGCTTGGTGGCGTCGCTGAAGTCGGCGCCTATCTTGTCCCACACGTCGTCGAGGGGGCTGCAGAGCTTCTTCTTGGCGAAGTACTGCATGCGGTAGCCGGCGAACCAGGTGAAGACGTCGTCGGGGGTGCCCTGCAGATAGCTGGTGATGCTCTTCTGGAAGGTGTCGTGGTCGACGGTGTTCGTCTTCACCGTCAGACCGCTGTCCTTGGCGAACGCTCCGGTGACGGAGGCGTAGGCCTTCTTGGGCGTGGCGTCGCCGCCGTTGGATCCGAAGGTGACCGTCTTCGGGTCGGCCCCCGCTCCCCCGCCGCAGGCGGTCAGGACGGGCGCGGCCAGTGCGGCGGCGCCGAGTCCGAACAGTCCGCCGACCACTCTGCGGCGGCCCGGGTCACGCGCAGCCAGGGGATTGCGGCTCTGCTGCGTCATAGTTGCTCCTCACGCGTGTCCGTACAGGTCTGATCTTCAGTACGCGGCTGTTCTTCAGTACGTGCTGGTCGGTGCGTGTGCGCTGTTCGGCGCGCGCTCGCCCCTCAGGGCGTGGTGCTCCTCAGCGCGCGTCCGAGGTGATGAAGGACTGGATGGCGGTGGCCGCCGCCCCGCGCGCCCACTCCTCGAAGGGCAGCGGCCGGGTCTGTACGTCGCAGTCCGCGGCCGAGCCGAAGGCGGCCGCGGCGAACGCGTCACGGATCTGCTCGGCGAACAGGTCGTAGGCGGCCAGGCCCTCGCCGGAGATGATCACGCGCTCGGGGCCGAGGAGGTTGGCCACGGTCGCGATGCCCCGGCCGATCGCCGCTCCCGCCCGGGCGTACACCTCCCGGGCGCCGGGGTCGCCGTCGTGGGCGAGGGCCAGGGCCTCGGTGGCGTCGGCGACGTTCGCGCCGGTGACCTCCCGGATCCGGCCGACGATCGCGGGGTCCGAGGCGATCGCCTCGACGCAGCCCCGGTTGCCGCAGTGGCAGCGGGGACCGGCCGGGTCGATCGCCACGTGCCCGATCTCGCCTGCCACACCGTGCGCTCCCGCCACCACCTGTCCGTGCACCACCAGACCGCAGCCGATGCCCGCGCCGACGGTCACCAGCGCGAAGTCGGACAGCCCCACCCCGGCCCCGAACCACTGCTCGGCCACTGTCAGCGCCCGGACGTCGTTGTCGAGGGTGACCGGCAGTCCGGTCGTGGTCGCGGCCAGTTCGGCCAGAGGAACGTCGCGCCACTCCAGGAACGGCGAGTAGCGCACCACCCCGGCCGCCCGGTCCACGTCACCCGAGACGGCGATGCCGAGCCCTCGGACCTGCACCCCGAAGCCGTCCGCCTCCGTCAGCAGTTCCTGTACGAGCCCCGCGACGGAGGTCAGTACCGCCTTGGGTTCGCGGGAGGTGAGCGGAACGCGCCGGGCGACCCGGATGCGGCAGCACAGATCGGTGAGTACGGCGATGAGCTCGTCGCCCGTCACCTTGATGCCCAGGAACAGGGCCCTCCCGCCGTCGACCCGCACCGGGTTGGCGGGCCGCCCGAGGACGGGCTGCCGTGCGTCCTCGGCGACGTCCTCCACTAGGTAGCCGGCCTCGATCAGCGGCCGGACCGCCTTGGTGACCGCCGCCGCCGACAGCTGGGTCCGCCCCGCTATCTCCGACCGCGTGAGCGGGCCGTGGGACAGCACGGTGGTGAAGATCTGGGAAGCGGCCGGCGTGTGGGCCGGGAACGCCTCGGTGAGAGAGGTCGAGCGCATGGCCGGAACCTAAGGCTCTTATTTTCCGCTGTCAATGAAAGAAACAGGATTCTCTCAGGGATGTTCCATGAGGCACCCGCTACCTGTGAAATCCAGAATGGGAGCAGCCATTGACACATGATCCAAGGCCAAGGTTGGCTTTCCCTTGTCTCGTACGTGAGCGCCACCCGAACGCGAGGATCCATGTCGCCGATCTCCTTCGCCCCGGACACCGGGGTCTGGCTGCTGTCCACACCGCGCACCTCGTACGCACTGCGGATCGACGGGACCGGAGCGCCCTGCCATGTCGCGTGGGGCCCACGGCTGACGCCGACGGAGGCCGCCGAGCTCTCCGTGCCACCCGCGCCCGAGGCCAGCAGCTTCGAGGGCAGACCGCCCGTCGGGGAGGAGCTGCCCGTCGACGGCGGTACACGCTACGGACCGCCGTCACTGCAGGTGCGGTTCGCGGACGGCTCCCGCGCCTTCGAGTGGCAGCCGACCGGCCACCGTGCCGACGAGGGCGAGCTGACCCTGTCGTTCCGCGACCGCCGCTACCCGTTGCGGCTGGCGCTCCACTACCGGGTGCACGAGGACACGGACGTCATCGAGCGCTGGACCGTCGTCCGCAACGACGGCGACGAGCCCGTCACCCTGCTCCGTGCCGACTCCGCCGCCTGGACCCTGCCGTCGCTGCGGGACTACCGGCTCAGCCATGTCACGGGCCAGTGGTCCGCCGAGAGCCGGTTGCGCCGCGACCGACTTCCGTACGGCGAGACCGTGTTGACCAGCCGTCGCGGGATCACCAGCCACCACGCGAACCCGTGGCTGATGCTCGACGCGGGTGAGGCGACGGAGGACCACGGACGGGTGTGGAGCGCCGCCCTCGCGTGGAGCGGGAGTTGGCGCCTCACCGTGCAGCGCACCCCCGACGGGCGGGCCGGATTCACCGGCGGCCCCGGCCAGGACGGCACGACCGTGCCGCTCGCGCCGGGCGAGGAGTTCACCACTCCCCCGTTCGCGGGACTGTGCACCGACGGCGGCTTCGGCGCGGCCAGCCGCGCCTGGCACGCGTACGTCATGGCCCATGTCCTGCCCCACGCCGACGAGTTCGCCCCGGTGCTCTACAACTCCTGGGAGGCGACCGGCTTCGACGTCGACGAGGTCGGGCAGAAGGCGCTCGCCGAGCGGGCGGCAGCGCTCGGGGTGGAGCTCTACGTCGTCGACGACGGCTGGTTCGGGGCGCGCCGCAGCGACCGGGCGGGCCTCGGCGACTGGACACCGGCGTCCGACCGCTTCCCGGACGGGCTGGCCCCGCTGGTTCGCGCGGTGCACGGGCTCGGGATGCGCTTCGGCCTCTGGGTGGAGCCCGAGATGGTGAACCCGGACAGCGACCTGTACCGCGAACACCCCGACTGGGTACTGCACTTCCCCTGCCGGCCCCGCTCCGAGCTGCGCAATCAGCTGGTCCTCAACTTCGCCCGCCGCGAGGTCGCCGACTGGGCCCACGGCTGGCTGACCCGGCTGGTCGGCGGCCACGGCATCGACTTCCTCAAGTGGGACATGAACCGCGCGTTCAGCGAGGCCGGCTGGCCCGACCGGCAGGACGGCGCCGACCGCCTCGGCCCCGCGTACGTGCGCAATCTCTACGGCGTCCTCGACCGTCTGCGAGCGGACCATCCGGCGCTGCGGATCGAGACGTGCAGCGGTGGCGGCGGCCGGGTCGACCTGGGCATTCTGGCCCGCACGGACCAGGCGTGGGCATCGGACAACACCGACGCCGCCGACCGGATGGGGATCCAGCAGGGCTACGGCCAGATCTACCCCGCCCGCACGATGGGCGCCTGGGTGACCGACGTACCCAACGAGCTCACCGGCCGCACGGTCCCGTTGCGCTTCCGCTTCCATGTCGCGATGGCCGGGGCGCTCGGCATCGGAGGCGATCTCACCCGCTGGTCCGAGGAGGAACGACGCGAGGCGGCCGACCTGGTCGGCACGTACAAGAAGGTCCGCCATCTCGTCCAGCACGGCAGGCTGGACCGGCTGTCGCCGCCCGCCGAGGACTCGGTCTGCGTGGTGCAGTACACCGCCGCGGACGCCTCGGAGACCCTGCTGCTCGCCTACCGGCGCGTCTCCCGCCACGGCGCGCCGAGGCTGCCGGTCCGGCCGCGCGGTCTGACCCCGGGGACCCGCTACCGCGACGCCCGCACCGGCGCCGCGCACCACTCCACGGTGCTCGGCGAGTACGGGCTCGACCTCGACCTACCTGCGGGCGACTGGTCCAGCACGGCGGTGCACCTTGTCCGGGAGAACTGACACTTCGTCAGCAAGCTGGCGATCGCCCGATGCCGCTCTCGCCCGTCGGGCGCCCGTCAGTACCGCTGGGCCTTGACCAGGACGGGTGTGAGCTGGGGCTCCGCGGGCTGTCTGCTGATCACGACCGGCTGCGCCTTCTTGCCCGGCTCGAGGTTCTCCTTCCCGACGAACGAAGTCTGCACGACCTTCCCGTCGGGGTTCTTGAAGTCGACCTGCACGGCGTACGACGCCGTCTTGCCGGAGTTGTTGGTGATGGTGACGACCACGGCGCGCAGCCCGCCGGTCTCCGACGTGGGCAGGCCGGTCATGCTCACGTCGGACGTCGCGTTGCCGCTGCCCTTGACGTTCTTGAGCTGCTTCTCGGCGGTGGCGGCGGCGCGGGCGGTGTCGGCGGAGACCGAGGCCGCGAACTCCGACGCTCTGGCGGAGGCGGAGGCGGCCGCCGACGACGCCCGCCCGGTCGCGGACTCGATGATCGAGGAGGCGGCCGAGGCGATGGCGGACGGCGGCGTCCCCGTGAAGTTGGACGCGTTCGGCGGCGTGGGCCGGGGGGTGATGGAGGCCGTACTACTGCTGCCGCCGCCGTTGTCCGAGCTGCAGGAGACCAGAACGGAGCCGCACGCGATCGCGGACACCAGGGCAGCGATACGCCGTGATCCGCTCCGGCCGCGGGGAACACGTCTGCTCATGGGGGCTCGCCTCTTCCTGCCGTACGGGGCACGGGGGCTCGTCCTTTTCCTGCCGTACGGACTCCCTCATGCTCCGTGCCGCGCCGGGCGACGGCGAACCACGGGGGCCCATTGGGGTGGCGTACGACCGATCAGCGCCGGTGCCGTGATCCGTCGAGCCACGCGTCCGAGATCACCAGGGCCGCCGCCATGATGCTCAGCTGCGGGTTGACCTCCGGGCAGCCCGGCAGGACCGAGCCGTCCGCGACGAGGACTCCGTGGACACCGCGGAGCCTGCCTTCGGGGTCGGCGGGCGCCCGCTGCGGATCGGCGCCCGCGGCCACCGTGCCGGTCGGGTGGAACGCCGACACGTGCAGATCGCGGGCATCCACCGAGGCGAGCAGTTCGTCCAGCGCGTCGAGCGACCGGGCCCGGGGCGCGCCCGGGACTCCGGTGAGGACCTCCTCCGCCCCGGCGGCGAAGAGCAGGCGGCCCATGGCACGTACGGCGGTCATCAGACGGTCGCCGTCGCGGCGGTCGAGGTCGTAGCGGACGAGCGTCCGTTCCCGGCCCCTGACCTGCCCGGAGGGGCGGTCGGCGATCATGGCGCCGAGGGTCGCCAGCTGGTCCACGTCCTCCAGTTCGCGCCGCAGTTCCCGGCCGAGGCCCGGCAGGACGAAGCTGCTCATGCCGGGTGGGCTCGCGGTCGCCTCGACGAGGATTCCGTGTCCGTGCAGTTCTTCGACGCCGACGCTCTGCAGCACACCCCGCCAGGCCGTCACCGGCTCGGCGAAGCGTCCGGCGACGCTGGTGGCCGGGTGCACGCTGAGGTTGCGGCCGAGGCGGGGGTGTCCGCCGAGGCCCGAGCGTCGCAGCAGGGGCGGAGTCTCGAGGGTCCCGGCCGCCGTCACGACGAGGGGGCTGAGTATCTCCAGTTCGCTGCCGTCGGTGCGGCGTACCCGGACTCCGGCGGCGCGGGGCGGGCCCGGCACGTCGTGGTCCAGCAGGATGCGGCGGACCCGCGCGCCGGTGACGATCCGGGCACCGGCGGCGCAGGCGTCGGGCAGGACGGACAACTGCACGCTCTGTTTGGCGCCGGTGGGGCAGCCCACCACGCACTGGCACGAGCCCTTGCAGCCGGGGGCGTTGCGGCGCAGCGGGGCGGCCCGCCAGCCGAGGCGTTCGGCGCCGGTGAGGGTGAGCAGTCCGTTGTTGCCGAGGACGTCGAGGGGCTGGGGCGCCACGCGCAGGGTTCGCTCGGCCTCGTCGAGGCAGGGCCCGAAGCGGTCGGCGAGCCCGAACCCGAACGCGCTGCTCCAGCGTGCGAGTACGTGGTCCGGAGTGCGGTAGCAGGTACCGGAGTTGACCACGGTGGTGCCGCCGACGGCACGGCCGACCGGCAGCAGGATCGGCGGGCTGCCGACGGCCACCGTGGCGCCGCCGTCGCGGTACAGCTCGGCGAACCGGTCGAGCGGTGCCCGGCGGCCGAAGGACGCCGTCGAGTGGTGCCGGCCCTCCTCCAGGACCACCACGTTCAGTCCGGCGAGCGCGAAGGTCCGTGCGGCCATCGCGCCGCCGGCGCCGGAGCCGACGACGACCACGTCCGCGGTGCTGCGGGCCGGCCATTCCTCTGCCGGAGTGCAGTCGAGGGGCGGATCCACCGGCGCTGTCGCGGGGGCGGGCGCGACCGGCATCCGTTCCGTGCCCGCGGCCAACAGCACGGGAACCTTGAGGAGGTCCAGCAGCGGGGCGAGCCGGGGTCGTGCGGCCAGGGAGCGGAGCACGTCCTCGCGTTCGTCGGGGCCGAGGGCCGACAGGCGTCTGCCGGTGCGCATCACGGCGTACGACTCCAGGGCGGCGACGGCGGTGTGCACCGCGGCGCGGGCGGGCCGGGGCAGTGCGGCGAGCACCGAGTCGAGGCGGTGCGGCACACGGGCGGCCCACTCGGTGTCGCCGTCGTCGGCGAGCAGCGCGGCGACGAACCCGTCGGCGGTCATCGTTCGCCCGCCTCGGCGTGCGCGGTGCCGTCCAGCACCCAGGTGGCTTCCGGGCGCCAGTGGCCCCACCAGCGCTCCAGGACGATTCGGGCGTCGGCGGACTCGCTGTTGCGGCACACCGCGCGGGCGCCGTCCGGGTCGCGGTACTCCAGGGTGAGGGTCCGCTCGGCGGGCTGGTTCACCTCGACGCGGATGCGGCGCAGTGCCGTCCGGCCGGTGACCGTCCACTCGGGCAGGCCGAACGCGGCCCGGAAGCGTCCGAGTCCCAGCCGGCCGATCGCGGAACGCTCCGGTCGCCGCGGCCAGGTGCGGCCGCGTCGGCGCAGGCGCAGGAAGACGAGTGGGGGCAGCCGTCGCAGCGCGGGCCGGGTGGACACGGCGGCGACGATCTCCAGGACGTCGCCGTCGCCGAGATCCGCGTGCAGCCAGGTCCACCGGTGCGCGTTGCCGTGCCCGTAGATCCGGGCCGAGGCGCCGGGTGCGCCGCGCAGGTTCAAGGTCGTTTCTCCGTACGAGAATTCACCTTCGTACGCTGCTCGGGCGGCCGGGAGCATCTGGGCGGCGGGCAGCACGGGGCGGCGCCAGGACCAGCGGGGGAAGGTGAACAGCGGTGTTCCCTGCGGTCGTTCGGCGATCTTCCAGCTGAAGTCACCCGCGCTGCCGGTCAGTTGTCCGGCGGCGCAGGTCACTGCCTCGGTCGCGAATCCGTCCGTCGGCCGGGTCCAGGGGACGGGTCCGAAACGGGCGTGCCGTACCTCGCCCTCGCGGGGGAACACCGCGGCCCAGCCATGGGCGAACGGCTCGGATCCGTCGGAGGGTGCGATGAGTTCATGGTGCAGCCAGATCCCGGTGCCGCTCGCCGGGTCGGTGAGGGTGGTGTACCAGACCTCGGTGCGGCCCGGGGCGCCGTTCCATCGCGGGGCCAGGTGTTCCGCGGGGTTCTCGCGGCGCGGGAAGCGGAAGCCGAGCAGGAAGGGGGCGAGGCTGGTGGCCACGGGGAAGCGCAGAACGCCCTCGCCCACCCGCGCGTCGCCCTCGTACACGGTGAACGGCAGCACGGTCATCGACGCGACCGGCCGACGCGGGGTCACCGACTTCCAGCCGTCCAGGCTGAGGCGGCGCCCGTCGGCGGTGAACGTGAGCCGGTAGCGGATGCGCCGCCGGGCGATCGGCGACACCTCCAACTCGCCCTCGGCACAGAGGTCGTCGGCGCGACCGGTGATCCGCGCCCGGCCGGTCAGACGGGCCTGTGTCGTCCGGTGCGGGAGGAGGACCCGGTCGGCGGTGGCGCGCAGGTCGAGCCGGATGCGCCGCTCCTCCGGCTCGCCGTCGAGGCGGACCGTGCCGAGCATCGTCTCGGTGAACACCGTGCCCCTCATGCGAGGCCCTCCAGCATGATGCGCTCGGTGGCCCGGAGATAGATGTCGGCCGCCGCGTGCGCTCGCCGGGCGTCCCCCGCGGTCACGGCCTCCACGACCGGCGCCAGCCTCTCGTGGGCGGCCTCCGGATCGGTGAAGGGTCCCTTCAGCAGGGAGCGGACCGGCAGGTAGGCGTTGAAGAGCGTGTTGGTCAGCAGGACGTAGACGCGGTTGCCGGTGGCGCGGGCCAGCGCGCGGTGGACCTCCACATCGGCCAGTTGCACCGCGTCGGCGCCCTCGGACCGCCGTACGGCCGCGAGCAGCGCGGTCAACTCGGCCCGCTGTACGCGGGTGCCGCGCTCGGCGGCCCGCTCGGCGATCAACGCGCCCACCCCGCGCCGCACTTCGAACACCTCGTGCACCCAGCCCGCGTCGTGCCGCACGAGCATGGGCAGGAGATCCGCCCCACCGAGCCGGGCGTAGTCCCGCACCCGGGTCCCGACTCCGTGCCGGGTCTCCAGCAGCCCGGCCTGCACGAGCCGCCCGAAGGCGTGCTTGAGCGTGGTGCGCGTGACGCCGTACCCGTCGGCCAGCCGCCGCTCCGGAGGAAGGTAACTCCCCGCCGGATGACGGCCGTCGAGTATGTCCGTACGCAGCCGGTCCTCCAGGACGTCCACGATGGTCTCGCGGGGCAGAGCCTCCATGTTTCCCCCTCCGGGCAAGTGGCTGAGTGGATGAGCCACTGAACCAGTGAGTGCTTCTCACGGTCAACCCCTCTTACGACAAGGGGTTGTTGAGGCCGACCGCGAACGAACCGCCTTCGCCGTGTTCGCGAAGGTCGAGTTGCCGCGAAAGGCGGTCGGGCCGGACTGCCGGATGCGGGGAAGGCCGGGTCCGGACCCACGCCCCGCCCGAACCGGCCCCAGCCCCAGCCCCAAGCAAGTTGGACCAGACCAACTTTGCGTGAATCGTTGACATGTACGCCACGCGCGCGTAATTCTGAGAGCGCTCTCAAGAGGAAGCGGACGATCCCCGTCCGCGGGATTCCACCTCGCTGAACCCCCACATCAAGGAGGCAGAGAGTGCGCGTACACACCAGATGGCCGGCTTGGGCGTTGGCCTCGGCCACGCTCTCCGCGGCATTGCTCACCTTCGGCGCGCCCTCCCGTGCCGAAGCCGCCGTCCCGGCGACCATCCCCCTCACGTTCACGAACAACTCCGGCCGCAGCGAACAGGTCTACGTATACGACCTCGGCACCCAGCTCTCGACGGGAAAGCAGGGATGGGCCGACGCGAACGGCACCTTCCACGCGTGGCCCGTGGGCGGCAATCCGCCGACGCCCGCACCCGACGCGTCGATCGCGGGACCGGCCAACGGCCAGTCGAAGACGATCCAGCTCCCCAAGTTCTCCGGACGGATCTACTTCTCGTTCGGGCAGAAGCTCGACTTCCGGGTGACCACCGGCGGGCTCGTGCAGCCGGCCGTGCAGAATCCGAGCGACCCGAACCACAACATCCTCTTCAACTGGTCCGAGTACACGCTCAACGACTCCGGTCTGTGGCTCAACAGCACCCAGGTCGACATGTTCTCGGCCCCGTACGCCGTCGGAGTCAAGCTCGCCGACGGGACCACGAAGAGCACCGGTCACCTCAAGTCCGGTGGCTACAACGGTTTCTACAACGCGCTGCGGAGTCAGCCGGGCGGTTGGGCGAACCTCATCCAGACCCGGTCCGACGGCACGGTTCTGCGGGCGCTCGCCCCGGGGCACGGCATCGAG
Organism: Streptomyces sp. NPDC005784; assembly: GCF_042871525.1. Classification (NCBI taxonomy): domain Bacteria; kingdom Bacillati; phylum Actinomycetota; class Actinomycetes; order Kitasatosporales; family Streptomycetaceae; genus Streptomyces; species Streptomyces sp. NPDC005784. The sequence goes on from NZ_JBIAIQ010000018.1 coordinate 44,493, forward strand.
GCCGGCGCGCTTCCGGCCACCGTCATGGACGACTACATCAACCGCGTCTGGCAGAAGTACGGTTCGTCGACCCTGACGGTGACGCCGTTCGGCGACCAGCCGAACACCAAGTACTTCGGCCGGGTCTCCGGCAACGTCATGAACTTCACCAACAGCTCCGGAGCGGTCGTCACCAGCTTCCAGAAGCCCGACGCGGACAGCATCTTCGGCTGCTACAAGCTGCTCGACGCGCCCAACGACCTGGTGCGCGGCCCCATTTCACGCACCCTGTGCGCGGGCTTCAACCGCACCACGCTGCTGACCAACCCCAATCAGCCGGACACCACTTCCGCGAACTTCTACGCGGACGCGGTGACCAACCAGTACGCCCGCAACCTCCACGCGCAGATGGCCGACGGCAAGGCCTACGCGTTCGCTTTCGACGACGTCGGCAACCACGAGTCCCTCGTCAACGACGGCAATCCGCAGCAGGCGTTCGTCACGCTGGATCCGTTCAACTGACGGGAGTTGCGTGGGGGACGGAATGGGGGCAGGTCCTGAGGGGCCTGCCCCCGTTCCGGTGGCGTCACAACCACCGCGTCATCGATGTCCCATGTCGTCGCCGGAGTCCAGGCAGAGCACGGGGACCCGCTGGACGAGGTTGTTCTCGAAGCCACCCCTGTTCCAGGGCTGGTCGAGCGGCTGGGTGTGGCCCTCGGCGTCGGTGGCGCGGGCACTGAGGACATGACGGCCGGGGGTCGCCGTCCAGGTGAAGTGCCAGGCGCGCCAGGCCCAGCGGTGAGCGGTCGCCCGGTCCAGTTCGGCCGGGCACCAGGAGCGCCCCTCGTCCGTGCTGACCTCGACCCCGGTCACCGGCGCACGCCCGGACCAGGCCCGTCCCGTCAAGGTGACGGCGCCCGGCGGGACCGCCCGCGCCCGTGACATGAAGTCGGGGAAGCCCGGCGGGACCAGCAGGGCGCGCGGGGCGATCCGGGTGACCGGTTCACCCTCGTCGCCGGCGTCCTGCCGGAGCCGGTACGCCACAGCCTGCTGGAACCCCCGGAACGGGGTCTCCGTCACCGTGATCTCGCGGAGCCACTTCACATGCGCCATGCCGTACCAGCCCGGCACCACGAGTCGCAGGGGGTGTCCGTGCTGCGGCGGCAGCGGGGCACCGTTCATCGCGTACGCCACCAGGACCTCGGGCTCGTCGCCGCGCGCCACGTCCAGCGGAAGGGCACGCTGGTAGTCCTGCTCGACCCCGCGCTCGACGCCGTGATCCGCGCCGGTGAACACCACGTCCACGGCGTCCTGTTCGACCCCCGCCTCGGCGAGCAGCACCCGCAGCGGCACGCCCGTCCACTCGGCGGTCCCGACCGCCTCGACCAGCCACGGCTGGCTCACCGGCCGGGGCGTCAGCAGGGCACGACCGTTGCCCGCGCATTCCATGGTCACCCGCTGCCTGACCGCGGGATACGTCTTCAGCTCGTCGACTCCGAGCAGCAACGGGCGCCGCACCCGTCCGCCGAGAACGAGCTGCCAGGAGGTCTCTTCGGCGTACGGGATGTCGTAGTGCGTCAGCACGTAGTGCAGCCCCGGCGGTGTGACCTCGTACCGCAGGGCCTCCAGCGGCAGTCCGTGGTTCCGGGCGGCGAGAGCCAGCTCATGGGCGCTGATGCCCTCGTCCGGGCCGGCCAGCCGGGCGGGTGCGCTCATGTCCTCCAGGCGATGCCCCATGCATCCATTGTCCGCCCGCCCGGGGACAGGGCGCTAGACGATGCGCGGGCCGACGCTCCGGTCCACCAGGTCGCGCCAGCCGGTCTCCAGGCGCTCCGGCGACATACCGCGCTGGCGGGTGAGATGACCGATCAGGGCGGGATCCAGGTATCCCATCAGGGTCTGGGCGACGAGCTCGGTGTCCATGCCCGGGCCCGAGTCCGTCTGCCGCAGCAGCATGCACACATGCATGAAGCGGACCCGGTACGGCGCGGAGGTGAAGCGGCGGGTGGCCTCGGGCTCGGCGGCGAGGTACAGGTCGAGCTGTTCGGAGGTCTGGCGCAGGGCGTGACATCCGAAGGCGTGCAGGCGCTCCACCGGTGACGCGCCGGGGCCGAGTGGAGCCGGACCGCTGATGAAGGCGGTCTGGAAGCGCTGCTCGGTGTGGTCGAGCAGCGCCATCAGCAGGCCGGTGCGGTCGCCGAAGCGCCGGAAGACGGTCCCCTTGCCCACCGCCGCCGCGCAGGCGACACCTTCCATCGTGAGTCTGGCCACTCCCTGCTCCTCGACCAGCCGGGCGGCCGCCTCCAGCAGGCGCGCGCGGTTGCGGGCCGCGTCGGCGCGCAGCGGGGCGTCCTCAGGGGCGGTGAGCTCCATGAGGACGGGCTCGTCGGACGGTTCCGGTCGCTTCGGAAACGGCGGAAGTGGATGGGACATGACGCCAGCGTAACGGCATCAGGGCCAACTGGACTGCGGTCCGCTTAGGTGGTACACCTTTAAGCGGACCTCGGTCCGTTTTGTTGCGGCAGTGTTTCAGCGATTCCAGCTTCGGGAGATATCCATGTCCGTACGCATCCTCGCGCTCGTCGGCAGCCTGCGCGCCGGTTCCCACAACCGTCAGCTCGCCGAGGCGGCCGTCAAGCTCGCCCCGGAGGGTGCCGAGGTCGAGCTCTACGAGGGCCTCGCCGAGATCCCCTTCTACAACGAGGACATCGACGTCGAGGGCAGCGTGCCCGCCCCCGCCGCCCGGCTGCGCGCGGCGGCCAACGGCGCCGACGCCTTCCTGCTCTTCTCGCCCGAGTACAACGGCACCATCCCGGCCGTCCTCAAGAACGCCATCGACTGGCTGTCCCGTCCGTTCGGCGCCGGCGCCTTCAGCGGCAAGCCGGTCGTCGTGGTCGGCACCGCGTACGGCCAGTTCGGCGGCGTCTGGGCGCAGGACGAGGCCCGCAAGGCCGTGGGCATCGCCGGCGGCACCGTGCTGGAGGACGTCAAGCTCTCCGTCCCCGGCTCCGTGGTCCGCTTCGCGGAGACGCACCCGGTCGACGACGCCGAGGTCGCCGCCCAGATCGCCGAGGTCGTGAACCGGCTGCACAGCCACGTCGGCGCGTCCGAAGCCGCCTGACAACTCCCTTGTGGGCCGGTCCGGTCGACCCGGGCCGGCCTTCGGCATGTCGCGACTCGGTCACCGCGTGTCCCAAGATCGCCACGCCTCTGGCGGAGCCCCACCCTCCGCGACAGGATGCCCGCATGCAGAGTGACCTCTTCTCCAGTGACCACATGGTGCAGCCCGCGATCGCGGCCGGCATGACCGTCCAGAACGCCAAGTCCATCAAGTACGCCGTCCAGGGCGAGATGTTCGCGCGTCAGGGCGCGATGGTCGCCTACCGGGGCAGTCTCCAGTTCGAGCGCAAGGGCCAGGGCGTGGGCGGCATGCTCAAGCGGGCGGTCACCGGTGAGGGGCTTCCGCTGATGACCGTCCGCGGGCAGGGCGAGGCCTGGTTCGCGCACGAGGCACAGAACTGTTTCATCGTGGGCATCGAACCCGGCGATGTGTTCACGGTCAACGGCCGCAACGTCCTGTGCTTCGACGCCTCGTTGTCGTACGAGATAAAGACCGTGAAGGGCGCGGGCATCACCGGCGGCGGTCTGTTCAACAGCGTCTTCACCGGTCACGGCAGTCTGGGCCTGATCTGCGAGGGCAACCCGCTGGTCATTCCCGTCTCCCAGCAGCAGCCGGTGTTCGTCGACACCGACGCGGTCGTCGGCTGGACGGCGCATCTGCGCACCTCGCTGCACCGCTCGCAGTCGATCGGCTCGATGATCCGAGGAGGATCGGGCGAGGCCGTGCAGCTGAAGCTGGAGGGCGAGGGCTACGTCGTCGTACGTCCCAGCGAGGCGACACCGCAGAAGACGCAGCAGCACTGATCCGGGGAACGGCGAAGGGTGCCCCGCCGGACGGCGGGGCACCCTTCGGTCGTTCGTCGGGGTGTCCGTCAGTGCTCCGCGGCCGGGGTGTTGGCGACCGTGACGTTGACGGCGCCCCAGGCCGTGTCCACCGCCTTGTACTCGGTGCTGTTCGCCCCGTACATGTCGGCGGCGGCCTTGAGCGTGGCCGTGCGCGCGTCATGGAAGTCGGTCGTGGAGACCATGTAACGGGTGAGCGCCCGGTAGAAGATGGCGGTGGCCTTGGTGCGGCCGATCCCGGTCACCTGCGAACCGTCGTACGTCGGCGAGTCGTACGTCACGCCGCCGACCGTCTTGCGGCCACTGCCCTCGGCGAGCAGGTAGTACGCGTGCGAGGACACACCTGAGCCGGCGTGCACCTCGGTGTCGTAGGCGGCGGGCGACCAGTAGTCGATCGTCTGCTCGAGCAGGTCGAGGGACGGGTGGTCGAGGCGGCGCAGGAACTTCTGGGCGAGTCCCAGCTTCTCCCCCACCAGGTAGTTCGGCGGGTTCTTCGGGTTGTTCGCCGAGAACTCGACGTTCGAGCCGAAGACATCGGCGAGCGACTCGTTCAGGGCGCCGGGCTCGCCGTACTGGTTGCCGTCCTGGTCCACGCGGGTGGGTTCGAGGGCGGCCGTGGCGTCGACCACGCCATGGGTCAGTTCGTGACCGGTGACGTCGAGGACGACCAGCGGCTTCTTGAACAGATCGCCGTCGCCGTCGCCGTACAGCATGCAGCCGCACGTCGAGTCCCAGAAGGCGTTGCCGACCTTGTTGCCGAAGTGCACCATTCCCCGGGCACCGGCGCTGTTGTTCTTGATGCCCTTGCGGCCGAAGGCCTTCTTGTAGAAGTCCAGGGTCTGGGTGATGCCGTACTGGGCGTCGACCGCGGCGGTGGTCCGGGCGGCCGTGGTGCCGGTGCCCCACTTGTTGTCGCCGTCGGTGAACGTCCTGCCCCGCGCGAAGGACTCCAGCTCCTGGCCCTTGGCGTCCCGGGTCTCGGTGTTCCACCGGGTCGGGTCCTTGAGGAGATAGCTGGTCCGCGCGGTCCGGGTGGTGGTCAGCGCCACCTTGCCGGCGAAGAGGGAGGCCCCGCTGCCGGTGGCCTTGACCGGGTAGTGGCCGGCCGCGGCCGCACTCGTGAGACCGGACGGCCCGGACAGCCCGGCGGCCGTCCCGATCCGCGGGGTCGCGCTCTCGCCCCGCTTGCGCAGGGTGTCCGCCAGGGACGGGGATATGAACTCGTCGGTGTTCGGGGTGTTGCTGCGGATCCGGCCGGTGTGGGCATCCACGACGACCGTGCTGGACCCGCCGGCCTCCGTGGTGTCGCTGTCCGTGACGAGCACCTGGTAGGCGAGGGCGGCGGCGCCGTCGCGGGCGTCCACGACGAGCTGGGCGCTGCCCGCGTCACCCTTCGCGACGGCCTCGGCCTTCCGCTCCGCCTGCTCGGGCGTCAGCTTCGCCTCGACGGTGGACGGCTTCACCACGTGGTCGGCGGCCCGGGTCACACCCAGGTAATCCCCCCGCTTGCCGAGGTGGACGACCATGTCGCCGCCGAGGACCGGAAGGCCCCGGTGGGTACGGACGAACCGGACGTGCTGCTTTCCGTCCGGGTCCGTCATCACGTCCTTGACCTGGAGGGTGTCGCCCTGGGTGACACCGGTGGCCGAGGCGTGCGCGAACGCCGCCGCCCTGGCGGCGGCCACCGGCGAGGAGACCGAAGTCGCCACGCGGGCGGGCCCGTCGGGGGCCGACGCGAAGGCGGGGCCGGGGAGCGTGGCGGCCGTCGTCACCGCAACGGCGATGGCCACGCGGCGTATGTGGGGTCTACGCACTGAGTTCCTTTGCACAGGGGCGGTCGGGATCGCCAACCGCCCTACGGCGCGGCGCTGTTGGGCGCCGCGGGGGCTGTCGGGCCCCGATTCGCCACCCTCACCGATTTCTCATGTACATGTAAAGAAGAAAGATCCCTTTTCTTGCTTTTAGGGGCATCTCTTTACAAATGTTTGCTTCTCGGTGATCAATGAGTGACCAACAGTGCGCCGACCGGACAGATGTGAGGGGGAATGAGGCGGTTGCCTGGCGAGGCCGATTGGCGCGCGTATGTGACCCATGTCGCATAGTGCGGAGGTGTCAGATCGTGCGGTCGGCGAGGGCGGAGAGCACCGTGCGCAGTTCCGCCGCGGGCCCCGGGGCGAGGGGCACGCCCGCCAGGAGCGTGTCCGCCGCGGCGAGCCGGCGGCGCGCCTCGCGCACGGCCGCCGTGCGACCGCCGGCCCGCTCGACGAGGGCCGCGGCGCGGCGGACACCCGGGCCATCCAAAGAGCCGGAGGCCCCGAGGAGTTCGGCGAGGTCGGCGTTCCCCGGCGCGTTGAGCGCGGCGAGGACCGGCAGGGTCTTCTTCCCCTGCCGCAGGTCGCCGTGGACCGGCTTGCCGGTGACCGACGGATCACCCCAGATGCCGAGTACGTCGTCGGCGATCTGGAAGGCGACACCGAGATGGCGTCCGGCGCGGTCCAGCACGGTCACGGTCCGGTCCGGCGCTCCCGCCAGCCGGGCGCCGAGCGCCAGCGCGCAGCCGAGCAGCGCACCGGTCTTTCCCTCGGCCATCGTCTCGTACTCCCCGACACTCACCGCCCCGGGCCCGGTCCAGGGCCGGTCGGCGAACAGCAGGTCGTCGGCCTGGCCGCGGACCAGGTCACCGAGGGCCGTGGTCAACTGCCGTACGGCGAGACCGGCTCGGGGAGTCGTGGCCGCGGTCTCCACGGCCAGCGCGAACAACGCGTCGCCCGCCAGGACGGCGGGACCGGTGCCGTACGCCTTCCACACGGCGGGGCGCCCCCGGCGCAGCGCGTCACCGTCCATGATGTCGTCGTGGAGCAGCGAGAAGACGTGGACGAGCTCCACCGCGACGGCCCCCGGCACACCCGCCTCGGCCGGGCCCGAGACGACCTCCGCCCCGAGGACGGCCAGCGCCTGCCGTACGCCCTTGCCCTGGCTGTGGTCGGCGGGGGCGCCGCCGACCTCGCAGCGGCCGAGCGCGTACCGGGCCATCTCGGCGACCCAGGGGTGCAGCGTGTCGATCGCCTCCGACAGGGCGGGGGCGGCGAGTTCGCGGCAGCGGCGCAACACCTGCGGGGCGGTGGGCGACGGCCGGGCGCCCGAGGCCGGCGAAACCGGTGAGGCCGGCGGAGGTGTCGAGACCGTCGGGACTGCCGGTCGGTGCAGGGCGGTCGAGGTCATCACGCGGCCTCCGTCTCACCGGTCTCGGGCGTCAACCCCAGTTCCGTGCGCGCCCGTTCGACCATCTGCCGGGCGTGCCGCAGTCCGATGCCCTCCAGCACCTTGGCCAACTCGTCCAGTTCGGCGGCGGTTTCGGCGCTGCCGCGGCCGAGGCGGGCGAGGGACTTGACCAGTCCGAGCCGGGACAGGGCCCGGCCGCGCGGCTCGCTCATCGCCTCGAACTCGGCGAGGGCCCCCGTGTAGACGTCGCGGGCCTGCTCGTAACGCCCGGCGCGGTAGAGGACGTTGCCACGCATCTTGTGGTTGTAGGCCAGTGCGCCGGACAGCTTCATCGCGCGGCAGGACACCTCCGCCTCGCTCAGCAGCTCCAGCGCGCGGTCCGCGTCCCCGTCGCGCACGGAGACGATGTCCGCGAGTCCTCGCAGCGCCCAGGCGTAGCCACGCCGGTCCTCGGCACGGGCGGCTATCCCGGCCGCCTCCTCGAACATCGCGTAAGCACGCTCGTACGCGCCGGTGTTGCGGTGGATCTGGGCGATGCCCTCCAGGGCCCACACGGTGTGCCGGGCCTCGCCGCGCTTACGGGCCTCGGCCAGCAGCTGCTCGTGCAGGGCGGTCACGGCCGCGTAGTCGCCCTGGATGCGGCCGGTCTCCGCCATTCCGGCCAGCGAGTAGCCGCGCACGACGACATCCCCGGCTTGTCCGCCGAGTTCGGCGGCGAGCCGCAGCAACCGCCAGGCCAGCGGGAACGCCCCTCGCTGACGGGCCAGCGTGCCGCCGCTCCACAGCGCCCATGCCATCGCGGCGCCGTCACCGGCCTCCCGGGCGGTGCGGTAACTCGCCTTCCACGCCCGGTCGGCGTCCGCCACCTGCCCGAGCCGGCGGTGCGCCTCGGCGACCGCGAGGCCCGAGCGGGCGGCCTCGGCGTGTGCGCCGGTGCGTTCGGCGGCGCGCAGCTGCTCGGTGCCCGCCGCGAGGACGTCGGTCAGCGAGGAGTTCACCGACAGGGTGGTCAAAGCGCCCTGGTACTCCGGGGCGAAGGCTTTGCCGTACATGAATGCCTTTCCGTCCGCCACCGCCCGTTCACATACGGTCATGGCCCGGTGGTGATGCTGTAGCTGTCTCTTTCAGGGCGTTGACGTGTACCGACTCCGCTATGCACTCGGCGTATACACGGCATGTATACGCAAGGGGTATAGTGCTTACGATTTCCGTCCGTGAATTTCCGCTTCATGGAGGACGACGCGCCACCCGCCCGTTGCCGATCAAGACGACGATCGCGTCCGCGGGGTTGCCTGGCAGCAGGAAACACGTTGCGAGGCGGCCCGAACAGGACGCAGGATGGCGGAAGTCGACCCTCTCCCCACGGAAGGCAGGCCGTCGTGTCAGCAGCCCCGATGCACGTCGGCGAGGCGCGGATCGATGGGTCGGTCGTACGAAGCCTGCTGGCCGGGCAGTTCCCGCAGTGGGCCGAACTGCCCCTGAAGCGCGTGGAGTCGGCCGGAACCGTCAACGCCGTCTACCGTCTCGGCGACGACCTGGCCGTCCGTCTCCCGCGTATCGCGGACGGCGCCGACGACGTGGTCAAGGAGCACGCGTGGCTGCCGCGGCTCGCCCCGATGCTCCCGTTCCCGGTCCCCGAGATCCTCGGCCTCGGCACCCCCGCGGCGGGCTGTCCGTGGCACTGGGCCGTACTGCGCTGGCTCGACGGCGAGCTGCCGGTGCCCGGCGCCCTCACCGACGCGCACACGCTGGCCGCCGACCTCGGCTCGTTCGTCGCCGCCCTGCGCGGGATCGACCTGCCTGGTGGGCCGACCGCCTACCGCGGCACACCGCTGGCCACGGTGGACGCCGAGACGCGGGCGGCGATCACCGACCTGCGCGGCGTGATCGACACGGGGGCCGCGACGGCGGCCTGGGAGGAAGCGCTCGCGGCGCCGTTGTGGACGGGCCCGCCGCGGTGGCTCCACTCCGACCTGATGCCGATGAACCTCCTGATCCGCGGAGGCCGCCTCGCGGCCGTACTCGACTTCGGCACCCTGGGCACCGGCGATCCGGCCTGCGACTTCATCCCGGCCTGGAACCTCCTGCCGGCCGAAGCGCGGTCCGTCTTCCGGGAGTCGGCGGGAGCCGACGACGCCGGCTGGGCGCGCGGCCGTGGCTGGGCCCTGTCCATGGCCCTGATCCAACTCCCGTACTACCGCACCACGAACCCGGTGATCGCGGCCAACGCAGGGCACGTGATCCGCGAAGTGCTGGCCGACCGGCGGGTGCTGTAGACGGCGTCACTCCACGAGGGCCTGGGTGCCGAGAACGCCGAGGAGAGCGACGCGTTCGGCGTCCTCCGTGCCGGCCTCGGCCGTGTAGACCATGATCCGCAGGTCGCTGCCCGCGACGCTGAGCACGTCGCAGTCCAGGGTCACCGCACCGACCTGGGGATGGTCGACGGTCTTGCGGGACGCGTCGTGGCGGGCGACGGCTCCGGACTCCCACAGTTCCGCGAACCGCACGCTGTTCGCGCACAGGTCGTCGATGAGCTGGGTCAGACGCCGGTCCGTCGGATACCGGCTCGCGGTCGCGCGCAGGTCGGCGGCGAGCGTCGCCTCGAAGGCGCGCCGCTCCCGCGGTGTGTGCCGCACCCGGCCGGCGGGGCCGACGAAGTTGCGCCAGACACCGTTGCGTTCGTTGCCGCGCCAACCGGAGGGATCCCCCAGCAGGGCCGCGTACAGCGGGTTGGCCAGCAGCAGGGTCCACGCGGCGTCGTACACCGCCACGGGCGTCCCGTTCAGCCGGTCGAGCAGCCGGTGGACGCCCGGGGTGATGTGGGCGGGCACCATGCCCCGCCCCGGCGGCACCAGTCCGGCCACCTGGAAAAGGTGCTCGCGTTCGGCCCCGGACAGCCGCAGCGCCCGGCCCAGTGCCTCGACGACCTGCTCCGAGGGGTGGGCCGCCCGGCCCTGTTCGAGGCGGGTGATGTAGTCGACCGAGATGCCGGCGAGCAGGGCCAGCTCCTCACGGCGCAGTCCGGCCGCGCGCCGGTTCCCGCCGCCGGGCAGCCCGGCGGCCTCCGGCGTGACCCGGTCGCGCCAGCGTCGCACCGTCCGCCCGAACTCCGTGTTCGCCATGCCACCAACTGTGCACCTCCGCGCCCGGACCTGCCTGGTACCGGCAGTCCCAGGAAGACCGGACTCCTGGCTGTCCGCGCCGCGCTGCCGGACTCTGGACGCATGACCACAACACTCATCACCGGAGCGAACAAGGGCCTCGGCTTCGAGACCGCGCGTCAGCTCGTCGCGGCGGGCCACACCGTCCATATCGGCAGCAGGGACCCGGAGCGCGGCCGGCGCGCGGCCGAGGCGCTCGGGGCGCGCGCGGTCGTCATCGACGTCACCGACGACGCGTCGGTCACCGCCGCGGCGAAGACCATCGAGGCCGAGGGAGGCCTGGACGTCCTGGTCAACAACGCCGGAATCGAGGGACGCGGGGAGGGAAACAGCGTGATCGGCGCGGCGGAGGTGACCGCCGGGATGATGCGCGAGCTGTTCGAGACGAACGTCTTCGGTCTCGTCCGGGTCACCCACGCCTTCCTGCCGCTGCTCCAGCGGTCGGCCGCCCCGGTCGTGGTGAACGTCAGCAGCGGCCTGGCCTCGCTGACCCGGATCACCGACCCCGCGAGCCCGACCCACGCCTACCCGGGCGTCGCCTATCCGGCGTCCAAGACCACCGTCAACATGATCACCGTGCAGTACGCGAAGGCGTTCCCCGGCATCCGCGTCAACGCGGTGGAGCCGGGCTACACGGCCACCGATCTGAACGGCAACACCGGGACACAGACCGTGGAGGAGGGCGCCGAGATCATCGTGCGCATGGCGCGGATCGGCCCGGACGGACCGACCGGCGGTTACTTCGACGCGGCGGGCCCCCTCCCCTGGTGACCGGGACACACCTACTCGATGGAACATGCATTCGATTACGGGGTAGGCTGGCCGTATGGCCATGCACCTCCAGGGCTCGCTCTTCGACCAGACCGACGAGCTCCGACTCGGTCCGCTCAACGGGCTGCACCGCACCGCGCTGGGCGACGGGGCCTGGATCGACCTGTTGCCCGGCTGGCTGAGCGGGGCCGACGAGCTCTTCGCCCGCCTCGCCGCCGAGGTGCCGTGGCGGGCCGAACGGCGCCAGATGTACGAGCACGTGGTGGACGTACCCCGGCTGCTCGCCTATTTCCGCGCGGACGACCCGCTGCCGCATCCGATCCTGGACGAGGCCCGGGACGCGCTGTCCGCGCAGTACGCCGAGGAGCTGGGCGAGCCGTTCAGCACGGCCGGGCTCTGCTACTACCGGGACGGCCGGGACAGTGTGGCCTGGCACGGGGACAGGATCGGCCGGGGCGCCCGCGAGGACACGATGGTCGCCATCGTGTCCGTGGGCGCCCCGCGCGATCTCCTGCTGCGGCCTCGCGGGGGCGGGGAGACCGTGCGGCGCCCGCTGGGCCACGGCGACCTCATCGTGATGGGCGGCTCCTGCCAGCGCACCTGGGAGCACGCGATCCCCAAGACGGCACGGGCGGCGGGGCCCCGGATCAGCGTCCAGTTCCGCCCCGACGGGGTGAACTGACGCGCGCGGCCGATCGCGCCGGGGCCACCCGGCTCATGGTGCCAGCTGGGCCTGCACCGCCGGCGCGTACCGGTCGACGATGTCGTCGATGGTCGTGGCCCGCAGGTGCGAGCCCCGGGCGATGCCGTACATCACGCCGAGGCCGAGCAGCGTGCTCACGGCGAGTTCGGCGCGCAGGCCCGCGTCCTCTCCGCTCAGCCGCCGGGCGAGGCGGTCGCTCACCTGGGCGCGGAAGTTGGCGCGCAGTATCTCGCCCTGTTCCCCCTGCAGTGGGGCGAAGACGATCCGCAGCACGGGGTCGGCGCCGCGCTGGGTCTGTCCTTCGAGCAAGTGGCGGACCATGTGCCGGCCGAGATCCTCCAGCGGGGCGTCCAGCAGGGCGTCGGCGTCGGACTCGAAGGACATGACGCGGGCGAACAGCGCGTCCTTGTTGCCGAAGTACTTGAGGACCAGCGGCGCGCTCACCCCCGCCCGGTCGGCGACCGCCTTGAGGGTGATGTCCGCGTGGGCGTGCCGGGCCAGCAGATACCGGGCCGCGCGCAGGATCTCCGCCTTGCTCGCCTCTGCGTCGCGCCGGGGCGCGGCGGGCGTCGTGGTGGTGGCGGGCGCGGCCTTCCCCCCGCCGTGCGGTGGGGCGGCGGCGGACGGCTGCTCACCCGGCCCCGGGACGGTCGGGGACGCCGTGAGACCGGAGTGGGGGGTGGTCACGGTGCTCAAGCTCCTTCGAGGGCCTCGTCGCGGGGTGCGCCGGTACGGCGGCCGGTGCGCGGGGTCTCGCGGGAGGCGCGGTCGGTGGGTATCGACAGTGCGGCGGCACAGGCCACCAGTGCGACGGTACCCGCCATGACGAAGGCCAGCAGATAGCCGTGCAGGGTCGGCACCGGGGCGCCTGCCACGAGGCTCGTGTGGTGCACCAGGATGGCGGCCACGGCGGCGCTGCACACGGCCTGCCCGATGGTGCGCATCAGGACGTTGACGCCGTTGGCGGACGCGGTCTGCCCGGCGGGCACCGCGCGCAGGATCAGGGTGGGCAGCGCGGAGTAGGCGAAGGTGGTGCCGATCGCGCAGACCGTGGCACCCACGATGATCATCCACAGGTCGCGGCTGTCGGCGATCCGCAGGACATAGCCGGAGGCGATGATCGCCGTGCCGAGGGCCAGCGTCACCCGGGGACCGCGGGTCGCCGAGATACGCGCCGAGACGGGCGAGAGCAGCAGCATGGTCACCCCGCCGGGCAGCAGACACAGGCCGGTCGCCACGATGGAGAGGCCGAGCCCGTAGCCGGTGGCCTTCGGCGCCTGCACGAGCTGCGCCGTGACCAGCGAGTTGCCGTAGAAGGCGAAGCCGGTCAGGAGTGCGGCGATGTGCGGCAGGGCGACGCGCGGACGGGCGGCCAGCTTCAGGTCGACGAGGGGGCGCTCGGTACGCAGCTGCTGTCGCCACCACAGTGTGAGGACCACGGCGCAGGCGACGAAAAGGCCGAGGATCCTGGGGCTGGACCAGCCCCAGGTGCCGCCCTGGGACACGGCGAGCAGCAGACACGCCAGTCCGGCGGCCAGGCCGAGCGCGCCCACCGTGTCGAAGCGGCCGGGCTCCCGGACGGGCGACTCGCGCACCGCCCACCAGGCCAGCGCCAGCCCGACGACGCCGAGCGCGGTCGTCGCCCAGAACATGACGTGCCAGTTGGCGTACTGCACCACGAGGGCGGCGAGGGGAAGACCGAGGGCGGCGCCGATGCCGACGGTGGAGCTCATGAGCGAGACGGCGGAACCCGTGCGCTCAGGCGGCAGTTCGTCGCGCAGGATGCTGATCGACAGCGGGACCACGGCGGCCGCCGCGCCCTGCAGCGCACGCGCCACGATCAGGACGCCGATGTCCGAGGTGAGCGCGCACATCAGCGAGCCGACCGTCATCATCCCGAGGGCCATGAGCAGCACGCGCCGCTTGCCGTACATGTCGCCTGCGCGGCCCAGAACAGGGGTGAGTACGGCTCCGGCGAGGAGGGTCGCCGTCACCATCCAGGAGACCGCTCCGGCCGAGGCGCCGGTCAGCCGGGGCAGGTCGGGCAGCAGCGGGACGACCACCGTCTGCATGACGGCCATGAGGATCCCGCCGAACGCCAGGACGGGGATCGTGAGGCGCTCGCGCAGAGCCGCCATCGGCACTCCAGAAGTAGACGCGCAAAGGGGTGAATGACAATTCACCTTACCGGTGAATTGTCATTCACCCCAAGCGGGGTCCGCTTCTCACGAGGCACCTGGGGGCGCCTCGGGGGCACCGGGACGGGAATCTAGCGCCGGGCGCGTGACTGCACGCCGCGGGCCACCTTCGGTCCGAGCCAGCGCTTGAAGCGGCGCAGCGCCTCCAGCCGCCCGGCAGCGCGGTCGATCCGGTAGTACAGCTGCGGCGGGACGTACGGCAGCAGCGGCGAGTGCCGCTGCCCGAGGAGGGCGAACATCTGCGCAGGCGGAAGGCGGATGTAGCGCGCCAGGTTCTCGTACCACTGCGCGCTGTGGCGGGCCGCGCTCTGCACCGACAGGAGTTCTGCCCTGCGCTCCCGTCCGTACTCACTGAGCGCGGTTTCCAGGTCCGTGTGCTCGCGCAGCGCCCGGGCCAGCGAGATGGCGTCCTCCAGGGCGAGGGTGGTGCCGGCGCCGATCGAGTAGTGGGTGGTGTGGGCGGCATCGCCGAGCAGGACGAGGTTGCCGCGGTGCCACGTCCGGTTGGTCAGGGTGCGGAAGGTGAGCCACTGGGCGGTGCCGTCGCTCTGCGCCCGGCCGATCAGTCCGTGCCCGTTCAGCAGGTCGGCGAAGAGCTTCTCCAGCAGCGCGAGACCGTCGGCCTCGCTCGCGCCGTCGAGTCCGAGGCCGGTCCAGGTCCGCGGGGAGCACTCGATGACGAGGGTGCTCCGGTCGTCGCCGAAGCGGTACGCGTAGCACCAGATCCAGCCGTGCTCCGTCTCCACGAAGGAGAAGGTGAACGAGTCGAAGACCTTGGTGGTGCCGAGCCAGATGTAGTAATTGCGCCCGACACTGGTCTCGCTGCCGAAGTGGTCGGCGTGGCGCTCACGCAGCGCGCTGTTGACCCCGTCCCCGGCGACGACGAGGTCGGCGTCGGGCAGCCGGTCGGCCGTGATCTCGCTCTCGTACTCGACGCGGACCCCGAGGGCCCGGGCCCGCTCGGCGAGCAGCTCCAGCATCCGGCGACGGCCGATGCCGAATCCCTCGTCGCCCGGGTGCACGGTCGTGCGGCCCCCGACATGGGCGACGCCGTCGCTCCAGCTCACCGAGTTCTCGCTGACGGCGAGCGCGGACGCCGGGTCGCCCTCACGCAGCTTGTCGAGCAGGCCCGCCCAGTAGGTCACTCCCCAGCCGTACGTCGATCCGGCCGGGTTCCGCTCATGGACGGTGATGTCATGGGACGGGTCCTGGAGCTTCATCAGGATCGAGAAGTACAGGCTTGCGGGTCCGCCACCGACGCACGCGATCTTCACGCGCACTCCCCTATGTTGCACAATGCGGTCAATTGATCACGAAGAGTAGCAGGGGTGTCACGCCCGCAGTTCACGCCAGATCGCGAACGTGAGCAGCGCCACGAGCCGGGGGTCGCCACCGCAAGATCATCCACGCGGGGCCTCCCCGCCGGAGGATTTCCGCCCACGGGGGCGCCGCGAGCACCCGCACAGCAAGATCATCTTCGTTCAATCTTGCACGACATATACGCGATTGTCCGGATCACGGCCAACCGACATTCGGCGATTTCTCCCGCTGTTTGACGATCCGATAGGCATATCGGGTCATCAACCCAGCTGATCACAGGAGGTCTCCGCATGCCGGAGCTCACTCGTCGCCGTGCCCTCGGGGCCGCCGCCGCGCTCGCCGCGGGCGCGGGCGCCCAGACCCTCGCCGCGTCTTCGGCGTCCGCGTCACCCAACGGGCCCGCCGGCTCAGGCCGTTCGATGGCCGAGCACCACCACGGCGGCCCGGAGGCCTTCGACGAGGTCTACCAGGGACGCCGCATAGAGGGCCGCCCGGTCACCGGGGGCGGTCACCACCACGGCGCCGGATACGCCGTGTTCATCGACGGCGCGGAGCTGCACGTGATGAGCAACGCCGACGGCAGCTGGATCAGCGTCGTCAGCCACTACGCCCCCGTGCCCACCCCGCGCGCCGCCGCCCGCGCCGCCGTCGTGGAGCTGCAGGGGGCGCCGCTCGTGCCCTTCGTCGCCAACTGAACCACCCCGCAAGCAGATCGTGGAGTCCCGCACATGACCGTACGCAAGAACCAGGCGAACCTGACCGCCGACGAGAAGCGGCGATTCGTCGCCGCGCTGTTGCAGCTCAAGCGCAGTGGAAAGTACGACGCCCTCGTCACGACGCACAACGCCTTCATCATGGGCGACACCGACAACGGCGAGCGCACGGGCCACCGTTCGCCGTCGTTCCTTCCTTGGCACCGCAGATTCCTTCTCGAGTTCGAGCGGGCCCTGCAGTCCGTGGACCCCTCGGTGGCGCTGCCCTACTGGGACTGGAGCAGCGACCGCACGGCGCGCTCGTCCCTGTGGGCGCCCGACTTCCTCGGCGGCACCGGACGCAGCCTGGACGGCCGGGTGATGGACGGCCCGTTCGCCGCCGCGTCGGGCAACTGGCCGATCAACGTCCGTGTCGACAGCCGGACTTATCTGCGCAGATCGCTCGGCGACGGGGTCCGGGAACTGCCGACCCGCGCCGAGGTGGAGTCCGTGCTCGCCATGGCGACGTACGACATGGCGCCCTGGAACAGCGCTTCGGACGGTTTCCGCAATCACCTCGAAGGCTGGCGGGGCGTCAATCTGCACAACCGGGTGCACGTCTGGGTGGGTGGCCAGATGGGCACCGGCGTCTCCCCCAACGATCCGGTGTTCTGGCTCCACCACGCCTTCATAGACAAGCTGTGGGCCGAGTGGCAGCACCGTCACCCGGGCTCCGGCTATCTCCCGCTGGCGAACACCCCGGACGTCGTCGACCTCGGCGAGACGATGAAGCCCTGGAACGACACCCGGCCGGCCGACCTGCTCGACCACACCGCGTTCTACACGTTCGACACGGCCTGATCCCGGCCGCTCCCGTGACCGGCGGCCCTCTCAGCGGGAGCCGACCGGTCCTCGGCAGCCCGGCGGGTGCGGGAGCACCCGGGGCACGGGGACGCGTGCGGTGCGGGAGCACCCGGGCAGTGGGACGCGTGCGGTGCCGGGACGCCCGGGGCAGGGGAACACGTGCGGTGCCGGGACGCCCGGGTCACGGGAACAAGTGCGGTGCCGGGACGTTGGAGCGTCAGGCGCCGCCCGGCTCCTCGGTGCGGCACTCCGGGTGACCCCAGCCCTGGGCGTTCTTGGCGATGAGCTCGCCGGCGGCGTACGAACGGCCGCACACGCAACGGCCGTTGAACTTGGCCTTGATGGTGCGGCTCGACGTGCCCTGACGGCTCGACGTGCCCTGCCCGGGCGCCTTGGCCGCCGGTCGGCGGCGGGCGGCTCCGGATGAAGCCGGGGTGTCGGGTGACGCCGGCGGCTCCGCGGACCCGAGGTCGCTGCCCGCGGGCTGCTGCACGATCGCGGCCTGGCTGGCGGCGCGGTCGGCGAAGTCGTTCAGCCGGTCGCCGTCGACCTGGTGGGCGGGCACGTAGCGGAACTCCACCGTGCGGCCGGTGAGGAGTTCGTCGATGCGGGCGACGAGTTCCTGGTTGGCGACGGGCTTGCCCGCGGCCGTCTTCCAGCCCTTGCGCTTCCAGCCGGGCAACCAGGTCGTGACGGCCTTCATCGCGTACTGGGAGTCCATCCGGATCTCCAGCGGAACGTCCGGCGCGATCGCCGTCAACAGGCGTTCCAGCGCGGTCAGTTCGGCGACGTTGTTGGTCGCCGTGCCCAGCGGTCCCGCCTCCCAGCGGGTCGGGGTCTCGTCCCCGTCGGCGACGACCCAGGCCCATCCGGCGGGTCCCGGGTTTCCCTTCGAAGCCCCGTCACAGGCGGCCACAACGCGTTCAGGCATGACCCCGATCATGCCACGCCCCGGCGAGGGCGCCGCGCACGGGGCGCGGGCCCGGCGCACCCCGGAGGAACCCGCGGCGGCCGGGCGGTGCGGGCCGCGGCGGGGCGGTGCGGGCCGCGGCGGGTGTGGAGCCACCCCGCCGGTGTCCGACGCGACCCCACCGCACCGGTCACCGGCACGGACCCCGCCGGTGACCCCCGGCGGGGTAAGAAGATCCGGGATGCGGTCGACCGCCCGGTCAGTGCCCGGGGCGGATTCGGCGCGCCCGCGGCCATGTCCAGTGCCGGACCGCGGCGGGCCGTGGACCTACGATGCCCGCCGGCGTGTGTCGCGCGTGCCCGCAAAGGCGTCAGGACACGTCCGTCATCTCGGGCATCTCGCCCTGGGTCGTCTTCATGTCGATGACGGAGAACGGCGCGCCCTGCGGGTCGCTCAGCGCGGCGAACCGGCCGAACGGGCTGTCCATCGGCCCGAAGCGCAGGACCGCGCCGCGCTCGGTCGCCTTCGCCACCGCCGTGTCGCAGTTCTCGACGGTGAAGTAGACGTTGACATACGGCGGCACCTCGGGCGGGAAGTCGTCCGTCATCTTCATCCGGCCGAGGACCGGTTTCCCGTCGAGGTTGAAGATGCGGAAGTCGATGGCGTCGTCGCGCACCTGCTGGGCGGTGAAGGGGAAGACGGCCGGGAAGAACGCGTCGGACTTCTCCGGGTCGCGGGTGAAGACCTCGGCCCAGGCGTACGCGCCGGGCTCACCGATCGACTCGAAACCCTCGTGGACGCCCGCCTGCCAGACGCCGAAGACGGCCCCACTGGGGTCCCGGGCCAGCGTCATGGTGCCGAACTCGCCGACCTGCATCGGCTCCATCAGCACCTCGCCGCCCTGGTCCTTGATCTTCGCGGCGGTCGCGGCGGCGTCGGGCGAGGCGAAGTACAGGCACCAGGCGGACTGGCCCTCCTGCCCCGGCATCGGCGGCACGACGGCCGCGACCGCCTTGCCGTTGGAGTAGGCCTGCGTGTAGTTCCCGTACTCCGAGGACGCCTCGCCGAACGTCCAGCCGAGTACGTCCCCGTAGAAACTCTTGGCCCCTTCGACATCGCTGAACATCGCGTCCGCCCAGCAGGGCGTTCCTTCAGGCTGTACGGCCATGACCCGACCTTCTCCTGTTCGGTGAACGGTTGCCCTGTTCACGCTAGCCAGCCTTCGGGCGGGCCGCGCGCCGAAGCGCGGGCGCTGCACGACACTGGAGAACGGGCCGACCTGGTCGTCGACGGGACGGGGTGCGGGATGATGCGGGCGTGGGAAGTGTCCGAGCCGGGGCCGATCGAGGGGGAGCCGCTGCGCCTCGTCGACAGACCGGTACCGACGCCCGGACCCGACGAGCTCCTGGTGCACGTCCGCGCCTGCGGGGTGTGCCGCACCGATCTGCATGTCGGTGAGGGCGACCTGCCCGTGCACCGCCCCGGGGTGACGCCGGGCCACGAGGTCGTCGGCGTGGTGGCGGGGACCGGCGGCGCCGTGAGCGGCTTCGGCCACGGCGACCGGGTGGGGGTCGCCTGGCTGCGCCGCACGGACGGCACCTGCGGGTATTGCGTACGAGGGGCCGAGAACCTCTGCCCGGCGTCCGAGTACACCGGCTGGGACGCGGACGGCGGCTACGCGGAGTTCACGACGGTGCCGGCCGCCTTCGCGTACCGGCTGCCGGACGGCGTGGACGACATCGCCCTGGCGCCGCTGCTGTGCGCGGGCATCATCGGCTACCGGGCGCTGCGCAGGGCCGCGCTGCCCCGGGGCGGCCGGCTCGGCCTGTACGGCTTCGGCGGCAGCGCGCACCTCTGCGCGCAGCTCGCGCTCGCCGAGGGCGCCACCGTGCACGTACTGACGCGGGATCCGGCCGCGCGACGGCTGGCTCTCGGCCTGGGGGCCGCGTCCGCCCGCGGGGCCTACGACGAGCCTCCCGAGCCCCTGGACAGCGCGATCCTGTTCGCTCCGGTCGGCGATCTGGTCCCGGTCGCCCTGCGGGCGCTGGACCGGGGCGGCGTCCTGTCGGTCGCGGGTATCCATCTGAGCGACGTCCCGCCGCTGCGCTACGAGAGCGACCTGTTCTACGAGAAGGAGCTGCGCAGCGTCACCTCCAACACGCGTGAGGACGGCAGGGACTTCCTCGCACTCGCGGCCCGCCACGGCATCCGCGCCACGACGCACGCCTATCCGCTGGAGCGGGCGCCGCAGGCCCTGCGGGATCTCAAGGCGGGCCGCTTCGACGGAGCGGCGGTGCTGGTGAACGACCACCCGCCGAAAAGCTGAGCATGCGGGCGCGCCGCCCCCGTGCGTGGATGGACCCACGCGGGTGCTGCGGTGGAGGTGCGATGGCGGGCCGGGGCGGTGACGACACGGCGGGTACGGGGGCGGTGTCCGACGCCCTGGAGGACGCCATCGAGTCCATCGGCACGACGCTCGACGAGCGCACCACCTGCGAGGAACTCGTGGCGTTCGTCTGCCGGCACTTCTGCGAGACCGCCGCGGTGGACCTGCTGCCGAGGGACGTCGCGGCCGACCGTCACTCGCCGGACCCGGACTTCTTCCGCGCCGCCACCGCCGGCCGCACCCGGCTGCTCACCCCGTCCGGCGGTCCGCGCCCGCTGTCCGTCCGGGCCCTCGACGAAGGGCACCCGATCGCCGCCTCGATCGACCTGTCCGGCCGGATACCCCGGCAGGTCATGACCGTGCCGCTGCTCGCGCACGGACGCCTGTACGGGGTGCTGCTCGCCGTCCGGCAGGGAGCGCCGTTCACCGACGCCGACACGTCGGGCACTCACTACGCGGCGCGTCTCGCGGCCGTGCACCTCGGCCACTCCCGGAAGCACGAGACCGTCCGCAGTACGGTCCTGGATCTGCAACGTGCGCTGCTCGCCGAACCGGGCCGGCCGCATCCGAACCTCGACCTCGCCACCCGCTATCTGCCGGCCGGGGGCGGAACCCTGGTGGGCGGGGACTGGTTCGAGACCGTGCGGCTGCACTTCGGGCGGACCCTGCTGGTCGTGGGCGACGTCATGGGCCACGGCCTGGACGCGGCGGTGGACATGAACGCGTACCGCTCGATGCTGCGCTATGTCGCCTCCACGGATCTGCCGCCCCACCGGGTGCTGCGCCGTCTGGACGCGGCGGTCGCCGAGGAGGGCACCCGGCGTCCGGCCACCTGTCTGCTCGTCCGCGTCGATCCGGCGCGCGGCATCGCGGTGATCGCGGGCGCCGGGCATCTGCCCCCTGTGGTGTTCGCCGGGGACGGCTCCGGCGAGCTGCTGCCGCTGCCGGTCGGTCCGCCGCTGGGCACGGGGGTGGGCGGCTACCAGCAGGTGGTCCGCAGGCTCTCCCCCGACGACACCCTGGTGATGTTCACCGACGGTCTCGTGGAGCGCCGCGACGAGGACATCGACGAGTCGCTGGCGCGGCTGGCCGCACTGCGTATGCCGCCGGGTGCCGGGGTCGACGACCTGCTCGACGAGGTGCTCGTCAGGCTCGACGCCCGCCACGCGGAGGACGACGTGGCGGTACTGGCGGCCCGGATCCACCCCCGGAACCACCCGGCCTGAGGCGCGCTCAGGACCTGCTCCCGCGGCCGGGACGGTTCGGTCGGGTGCGACCGACACGTTCAGTCGGTGGGATCGACGCGCACCGTGGTGAGGGCGGCGCCGACCATGCGGACGGCGGCGCTGTTGAACCGGGGCAGACTCTTCGGCCGGGCGCGGGCGTCGTCCCCGTGCAGCACATGGGCGGTGCCGCCGTACCAGCGCCGCTTGACGCGGACCGGACCCTCGGATCGGCCGGCTACTCCCCCGCGTACGCCCTCTCCAGGGCCGCGATGTCCAGCTTGGACATCTGGAGCATCGCCCGGGTCGTACGGGCCGCCTTCTGGGGGTCCGGGTCGCTGACCAGGTCGATGAGCCGGGAGGGGACCACCTGCCACGACAGTCCGTACTTGTCCTTGACCCAGCCGCAGGGGCCCGCTTCGCCGCCGTCCTCGACGAACCTGTTCCAGAAGTGGTCCACCTCGTCCTGGTCGGCGCAGTCGATCTGGAACGAGATCGCCTCGTCGAACGTGAACTGCGGGCCTCCGTTGAGCGCGACGAACTTCTGGCCGTTGGCCACGAACTCGACGGCCAGCACGGAACCGGCGGGGCCCGGGCCCGCCTCGGTGTAGCGGCCGACCCTGCCGAGCCTGGAGTTCTTGAAGATCGAGACGTAGTAGTGGGCGGCCTCCTCGGCCTGGCCGTCGAACCACAGACAGGTGGTGAAACCGTCGGCGGACATGGGTACCTCCTTGGGCGGAAAGCGTCGTCACTTCTGTCGACTGATCCTCGTCCGAAAACTCATCTGTCGCGCGCGCACGAACTCACCGGCGACGGCCCCGGGCCACCCCCGCCGCAGGCCCTTCCGAACAAGCCCTACCGGCAGGTAGGACCGGGTCGGCGCGGCTTCCGGCGCCGGGAAAAAACCCTGCCGGACGCCCGGCCCACGGAGTTACCATCCGCGGACATGACCTTCATCGACAGCCCCGGCGTCCGTCCGTTCCGTATCGACTTCCCGCAGAGCGACCTGGACGACCTGCACCGACGCCTCGACCGCACCCGCTGGCCCGACGAACTGCCCGGAGTGGGCTGGGCCTACGGAGTCCCCAAGGACTACCTCCAGGATCTCGTACGGTACTGGCGGCACACCTACGACTGGCGCGCGGCCGAGGAACGCCTCAACGCGTGGCCGCAGTTCACCACCGAGATCGACGGCGCGCGACTGCACTTCGCGCACATCCGCTCGCCGGAACCCGGGGCGACCCCGCTGATCATGACGCACGGCTGGCCCGGGTCGATCGTCGAATTCGCCCATGTCGTCGGGCCGTTGACCGATCCGCGTGCACACGGCGGCGATCCGGCCGACGCCTTTCACCTGGTCGTTCCGAGCATTCCGGGCTTCGGGCTCTCGGGGCCGACACGGGACACGGGCTGGGAGTTCACCCGGGTGGCCGCCGCGTTCGCCGAACTGATGGAGCGACTCGGCTACCGGCACTTCGGCACGCAGGGCGGGGACTGGGGCGCGGCCGTCTCGCGCGAACTCGGGCGCGCGCACCCGGACCGGGTGACCGGCGTCCACCTCAACCTGCTGCCCGGTGCGTACGCCGTCACCGAGCCGACAGCCGAGGAACTGTCCGCGCTGACCCCGGTCGAGCGCGAGCGCACCCTCGTCTCCTGGCGGCGGGGCCAGGATTGGAACCGCGAGGAAGCGGGTTACGCCGCGCTCCAGTCGACCCGGCCGCAGACGCTCGCCTACGCCCTCACGGACTCGCCGGTCGGTCAACTCGCCTGGATCGCGGAAAAGTTCAAGCAGTGGACGGACTCGAAGGACCGCCCCGAGGACGCGGTCGACCGGGATCTGCTGCTGACGAACGTGATGCTGTACTGGCTGACGGGCACGGCCGGTTCGTCCGCACGGATCTACTACGAGCGTGCCCACGCGGACTATTGGGGCACGCCGCCCGAGCCGTCGACCGCCCCGACCGCGCTCGCCGTCTTTCCCGAGGAGAACTTCGTCCTGCTGCGCCATGTCGCGGAACGCACCGACACCGTCGTCCGCTGGACCGAGTTCGACCGGGGCGGCCACTTCGCCGCGATGGAGGAACCGGATCTGCTGGTCTCGGACATCCGGGCGTTCTTCCGCCAACTCCGGCCGCTCGTCTGAGGGATGGTGCCGGACCTCCTGTCGTGGACCTCGGCGTCGAACGGGAGGTCCGGGTACGGCGGCAACCCGGCTCCGCGGCTCTCCGGCTCTCCGGCTCCGCGGCCTTCCGGCTCCGCGGCCTTCCGGCCTTCCGGCTCTGCCGACAGCGAATCTGCTGCGGGCCGAGAAATCGGGTCCGGCACCGTCACCGGGCCGAGAGTGGAGTCAGCGGCGACGCCCGCCGCGTCACGACCAGGAGGAACCATGACTCCCCTCATCACCGGCTGGGATCCGGCCCGCGCACCGCGGGCCGAGGAGGGCGACACTCCCGCGACCCGCTTCGACGACCATCTGGCCGCGCAATTGCTCGCCCAGCGGATCGTCCTCCTCGGTACCCAGGTCGACGAGGTCTCCGCGAACCGGGTGTGCGCCCAACTGCTCCTGCTCTCCGCCGAGGACGCGCGCACCGACATCAGCCTGTACATCAACAGTCCGGGCGGATCGGTGACCGCGGGCCTCGCCATCTACGACACCATGCGGCTGATCCCCAACGACGTCTCCACGCTCGCGATGGGATTCGCCGCGAGCATGGGGCAGTTCCTGCTCAGCGTGGGGACGCGCGGCAAGCGCTTCGCGCTGCCGAACGCGCGGATCATGATGCACCAGCCCTCCGCGGGCATCGGCGGCACCACCGCCGACATCGAGATCCAGGCGCAGAACCACGAGTTCACCAAGCGGGCCATCGAACGGATCACCGCGGAACACACCGGCCAGAGCGAGGAGACGATCTCCAGGGACGGTGACCGCGACCGCTGGTTCACGGCCGAACAGGCCAAGGAGTACGGCATGGTGGACCGGGTCGTGGAGTCGCTCGAAGATGTCCGCCCGGCCGCGTCACGGCGACGGATGGGACTCTGACATGGGTACGTACACGATTCCGAACGTCGTCGAGCGGACCCCGCAGGGCGAGCGGTCGTACGACGTCTTCAGCCGGCTGCTCTCGGAGCGGATCATCTTTCTCGGCACGGAGATCGACGACGGCGTCGCCAACGTCGTCATCGCGCAGCTCCTCCATCTGGAGTCGTCGAGTCCGGAGAGCGAGATCGCGATCTACATCAACTCGCCCGGCGGCTCGTTCACCTCACTGATGGCGATCTACGACACGATGACCTTCGTGCAGGCGCCGATCTCGACGTTCTGCGTCGGACAGGCCGCCTCCACCGCCGCGGTGCTGCTGGCCGGGGGCGATCCCGGACGGCGATTCGTCCTGGAGCACGCGCGCGTACTGCTCGGCCAGCCCGCGAGCGGCGGACGTCAGGGCACGGTGTCGGACCTCAGCCTCCAGGCCAAGGAGATGCTCCGGATCCGCTCGCAGGTCGAGGAGGTCCTCTCCCGGCACACCCACCACGACGTCGCCACTCTGCGCGCGGACATGGACCGCGACAAGATCTTCACCGCGCAGGAGGCGGTGGCGTACGGACTCGCGGACGAGATCCTGAGCCGGCGGCTCGCCGTGCTCTGACCCCGGGTCGCCCCGGGGCCGGCCGGAGTCAGGCGGCGAGGCACATGCCGTCGTACCGCGAGGCCGAGGTCGGGGTCGCGGCGGAGCGGCCCCGGACGGACCCGGCCCGGGTGTGCCGGGTCAGCTCGCGCTGGGCCAGCGACAGCAGTTCGGTGAGGCCGAGGCCGAGGGCGCGCGCGGCGGCCGCGAGGACCTCGGAGGATGCCTCCTTGCGGCCGCGCTCCACCTCGGAGAGGTAGGGCATGGAGATACGGGCCGCGTCGGCCACGTCCTTGAGCGTGCGCTCCTGGGCCAGGCGCTCACGCCGCAGGACGTCGCCGACCAGGTCGCGCCACAACGGCTCCTTGCCGGTGGGAGCGGCGGGAGCCGTCGGTCCCGGGTGCGGCGCGACGACCGGCGGCCGCGGTGCCCGAGCCGGGGTCTCGGCCACCGCGGGGGTCCGGGAGCGCTCCGGTGCTGCCACCGGGCGCAGGGGGATGACGCGGGCTTCGTTCGCCATGTGGTTGCTCACCTCTTCAGCCTAGGAGGCCCGCGCCGTACGGGAAGGGAGCGGCGTTCCGCTCTCGGTGAATCGGCCGAACGCCGTCGGCCTATGCGGAGGAGGAGGCGGCGGAGGCAGCCGACTGCGTCGTCAGATCGGCGGACGCCGAACCGGACGCCGGAGCCGACTCCGTCGTCGGAGGCTCGCTCGACGGGGTCTCCGGCTGCGCCGAGGACGGCGAGGAGGACGATGGTGTGGAAGGGGAGGACGACGACGGTGACGAGCTCTCGGACGACGGCGAGGTCGAGGTCGACGGGCACGGACTTCCGGATTCCGACTTCTTGTCGCCGGGCGAGGAGCACGGCGAAGCGGAGCCCGAGACGCTGACCGACGGAGAGGGATTCACCGGGGGGTGCGTCTTCTTGTCGTGGTGCACGTTGTCGCCCCGGTGCCGGGCGATCCACTCGTTGTTGTCCGGGTCGAAGATGACGAACACGTTGATGATCGTCGTCGAGGGCGCGACGACCACGACGTTCTGCGATCGGTACGACGGCCACGAGTCGCCCGTCGGCTTGGGGGTGCCGTTCTGCGGAACCGGCGCGAGCAGCGGGTTGCCGCACGCGCAGCGCACCCGGGGCACACCGCGGGCGTCCACGAGGACGGCGGTGCCTGCCTGGAGGACCGCCTGGTAGCTGGTGGGGGCGCCGTTGCGGTATCCGTGGTTGGTGACGCGGGTGTCCATGCGCAGCTGTACGGGGGTCAGGGAGCGCAGATACGCGGGGACCGCGTCCGGCTGGACGCCCTCCACCGAGGCGAACGCCTTGTTCTTCGCGGGGGCGGCCTGGAGCGCGCTGATCTGCTTCTCCACGTCGCAGCTGGAGACGTTGCGGGTGCCGCCGTAGAGGCCGGGCGCGTTACCGCTGACGGCGCGGGTCGCGTTGGCGGGCGCCGACTGGGCCGGCGTCGCCGGGGCCTGCGGCGCGGTGGAACTGTCGTTGGCGGTCGACTCGGTGAACGGGTCGGGCCCCGTCTTGTCCGCGGACTGCAGGAAGACCTCACTGCCGGCGTTCTTGGACCCGCCACCGCTGTTCGTGAAGACCAGGCCAAGGATCACCGCCGCCGCCACGACACCGGTGATCAGCGCGACCCGCGGCGCCGACCGCCACCAGGGCCGTTCCGGTCCGCGGCCCGGTTGCCCCGGGCCGGTGGCGCCACCGCCGGGCCCGGAAGGCCCACCCGCGCCACCACCACCCGTACCGCCGCCACCCGTGCCACCGCCTCCCGCACCACCGGCTCCGCTTCCCGCGCCGGACGCGCCGCTGGGCGGTCCGACGGGCGGCCGGCCGACGGGCTGGGTCGGGCTCGGCTGGGTCGGGCTCGGCTGGGTCGGGCCCGACAGGGGGCCCGAAGGCGGTCCGGTGGGGCGGCCGGAGGACGGCGGTTCGACGCTCACGAGCTCTTCTTCCCGATGGAGGGATGCCGCGGGACGCAGGTGTTTTGCACCGCTTTCTTCCACAACGAACCCATTGTGTGCCTCGGTCCGCCAGTGCCCGCAAGCCGACGCGGTCGGCCCTCCCGAGGGGCGGGCGGTGTCGGCGCTGCTTAGCGTGGCAGCGTGAGTCCCCAGACACCGTCCGCCCAGCCGGTCGACAGCAGCGGTGCGCGTCCGGCCACCCGCCACGGCTGGGTCCAGGCCCTCGTGGCCGTACTGGCCGGGCTGGTCGTCATGGGGGTGGTCGCCGCGCTCGGTCTGTGGGCGTCCGGCGCCACCGACCTTCCCGACAACGCCTATCCACGGGTGGTCGCGGCCACCGTCGTCACGGCGGTCGGCGGCACCATCGAGTTCACGGGCGACGCGGGGGCCATCGCCGAGACCAAGGCGGGCCTCACGGTGATCCCGCTGTCGGTGACCCTGGCCGGGGCACTGGTTCTCGGGGCGGGATTCCTGCGGCCGCTGCGACATCGCGCCGTCGCCGGGGCGACGGAGCTGGCCGGCTGGGCCGGCCGGCTCGTCGTCCTGTGGCTGCTCGCCCTGATCGGGCTGGCGCTCGCGGCCCGTCAGAACTTCACCGTCGACCTCGGGAACGGCACCATCGGCGCCATCGGCGACCTGTTCGGCGCAACGCCCGAGGTGGGTTTCAAGGCCGCCGTGGCACAGACCCTGGCCTTCGGGGTGCTGTGGCTGGCGGGTGTGTTCGTGATCGCGCTGCTGGTCTCGCGGGGCGCGCCGCTTCCCGCCCGGCTGCTGCGCTTCCAGGAGTCGGTGCGACCGGCCGCGTACGCCATGGTGGTCCTGCTGCTCACCTGCGTCGGCCTCGGTGTGGTCATCGGACTGGTGGTGGCGGCGACCCGCGGCCACGCGGCCGAGACGTTCGCCGTGATGCTCCTCGGTCTTCCCAACGTCGTCTGGCTCGCGTTCACCATCGGGCTGGGCGCCACCTGGAACGGGCGCGTGGACGGGCCGTTCGGGCTGCCGATGCCGCATCTGCTCGACGAGGTGCTGCGCACTCCGGACATCTCCGCGGTCAATCTCGGCACCCTCGCCGACTACGACGGCAGGATCTGGTGGCTGGTGGTCGTCGACGCCGTCCTGCTGCTCGGGGCGGCGTTCCTGATGGCGGCCCGCTCACCGGCCCGGGTGCGCGCCTGGCAGCACGCCGTCCACATGGCGGTCGCACTGGCGCTGACCGTGCTCATGATCTGCCTGCTCGGCCGGATCTCGGCGCACTACGGCCTGTCGATCCTCGGTCTCGGCGACATCGGCGGCGGTCTGAAGGGGGAGCTCTTCCTCAAGCCCGAGGTGTGGGGCGCCCTCGGCTTCGCCGTGCTGTGGGGACTGGTCGCCGGTTTCCTCGGCGCGCTGCTCGCGAAGGGCGTCCGGCGCAGGGGCGAGGTCGAGTCCACCGGCTGACGCGAGCCGGATGCGGTGCGGTGCGCTCGCGTCAGCGCCGGAACACCGGCCGGGCCCAGGCGGGTGGCTCCGGCGGTGGCCCGGGGTGCCCCGGTGCGGCCTCGGCGTCCGTCCGCGACCCGGTGCCGCCCCCGGTCACCTGACCGCGTGCGGCGATGCGCAGCGCGCTGACGAAGGCCAGGCACGAGTCGTACCGGTCGTCGGGGCTCTTGGACAGCGCCTTCGCGAGAACGGCGTCGACCGCGTCCGGGATGTCGGGACGCTTGGTGGTCAAGGCCGGCGGCTGGTCGTACTGGTGCGCCCACAGCAACGCCATGTCGTCGTCGCGCTGGAAGGGCGGCTTGCCGGCCATCGTCTCGTAGACGACACAGCCGAGGCTGTAGACGTCGCAGCGGCCGTCGACCGGCTTGCCGGAGATCTGCTCCGGCGCCACGTAGTCCAGGGTGCCGACGAACTGTCCGACGCTCGTGAACCCGGTCAGTGACAGGGACTTCTTGGTCAGCCCGAAGTCCGTGAGATAGACGTGTTCGGGATGGTCGCTGTCGGTGCCCTGGGCCACCAGGATGTTGCCGGGCTTCACGTCCCGGTGCACCAGGCCGTGGTCGTGGGCCGCGTCCAGTGCCGAGGCGACCTGGAGGGCGATCCGGGCGGCCACCGCGACCGGCAACGGCCCCTCGCGGTCGAGGAGATGACGCAGGTCGCGGCCGGCGACGTAGCGCATGGCGATGTAGAGGACACCGTCCGTCTCGCCCGCCTCGAAGACGGGCACGATGTGCGGGTGGTCGATGGCGGCGGCCACCCGTGACTCGTGGGTGAAGCGGCCGCGGAAGGTGTCGTTGCGGGCGAGTTCCGGGGCGAGCAGCTTGAGGGCGACCGTGCGGTCCAGGCGCAGATCCTTGGCCTGGTAGACGACGGCCATGCCACCGCGGCCGATCTCCCGCTCGATCCGGTAGCCCGCGATCTGCCGTCCGATCAGATCGGAGGGCCGCCCCGAGACCAGGCCGGTGTCGCGACGGGATTCTTCGTCCATCAACCGTCACCCCGGTGGCGCCCGGCGCCGTCCATCAGTCCTCGCCCCGGTCGTCGTCTTCGAAGGTGACCAGTCGGGTGGGTTCGTGGCCGCCGGGAGGTCCGCCGGGAGGTCCGCCGGGGGCGACTTCCCTCACGATCCGCGTCGGATCCGCCGCATGCTCGTGCGCCTTCCTCGGCCCCGGCTCCCGCCCCAGGTCTCGATTTCGATCCCGCTCCCGGTCCCAGTCCCGGTCCCGCTCCGGGCCCCGGTCACGCTCCGGGTCCTGTGCGCCTGGCTGCCGAGCCGTCCGGGGTCGGGCGGTCCCGGGAGTGCGCTCGGCGGCGAAGGTGCTCAGCCGCGTCCCGTCGCAGTACACCCACCGCTCGTGCTCGCCGTCGTACAGCCACAGCGACTCGCCGTCGACGACCACACCGATCCGGCTGCCCTGCGTCCGGGCCCGGAAGCTCTCCGCCTCGAGCTGCCCGGACGCCAGTTCCTCAGCGGCCTTCCTGTACTCGGAGAGCGCCTCCTCGACCCGGGCCAGCAGGGGGCGCGGATCGGCCGTGCGGGCGAGCGGACGCGTCGCCGCCGGCGGTACCTGCGGGACGGCGATCAGCAGGCGGCCGTCGACCCAGGCCGACCAGCCGTTCGCGCAGACGACCCGCCCCCAGTCCCCGAGCCGGTCGACGAGCTCGACTGGCAGCAGCGCGTCGAGGGGGGCGGTGGGCCGGGAGGGGTCCGGCGACTCCCAGGCGGGCAGCCCGTCCTGCGGAACGACATGCGTCGGGCGGAAGTCGGGGCTCGTCATCGGCGCCTACTTCCGCATGACCGCGGGCTCGTGCCGCCGCAGCAGCCGGGCCACCAGCCAGCCGAAGACGACGGAGAGCACGATCAGCATCCCCATGTTGAGGAGCCAGACGCCGGTCGAGTGCCGGAACAGCGGGTCGCCGGTCAGGTCGCCGGGGACGATCCGGGAGAGGCCGATGGTCCCGGCCATCGCGCCCAGGGCCCAGCGGGAGGGCACCAGCCAGGACAATTGCTCGATGCCTGGCACGCCGTTCAGCTTCAGCAGGGCGCCGCAGAACACCACCTGGACGATGGCCAGCAGCACGAGCAGCGGCATCGTCACCTCCTCCTTGCGCACCACGGCGGAGACGAGGAGACCGAGCATCATCGCGGTGAAGGCGAGCAGGGCCACCGCCAGCGTGATCTCGACGAGCGGTGGCATGAGAACGCCTTTGCCGCCGGGGGCGTTGAGATCGACGCCGAACAGGGCGACGAGGGTGAGCACGACGGCCTGGAGCACGGTGATGGTGCCGAGGACGACGACCTTGGACATCAGGTACGCCGATCTGGACAGGCCGACGGCCCGTTCTCGCTGGTAGATCGTCCGCTCCTTGACGAGTTCCCGCACCGCGTTGGCCGCTCCGGTCAGCACACCGCCGACACACAGGATGAGCAGCGCGTTCATCGCGGTGTCCCGGGTCAGCTTTCCGCCGGCCAGCGCCCGTGCCATCGCGCCCATCACGAACGGCAGGGCGATCATGATCGCGAGGAAGGTCCGGTCGGCGCCCAGCGCTGCCGCGTACCGGCGGACCAGGGTACGCAGCTGGGACCCCCAGCTCTGGGCCTTGGGCGGCGGTCCGACGAGCGCCCCGGTGGCGGCGTCCGGCAACCTCGGCTGCGAGGTGGACTTGTCGATGTACTGGCGATGGAACGGCGAGTCCCGGTACTCCTCCGCCCAGGCCCGGTCCGTGTCCCGCTCGAAGGCCTCGAACGCCTCGGGCCACTGCCGGTAGCCGAAGAAGGCCAGGGTGTCGTCGGGCGGCCCGTAGTAGGCGACCTTGCCGCCGGGCGCGAGGACCAGGAGCCGGTCGCAGACGTCCAGGCTGAGCACGCTGTGGGTGACCACGATGACGGTACGGCCGTCGTCGGCGAGGCCGCGCAGCATGTGCATCACCGAACGGTCCATGCCCGGGTCGAGACCGGAGGTCGGTTCGTCGAGGAAGAGCAGCGACGGCTTGGTCAGCAGCTCCAGGGCCACGCTGACGCGCTTGCGCTGTCCGCCCGACAGACTGTGGATGGGCTGGTCGGCGCGCTGCTCCAGACCCAGCTCGCCGATCACCTCGTCGACCCGCGCCCGGCGCTCCTCCTTGGCCGTGTCCTGCGGAAAGCGCAGTTCGGCGGCGTAGGTGAGCGCGCGGCGGACGGTCAGCTGAGCGTGCAGGATGTCGTCCTGCGGGACGAGTCCGATCCGCTGGCGCAGCTCGGCGTAGTCCCGGTAGAGGTCACGGCCGTCGTAGAGCACCGTGCCGTGGTCGGCCGGCCGCTGTCCGGTGAGCGCGTTCAGGAGCGTGGACTTTCCGGCACCGCTCGGGCCGACGACGGCGAGCAGACATTTCTCGCCGACGGGAAAGGACACCTGGTCCAGAAGCGTCTTGCGGCCCTTGTCCACCTCGACGGTGAGGTCCTGCACGTCGAGGGAGATCTCTCCGCTGTCGACGTACTCCTGCAGCTGGTCGCCGACGAGGCAGAACGCGGAGTGTCCGATGCCGACGATGTCACCCGGTGCGACCGGGGCGCGCTCGACCGGCTGGCCGTTGAGGAACGTGCCGTTGTGGCTGCCGAGGTCGACGATCTCGAACGTCCCGTCGGGCCGGGCCTGCAGTTCGGCGTGGCTCCGGGAGACGATCAGGTCGTCGATGACCAGGTCGTTGTCGGCGCCGCGGCCGATACGGACGGTGCGGGAGGGCAGCGGCCGTACGGTGGTCGGCTGTCTGAAGGTGCTGGTGGCGGCCGGCATGGAGACGGCCGAGGGGCGCTCCGCGGCAGGTGGCGGGTGGCGGACGAGCACGGCGCGCGGGCCGTCGGCGGGACTGCCGAAGCGGATGACGCTGCCGGGTCCGACACCCCACTCGTGGACGCGCCGGCCGTCGGCGTACGTGCCGTTCGTGCTGTTCTCGTCCTCCAGCGTCCAGTGATCGGCCTGGGGCCGCAGCACCGCGTGGTGCCACGAGACCCGGACGTCGTCGATCACGACGTCGCACAGGGGATCGCGCCCGACGTGGTAATCGTGGTTCGGACTCATCACCGTCGAGCCCGTCTCGGTTTCGAGGACGAGCTCGGGTGCAGTCGCCGCGATCTGCCTCTCCGCCATGCCAGAATTCTAACGATTCGCCCACATGTGCGCCTGATCAGCTTTGCACGGCCGGAGCGCGCCAGAGGTCAGGCGGCGGAGATGCCGAGCACCGCGGCGGTGCGGTGCATGCGCAGGGCGTCCACCGATTCCGCGAGCAGTTCGTATTCGGTGGTGTCGTCGTTGGTGGAGACACGCACGAGTTTTCCCGCGGCCAACTCCTCGGCGACCAGCTCCTGTTGCTCAGAGTCACCGCACCAGGCACGCAACATCGTCGGAACGTCGGGAACGCTCTCCCCCACCGGCGCGATCGAGTTGGGCGGAAACGTGGGGTCCTCCGGCTGCGGATCGAGTCGTTCGGCCATCCAGGCCGCCCGGTCCCGCATCCACCACAGGGCCAGCGCGAGGGTCGGCGCGCGATAGGTGCCCAGGGGTACGCCGACTCGCTGACCGCCGCAGATGCCGTACGCGGTGACATGGCACAGGAATTCGTCGTGCACGTTGTTCCCCCATTGGCGTCGCTCGTCGCCGGTCCGGCCTCACTTTCCCTGCGGCTCATATGCAGTGCACCGTGCTGGTGCACGGGCGTGGCTGAATTGCCCTACTGATTGAGTATCGTCACTACTGACACACTGTCACCATGTGATTCCAGCCAGTCTCTTGGCATATTCGCCGCCGGGTTTGGCCGAAACGGCACCGCCCGTGTCCCGGGCCTCCTGGGCCGCGGCATGACCCCGCAGGTAATCGACGCTCCGAGGGGCGCCCGCCAGGGTGGTCGTATCGCATCCGGAGCCGCAACTCCCGCTCGGGATACGGACCCTGGCCATGAATACGTTCCTCGATGGAGGCTGGTTCACCATGTCCGCGAACACCGACCGCTACGAGACCGCCGTCACCCGCTACTTCGAGGCCTGGAACGCGGGCGGGCGGGACACGCTG
This sequence comes from Streptomyces sp. NPDC005784, assembly GCF_042871525.1. Lineage (NCBI taxonomy): Bacteria > Bacillati > Actinomycetota > Actinomycetes > Kitasatosporales > Streptomycetaceae > Streptomyces > Streptomyces sp. NPDC005784. The sequence continues at coordinate 78,008 of NZ_JBIAIQ010000018.1, forward strand.
ACAAAAGCGGTGGCCGCCGCCTGGACCGCGGACGGCACGTACACCGACCCGCTCACCGACGTCCGCGGGCACGAGGGGATCGCGGCCGTGATCACGGCGGCGCACGAGCAGTTCCCCGGCTTCGCCTTCCGCCTGCTGGGCGCGGTCGACGGCCACCACGACACGGCCCGCTTCGGCTGGGAGCTGGTCGACGAGACGGACGGATCCGCGCCAGTCGCCGGATTCGACGTGATCGTCCTGGACGGCGAGGGCCGGATCCGGAGCGTGCAGGGATTCCTGGACCGCGTCCCGGCCCGAGCCGGGGCGGAACCCGGCCGCTCGCGATGAGTTTTCCCGCTTCCGGTGGTCTCTTGAAGAGGACGAGCATCGGATGACGGCCACCGGACCGGGAGGACCACATGAGCACGGCGAGCAGGCTCGAAGCGGAATTCACCGCGGTGCTGCGCAAGAGCCCCGAGACAGGCGGCTGGACGTACGTGGTCTGGCCCGAGTCAGTCGCGTTCTTCGGAACCCGGGGACTGGTCAAGGTCAGCGGCACGATCGACGGCCACCCCTTCCGCAGCTCGTTCATGGCACTCGGCGACGGCACCCACAAACTGCCGGTCAAGGCCGATGTGCGCAAGGCGATCGGGAAGGAGGAGGGCGACACGGTGACCGTACGCCTGAAGGAACGGCTCACCGCCTAACGGCCGGCGCGGGGGGCGACGCCCGCGCCCGCGACCGCGCAGGTGGCCGGGCGGCGGCCGTCCGATGATCCGCGCCGGTGGCCGGGCGGTGGCCGTCCGATGATCCGCGCCGGTGGCCGCCGAGGGGGCCGCGCCGGTGGCCGCCGACCGCGAGGTCCCTGATGCGGACGGGCACCGCGTCAGGGACCTCGGCGAACACCTGGCGGCCCGCCGGCCGCCGTAGGCCCTACACCTTGACGACCGCGTCGATCCGGGCGAGCTCGTCCTCGGTGAACTCCAGGTTGCCGATGGCCGCGACGCTGTCCTCCAGCTGCCGCGGGCTGCTCGCGCCGATCAGCGCGGAGGTGACCCGGCCGCCGCGCAGCACCCAGGCCAGCGCGAGCTGGGCCAGCGACTGGCCGCGTGACCTGGCGATCTCGTCGAGGGTACGCAGCCGGCCCACGAGGTCCTCGGTGACCTTGTCCGCACTCAGGAACGGACTGTCGCTCGCGGCCCGCGAGTCCTCCGGGATGCCGTCGAGGTAGCGGCCGGTGAGCAGGCCCTGCTCCAGCGGCGAGTACGCGATGGAACCCACTTGGAGCTCGTCGAGCGCGTCGAGCAGGCCCTCCTCCTCGGGGCGGCGGTCGAGCATCGAGTAGCGCGGCTGGTGGATGAGCAGCGGGGTGCCCAGCTCGGCCAGGATCCGGGCGGCGTCGCGGGTCTGCTCCGCCGAGTAGTTCGAGACGCCGACGTACAGCGCCTTGCCCTGCTGGACCGCCGAGTGCAGGGCGCCCATCGTCTCCTCCAGGGGAGTCTCCGGGTCGGGGCGGTGCGAGTAGAAGATGTCGACGTAGTCGAGGCCCATCCGGCCCAGGCTCTGGTCGAGCGAGGACAGCAGGTACTTGCGCGAGCCCCATTCGCCGTACGGACCCGGCCACATCAGGTATCCGGCCTTGGTCGAGACGATCAGCTCGTCGCGGTGGTGCGTGAAGTCGGCCTTCAGGGCGTCACCGAGGGCGGACTCGGCGGCGCCGGGCGGCGGGCCGTAGTTGTTCGCCAGGTCGAAGTGCGTGACGCCGAGGTCGAAGGCGCGGCGCAGGATCGCGCGCTGGATGTCCACGGGCCGGTCGGGGCCGAAGTTGTGCCACAGGCCGAGCGACAGCGCGGGGAGCTTCAGGCCGCTGCGTCCGGTGCGCCGGTAGGGCATCTCCGCGTAACGGTCGGGGTGTGCGGTGTACAACGCGTACTCCTGGGAGGCCGGGGAAACAGGCCTCCACTCTCGCGCGCCCGTGGGCGGCGGTCCAACGGGAGGATCGGATGGCATTGAGCGATCCCGCTTCTCAATCGGTACCGACGCCCTCACCTCGGCCCTTAGGCTTGTGCCCCATGGAACTGCGCCATCTTCAGCACTTCGTCGCCGTCGCCGAGGACCGGCACTTCACCCGGGCGGCGGAGCGGCTGATGGTGTCGCAGTCGGGCCTGTCGTCGTCGATCCGCGCGCTGGAGCGGGAGCTCCAGGCGCCGCTGTTCGTCCGTACGACCCGCCGGGTCACCCTCACGGAGGCCGGTCGCGCCCTGTTCGTCGAGGCGGAGCGGATCCTCGCCCAGGTGCGTTCGGCGCACGACGCCGTGGCCGCCGTGCAGGGCGTGCTGCGCGGCACTCTGTCCCTCGGCACCGAACAGTGCATCGCGGGCGTGCACTGTGCCAAGCTGCTCGCCGCGTTCCGGCGGCGCCATCCGGACGTGGAGATCCGGCTGCGGCAGGCGGGTTCCGAAGCGCTGGCGGAGGAGGTCGCGGCGGGCCGTCTCGACCTGGCCTTCGCCGTGCGGACGCGGGCCGACTCCGAGCACCTGCGGTCGGTCCCGCTGGCCGGTGAGCCGATGACCGTGCTCTGCCACCCGGAGCACCGTCTCGCCACCGCCGCCGTGGTGACACCCGAGGAACTGGGCGAGGAGGCCTTCGTCGACTTCCACCCCGACTGGGGCCCGCGGCGCACCACCGACGCGGCGTTCGCGGCGGCGGGTGTGCAGCGGACGGTGACCCTGGAGGTCAACGACGTCCACAGCCTTCTGGAGCTCGTCCACGAGGGGCTCGGAATCGCCGTCGTACCACGTCACTTCGGTCTCAAGCGCGAGGCCCGCGCCCTCACCGCGCTCCCCTTCAAGGGCCCCGTCGAAGCGTCGTACGAGACCGTGGCCATGCTCCCGCCACCGGAGGCCACGAGCCCGGCGGCGCGGGCCCTGATGACGCTCCTCGTCACCTCCCGGGACGGCGTCTGAGCGCACCCGGCCACCCTGCTGCCGCCCGACACGACCGCGCACGGGTGAGCGGACGCCGGGACTGGGTGTCGCGGACACATCAGCGGGCCCAACGTGCGGGGTTCCGGGCGCAGGCACGGGCGCGATGCGCGATGGTGGATCCATGCTCGCAAAGGACATCCTCATCGACGGATTCAGCCGCATCCGGGAAGAAGTCCATGCCGCCGTCGACGGCCTCCCGCCGGACGACCTCAACGCCCGCCCCAGCGAAACCGCCAACTCGATCTCCTGGCTGGTCTGGCACCTGACCCGCGTCCAGGACGACCATGTCGCCGAAGCCGCCGGAACCGAGCAGGTCTGGCTCACGGACGACTGGGCCAAGCGCTTCGGGCTCGACCTGCCGCGGCGCGACACCGGGTACGGCCACACCTCCGCGAAGGTCGCCCGGGTACGGGTGGAGTCGGGTGACCTGCTGCTCGGCTACTACGACGCCGTTCACGAGCGGACCGTCGCGTTCATCGGCGGGCTGACCGCCCAGGACTTCGAGCGGGTCGTGGACGAACGCTGGGACCCGCCGGTCACCCTGGGCGTACGCCTGGTCAGCGTCCTGTCCGACGATCTCCAGCACGTCGGACAGGCCGCCTACGTACGCGGACTGGTTCAGCAGGCGTAGCCCGGCAGCGCCATGCCCTCGGACTCGTTCAGCAGGCGTAGCCGGGAAGCACGACGTCCTCGATGAGTGCCTTGCGCTCGTCGTAGGGGATGAACGCGCTCTTGACGGCGTTCACCGTGACGGTGCGCAGATCCTCGATGCCCCAGCCGGCCTCCTCGACGAGCAGCGACATCTCCCGGGTCATCGTCGTCCCCGACACCAGCCGGTTGTCGGTGTTGAGGGTGACGCGGAAGCCCAGGTCGCGCAGGGCGGTGATGGGGTGCTCGGCGATGGAGGTGGCCGCTCCGGTCTGGAGGTTGGAGGTCGGGCACATCTCCAGGGCGATACGGCGGTCGCGGACCCATCCCGCGAGGCGGCCGAGCTTGCCGTCCACGATGTCCTCGGTGATGCGGACGCCATGGCCGATGCGCTGGGCGCCGCAGACCTGGAGGGCCTGGTGGATGCTGGGCAGGCCGTGGGCCTCACCGGCGTGGATGGTGAACGGGACGCTCTCGCGCCGCAGGTGCTCGAAGGCGGCCAGGTGGTCGGCGGGCGGGAAGCCGTCCTCGGCGCCCGCGATGTCGAAGCCGACGACTCCGGCGTCCCGGAACGCCACCGCGAGGTCGGCGATCTCCCGGGTGCGGTCGAACATCCGCATGCCGCACAGCAGGGTGCCGACGCGCACCGGGGTGCCCGCGGCGGCCGCCTTGGCCATACCGGCCGCGAGGCCCTCCTGCACCGCCTCGACGACCTCGGGCAGGGTGAGTCCGCCGTTCACCATCAGCTCGGGCGCGTACCGCACCTCGCCGTAGACGACACCGTCCTCCGCGAGGTCGAGTACGTACTCCTCGGCCGTGCGCAGCAGGCCCTCGCGGGACTGCATCACGGCGAGGGTGTGCTCGAAGGTGGCTATGTAGCGCACCAGGTCACCGGAGTTGGCGGCCTCGTAGTACCAGTCGGCCAGTGCCTGCGGGTCCGTGGTGGGCAGGGTGTGGCCGACCTTCTCCGCGAGCTCGACCAGGGTGGCCGGGCGCAGACCGCCGTCGAGGTGGTCGTGCAGGACCACCTTGGGCAGGCGGCGGATCGTGTCGATGTCGATGCGGGGCGCGGTCATGTGCGGTGTTCCTCGGCAGGTCGGTTCGGGTCGGGAGCGTGCGGAAAGACGCGGAGTGGTGCGGGAAGCCCCGGTCAGCCGGCGGGCTGGAGCAGGTCCCAGCGGTTGCCGTACAGATCCTGGAAGACGACGACCGAGCCGTACGGCTCGTGACGCGGCTCCTCCAGGAAGGTGACGCCCGCGGCGCGCATCCGGGCGTGGTCGCGGGCGAAGTCGTCGGTGTGCAGGAAGAAGCCGACGCGTCCGCCGGTCTGGTCGCCGACCCGGCCGCGCTGGGCCTCGTCCTTGGCCCGGGCCAGCAGCAGTCCGCTTCCGCCGCCGTCCGTGCCCGGCTCGACGACGACCCAGCGGGAGCCGTCGGGCCTCGGGGTGTCCTCGACGAGGCGGAAGCCGAGGGCTTCGGTGTAGTGGCGGATGGCCTCGTCGTAGTCGTCGACGACGAGGGTGACCAGGGCGATGCGTCTCATCGGACCTCTCCAGGGTTATACGTAACACGCAGGGTACGGCATCCCGTCGAGGGCCTGATGGAGACCTCCGTCGGGGGGGTGCGGCGGCACTCTCCGGCAGCCGGCGCGGCAGCGATTCCCGCCGGCGCGCACGGCGGCGATCTCCACCGGACACCACGGAGCGATCTTCATCGGAATCCACCGCGGCGATCTTCATCGGGCGATACGGGAACGATCCCGGCCCCCAATCGTCTACAGTTGTGTAGACGATCACTGCAACGCAGTCGGCGCGGGCGACGTGTCCTGCCGCGTGCGCGCCTGCCATGGAAAGGGGCCACACCCATGTCCGCCGCCCCGGGCGTCGCACCCGCACGCGAGGCCGATGCCCCTCCGGCTCGGCCGTGAAGCGCGACGACACCGGCGACATCGCCGGTTCGACGGCTGTGGGAAGCCTGGTCGCGTTCGTACTGCTGACGCTGATCGTGACCGGCCACGACGGTGCCCCTTTGTTCGGCGACGAGAAGCTCGCCTCCTGGTCGCTCGCGCACCGCCCGGACGTGGCGCTCGCCCTGGCACGCGGCGTGACGTACACCGGCACCGGAGTCACCGCGTACGCCCTGGTGGTCCTCGCCGGCCTCATTCTCGGACGGACGGCTCGGCAGCGGGTCGGCGCCGTCGCCGCCTGCGTGGGCTGTCTGGCCGCCGCGCAGGCCGTGCGGTACACCGTGATGTCGCTGGTCGCCCGCCCCCGGCCCCCGATGGCGGACTGGGCCACCCACGCCTCGGGCTGGTCCTTCCCCTCCGGTCACACCACCACCTCCGCCGTCACCGCCGGACTGCTCGTCCTCGCGGTGCTCACCCGCGCCCCGCGGTGCAAGAGAACCCTCGTCCTGCTCATCGGCGGCTGGGCCGTGCTGGTCGGACTCTCCCGCGTCTACCTGGGTGTTCACTGGTTCTCCGACGTCGTGGGCGGCTGGCTGTTCGCCATCTGCTGGCTGAGCCTGCTCCTGTACGTCCTCGCGCGGTTCCTCCCCCGCGCTCACTCCGCTATATCGGCGCCCCGTCTCCGCCCAGGCCCCACGACGGAAGAGCGCCACGATGCACCCCACGACCAGCGCGACGTCCCTCCTCACTCTGCTCCGTAGCCATCTCGGCCGGGCGGTGGGCATCGCCTATCTGGCCGCCGCGACAGTGCCCGCCCCGGGCCTGTGGCTTCGCCGCACCCACTGGCTCGGCCCGGCCGGAATGCTCGAATTCCCCTTCAGAACAGCACCGTTCCTGCTGTCCCTGGTCCTGTTCACAGCCGGACTGCAAGTGCCGCTGAGCGAACTGCGCGCGCTTCTCGGCCGTCCCACGGCACTGCTGACGGGCCTCGCCCTGCATCTCGTCGCACCCCTGGTGATCATCCCAGGGGTCGCGTTCGCGCTCCGGCAGTCCCCCGACAGTGACGGGGGCAGCGGGCTGGTCACGGCGATGATCCTGATCGTGGCGATGCCGGTGGCGGCGGGGGCAACGGTGTGGACCGGCAAGGGGGAGGGCTGCCAGCCGACGGCGGTGGGCCTCGTCCTGGCGTCCACGATCGTCAGTCCGATCACCGTCCCGGTGACCTTGACGACGCTGTGCCCACTGCTGCACGGCACGTACGCGGGCTCACTGACGGAAGCGGCCCGGACCGCGGGCAGCGGTTTCGCCCTCACGGGCGTACTGCTGCCGTGCGGCGCCGGAATCCTGTGCCGGCTGGTACTGCCCCGCCGCCCGACGGCCCTCCTGCTCGGTGCGGCGGTTCCCGCGGCGATACTGGCCTCGTTGCTCCTGACGTACGTCAACGCGAGCGGAGCTCTCGGCCCGTTCCTCGCCCACCCCGAGCCGGTCCTGTTCACGGCCGCGGTGGCCGTCGCCGCCACGGTCTGCGGGCTGTCGTTCGCGCTGGGCCTGGTCACCGCCCGCGCACTGCGCCTCGACGCACCCGCGGGCGCGTCCGTCACCCTGGCCTGCGGGATGAACAACAGCAGCGCCGGCGCCGTCCTGATCACGACGACACTGCCCGACCGGCCGCACGTACTGCTGCCGGTGCTGGTCTACAGCCTGTTGCAGAAAGTGGCCGCGGGGCGGGTCGTACGGGCCGGAGGACGCTCTCGTGCACGGACCTGAAGGGGTCGGATCCACCGCGCCACTGTCCGCTGATCGAGTCCGCGCTCGGGCTCGGGCTCGGGCTCGGGCTCGGGCTCGGGCTCGGGCTCGGGCTCGGGCTCGGGCTCGGGCTCGGGCTCGGGCTCGGGCTCGGGCTCGGGCTGAGGGAGCCCCTGCCCCGGCAGGGCAAGGGCTCCCTCCGCGTAATTCGTCCCCGACACACCGGGCCTGCAGCACGTCGAGGCCGGCGAGCTCCGCGTCCGTCAACCGCGTCGCGCCGAATCCGACGCGATTGACGGCGAGTTCGCCAAGCGTCCAGGTGCCCGCGGCCGCCGCGGTGATCGTTTCTGCGGTCATCGCGGCAGTTTCGCAGGCCGTCCGCGGAGCCGTGGCGAACGGTCGTAGGACATCCCACGGCATCGGGCAGCCCGCCGTACCAACTCCCAAGTACCGTGCTACGCAAAGGACATGGGCTCGACACCGAGCCTCAACACTGTCCACATGCTGGGATTGAGCCGTACCGACCGTCCGTTCCGTCGGGCGAGGACTACCCTGCTGTGCAGACGTCCCAGACCCCGGCGGCATGTCGTTGCCGAGCGCAGATCGCCGCGGGAAGCGGGCCCTTCGCCCGTAGCCCGGCACGTCCCTGGAGGAAATCGGGTGGGTCCGCAATCCTGCCGCACAGGCCGGCGAGTCGGCCGTTGCCCGACCTCCGCCGAAAGTACTCCGCTGCCGGAAGTGGGTCGGCGACGCCGGGATCCCTGCGCCGCCGAATCCCCTGCCGGACGGTCTTCCGAACCGAGGCGTCATGCCCCTTCCGCCGCTCGCCATCTACCGTCACGACCGAAATGAACGGGCACTGATCACGCTGGTCGGCGAGATCGACCTGGAGACGGCGCCCTTGGTGGGCGCATCACTGGAAGGGTGCCTGCGCGACGGCATCCGCGCCATCGATGTCGACCTCACGCCCGTGACCTTCTGCGACTGCAGCGCCCTCAACGCCTTCCTCCACGCCTCACAGCGCATCGCCGCGGCCGGGGGGACGCTCCGACTGCACCATCCACCGCGGACGCTGGGTCTCATGGTGGACATCGTCGGCTGCGCTTTCCTGCTCGTGGACCCGCCGTTCGGGCATCGGCCTTCTCGTCCCAGGAACACCCCGGCCACCAGGTCTCCGGTCCCGCCGCGTCGGCCGGTTCCGCCCGTACCTGTCCTCGCGGGCGGTGTGCTGTGACCCGGTGGCCCGGGTGAAGTCCCACAGCAGGTCGGCCCGGATCCAGTCACTGGTCGCCGAACAGGCGGCCCGGCGGGGTGCCCGGGTCGGCGTGGTGGACGTGTGCACCGCGGCGGTGGCCGCGCTCCCGGTCGGCGGGGCCGGACTCTCCGCGATGTCCAGATCCGCGGCAAGCCATCCGTTGTGCAGCACCGACGATGTCAGCGAGCAGTTGGAGGAACTCCAGCTCACCTTGGGCGAGGGGCCTTGCGTGGATGCCTTCGCACAGGGCTCGGCCGTACTGACGCCCGATCTGCTCACCGCTGAAGTGCAGGACCGCTGGGCCGTGTTCGCCGGCGCGGCCGCGAAGGCCGGGGCACGCGCCGTCTTCGCCTTCCCTCTGCAGATGGGGGCGATCAGCCCCGGAGTCCTGGACCTGTACTCGCAAGACCCGGGCCGGTTGAACGCGGAGGAGCTGGCGGACGCGCTGGCTTTCGCCGACACCGCCACTCTGGTCCTGCTCGACTCCCGGATCGACGGGGAGGCGGGCCTGGCGGACGAATGGTCGGCGGACGGTCGCTTCGAGGACCTGGGCGCCTACCGGGCGGAGATCGACCAGGCCACGGGCATGCTCACGGCCCAGCTCGAAGTCGGTGCCGAAGAAGCCTTCGTCCGGCTGCGGGCGTACGCCTACGCCAGAGGACGCCGCCTCGCCGCGGTGGCCGCCGACGTGGTCACCCACCGGCTCATGTTCCCCGCGGGCCCGGACACGGATCAGGCCGACGATGAGGCGTGACGCCTCGGCCGGACCAAGGAGCCGAAGCAAGGAACCGGGCCAAGGAACCGGACCAAGAAGCCGAACCCGAGTATCGCGGACGGGAACCAGACCGCGAACCGATCCCATGGACCGGACGAAGAGTGAGTTGCGCTTCCCGTCCCCGCATTCGGGCCGGGACGAGAGTCGACGGAGGGTGTGCACGATGAATCAGCGGCTCCTGGCCAAGACCTTCGTCGAGCTGGCGGACAACCTGGTCGCCGACTTCGACCTGATCGATTTCCTGCGCCTGCTCACCGACCGCTGTGTGGGCATGCTCGGCGCGAGTGCCGCAGGCGTGCTGCTCGCGGACCGCGACGGCGAACTCCGCGTCATGGCCGCCTCCAGCGAGCAGGTGCGCCTGCTGGAGCTCTTCCAGCTGCAGAACGACGAAGGGCCCTGCCTGGACAGCTTCCGTACGGGCGCCCGGGTGATCGTCGCCGATCTGAGCGGGGAGGCCGATCGCTGGCCACGCTTCGTCGCGGCGGCCCAGCGCAGCGGGTTCGGGTCGGTCCAGGCTCTGCCGATGCGGCTACGGGACGAGGTCGTCGGAGCGCTGAACCTCTTTCGCACCGACCCCGGCCCCTTCGACCCGGACTCCATGCCGCTCGCCCAGGCCCTGGCCGACGTCGCCACCATCAGCCTGGTGCAACAGCGCACCGCAGCACCGTCCTCAACGAGCAACTGCAGAGCGCGCTGAACAGCCGCGTCCTGATCGAACAGGCCAAGGGAAAGCTCGCCGAACGCCGGGGCATCGACATGGAGCAGGCCTTCACCACACTGCGCGGTTACGCCCGTGCTCACAACCGGCGCCTGTCCGACCTGGCCCGCGCGTTCATCGACGACTCCGAGCCGCTCCCCGGCCTGCGGTCCTGACCAGGGCCACGGCCTGTCAGCGGTGCCCTGTCCGGTTCCCCGGGCTGTGATGCGCGGACTCCGGTTCACGGTCGGACGGCCGCCGCCGCTGGTGCGCGGCGGCGGCCGTGGTCGCAAGGACGCGAGGCCCCCCGGGCCATCGTGTTCTCGCGCGCTGCCCTCCGCGGCGGCGGGGTTGCGGGAGCACCCCGAGTGGAAACGCCAGGAGGACGGAAGCTGGAGCCGCGCACTCCGACGATGCGGCTCCGGCCGGCCTCGATCGCGACTCGGGGGCTGGGAGCCTGGGGAGGGGACTTGCCGGTTCCGTCGAAACCCGACACGAAGTCCCGCCTGCCCTGTCGGGAGCCTAGAGCAGATGCAGGACGAGCGGAACAGGGCGTGCCGTACGCGTTCCCGCCTCGCGGCGGCTTCGGCACCTGGCAGGCACGGCCGGCAGAGGGTGTCCACCCGCCCGGACACCGCACGGGTCACCCGCGGCGCCCGCGGTCCCGCCGGTCCTCGCGGTTCCAGCGCGCTCGGTGCTGACGGTTGTAGCGGCGGTCCCAGCGGTCCTGACGCTCCCGGCGGTCCCGGTAGTCCTGGTACTCGGCGAAGTCCGACCCGCCGCCACGACCCCGGCGACCGCCACCACGGCCGTATCGGGTGGCTCCGAAGACCAACACGGCCGCGGCGACCCACCAGATGGGGTTCAGGAATCCGAAGCCGAACAGGACGACGATCAGGACGAGCAGCAGAACGAACACAGCGGGCCTCCCCGAGAGCGGAACACAGCATCGGTACCGGGGACTGGGGCCTCACCCCACAGCGTAGTCCTGCCCGAGGACTGCCGGTAGCGCGCGACACATCGTCTACTGCCGTATGTCGACGGCCACTTGGCGGCCGCTGAGGAAATACGGGCAGGGCCGGCGTGCGATCCGCCCCCCTGCCTCGGTACAGCGATCCCGGCACGGCTCGGTGGAGGGAGCATGTACTGCCGCCGACCATGCCGCGCCGTGCCGCGCCTTGCCGTGCCGTGCCATGCCATGCCATGCCGGAAAAATGTCTGAAATGCACGGACCGCAGTACCGTTGGTTCTGGGTTGGTTCACTCTCACGTGCAACCGCCCGGAAGGGCGGCTCCGGCGTGTTTGCGCCGGAGCCGTTGGCTCACTCCTCGGGAGGGTGCCGCGCCTGGAAGGGACGGTGTGCACGTCCGGTCCTGTCCGTCCCGGTCCAGTCGGAGGAAGGCGTTCGGACGACGGCGCTCTTCCTTCTCCTCGTCCTCGCCACCGTCGTCCTGGGGGTCCGTCCGACGTGGCGTGGGAGTAACGTGGAGGCATCGAGAGTACTTCGCACACGGCCGCCATGCCCGTGTCGTTCTCGGCGAGTGACGACGCCGGGCCGCCACCTCGAGCGGCGGCCGGGAGACAGGTGCCCGCGATGTCCGCGACCACCGACCACCCCACGCTGCGGATCGCGCCCTTCAGGGCTCCGACCGCTCGTCTCGCACTGAAATCCGTCAGTACGTCCCGAGGCTCTCTCGATGGTGCTTGGTGGCCCCGCTCGCGGAACCTCACTCATGAACTCTCCGCTCTGGCCGACGTACTGGACCCCCTGTCCGGACGGATCACCCGGATCGCCGTCAACCCGACGTACTGGCCGACCATGGCGAGCAGCGTTCCCGTCAACGGTCACCTGGTGAAGGTCCGTTGGTTCACGACGGAGCTGGACCCCCACAAGATCCTGGTGCTTTCCCACACCACGGGCAGCTGGAACCTGCTGGTGGTACCACCGGAGGCCGACGCCGCGGCGGCCGAACGCCTGATGACGGCCGCGAGCGACAGCTCCGGCCCTCCCACGACCGCGAGCGCGCTCATGGCCGCGGAACACGCCCTCCACGGCGGTTCCGTGGCTGACCGGGAGCGTGATTCCGAGGACACCTGGGAGGACGGGGATGTCATCTCCCGCCACCGGACAGCCGGTGCCCGGCCGAGCCGCCTGATCACGGCGAAGTGAGCGTCACGGTCACCGCCGTGGCCTTCAGCTCCATACTGATCCTTGTCGTTGTGGCCACCCGTGTGATCACGCGCCTCGGCGCACAGCGCGCGGGGAGCAGCGGCCCTCGCGCGTACGGCGGCCCACCGGCCGGAAGGAACATCCCGGACCGGCCGTCGGGCAACCAGTTTCGGGACGCTCCGCCAGACCCGCCATGGCCGGCCCCCGGCTCCGCACCCGGGACGTCGGCCGGGCGCTGAACTCCCGGCGCCGAACGCCTGGTTTACCCCGTCGGCTCCTGCTGCCACCATGCCGAGTCCGGGGATGACCGTCCCACGGCCCCGGGGGGAGAGGCTCAGATGGCAGAGGTGTACTTGCGCAGGCTGTCCCGATGGCAGGCCGAGCAGCAGCGGGACGCCGTGGCGGACGTCCATGTGGCGGCCTACCACGGGGCTGCGGGGGCGGAATACCGCGGCCGCCAGGGCTTTCTGAGCCGCTTCGAACAGCATGTGCAACGCCCCGCCTTCGACATGGCGGTCGCCGACATGGGCGGCCTGGTCGGCTGCGCCTACGGGTTCCGGATCGCCCGAACCGGTGACTGGTGGTCGGGCTTTCGAGGAGAGCTGCCCACGGACATCGAGGAACTCACCGCCTCGGGCCGTACGTTTCTGTTGGCCGAGTTGATGGTGCTGCCGGCCCACCGCCGCACCGGCATCGCGACGCGCCTGGGTGAGTGGCTGCTGTCCCGCCTCGACACCGATCTGGTCGTCGCGGCCGTCGACGGGTCCGGCAACGACGGCCGCGAGAGCGCGGCGGCGGGGACCCTGCGCGCCTGGGGCTGGTCGACGCTCGGCGAACTCGACTGCCACGCCCGTTCGGACTCCGGACCAGACGTCGGTTCCGGTCGGGCCAGGGCCGCTCGGGAGGTGTGGATCCGCAGGCCGCCGCGGTGATCCGACGCGGCCCCGCGAAGCGAGCCGTCGCTCGGCGGTGCCGTGCACGGGTGGTACCGCCCCACGCTCTCCCGTGCGCAGAGAGGCTCCCCCGTCGGTCCGGACACGGACGAGCCACCCGTGTGGCGCGGGCGCCCGGAGCCGGGGCTGTCAGCAGTCGCCGGCCGCCGCGGCCGCCATCAGCGGCTCGGCGTCCGCCGCGTCGACCTCCGGCGGCACGACCAGCAGTTCCCTACGGCCCCGGCCCTGGCTGAGCAGACTGATGGTGTGTCGCCCGTGCGGCCCGGTCGACCTGCGCAGCAGTACGACGTGGTTGGCGACCAGCATGCGTCCGGGCGACATCGGCCACATCGCCGTATTGACGGTCACGGCGGTGATCTGTCCCCACAGACGGGGCAACGTGCCGATCAGAAGCGGGAGTTCACCGAGGAGATCGCGCGAGCGGGGCCACCATGCCCCGTCGATGCGCCGGGGCAGGGCGCTGTGCGGCGCCAGCCGCACGCGGGCGAGAGGCAGGGAGGGCAGGGGTTCGACGACAGTCGCCATGGAAACTCCGGTCTGGGGGCACGCCTGCGGTGTACCGATGGCTCGCGCCGCGACCCGGCGGCGAGCGGGACGGCTCGGTCGAGCCGAGGGACGGGCAGGACTCCTTGAGCTCGTCGGCCTCGGTGCGAACCGCACGGCCGGGGACCAGGGGGCTGCCTTCGTACAGGGGTGCGCGGGCCCTCAATCGATGACCGCGTTCCCGTTGCCGCTCTGCTCGTCGTAGACAGGGCACGGGTGAGATGTGCGCGCCTCTCGACACTCCGCCTCGGAGTGGGCGTCGGCTCTGGCGTCCGTGCGTCGGCCCGCACGGCGTGGCTGGATCGGCCGGGAGAGTCCGGCCGCCGCACAGCCGAGCGGAGGGCGAACGCCTTCGGCCGTCATGGGGCGGCATCTGCTCCGGGCGATGAGCCGCCCGGCGTCGTCCTGCGCCGGGGACGAGACCGGCCCGATCACCGGCGTACGACGTGCCCTCGGTTCCCCCACCGTACCCCGCCCGCCGGAAAACGGGACTCCGGAGACCGCACGTCTTGCGTAACCGCCGCCCACGCCAAGCCCGTTGCAGCCTTCGCGCCGGTCGCCCCGCGTCCGGTCCCCGTCATGGGATCTGCCGACAGCGCGGGTGTCGGCCGGGAGATGCCCGGGAGCCGTCCGGGGGAGCCCCTCCCCCGGACGGCTCCCGACACCACCGGCCTTGCTCCGCGCGCCCCGGGCCGCCCGCTCCCCCTCGGGCGAGGCCGCTGCGAGACGTACGGTCTCACCAGCCCTACGGATAGACGTACGTGTTCAGCGTGTTCACCGCGGAGGCGGGATCGCCCAGGTCGTAGCGGTCGACGGCGAGGTAGTTGGGCTTCTTGCGGGCGGCCGGCCGGCAGAAGCGGCGGGCCCGGTCGGCGAGTTTGGTGTTGTCCGTGCCGGCGGTTCCGGAGAGGGTGGCGTCGCGGAAGTGGTTCATGACGAAGAGGGGGCGGAAGCCCGTCTCGGTGCGGGTGAGCGGTACGTTCGTGCCCGCGTCGTACCAGCGGCTGTAGCAGGACCAGTCGGAGGAGCCGAGGCCCGAGCCCATGGACCAGTAGTTCTCGACGGTCCATTCGCGCTGGTACATGACGCCGAAGCTGTCACGCGTGAGTCCGGCGGACTCGTCGGAGGCACGGCTGTGGTCGGTGAAGATGAGCAGGCGGTGGCCGGCGGCGGTCAGATCGGCGAGCTTCGGCCAGCCGTTCTCGCGCACGCCGGTCAGATCGGGACGGTAGAGGACGTCGGACAGGCCGTTCACGCGGGCGAGTTCGGCCCGCAGGACGCCCGGGTCGACGTAGTCCTCCATGAATACGGTGACGAACTGGTCGGGGTGCTGCTTGAGGAAGTCGACCATGCGCTGGAGGTCGACCCAGAGCGCGACCGGCTTGCTGACGAGCGTGCAGCTGTCGTGACAGAGGATCGCGCCGTCGGGGGTCTGGTGCAGGTCGAGCATGAACCCGCGGACACCGTCGGCGAGTTGCTGGTTGATACCGCGGGTCTGATTGGGCACCAGGTTGACGAAGGGCGGGGCGAATCCGCCGTCGACACCGTTCGCGTAGGCGTTGTGGGCGGTGAGGAACGTGACCTGGTCAAGGGTGCGTTGGTCCTGCGGCGGCATCGGCCGGGTCGCGGGGGCGACCGGCGTGAGATACCAGGAGGCGAGGCCGCCAGGCGACCCGATCGCCAGCTGGGCGGGGTAGTTGGAGCCGGGGGGCTTGGCTGCCACCGTCAAGAACCGTTCCGTCCCGGGGGCCTTGAGCAAGTACTGGTCGGCGCCGCTCGGCTTCACCTCCCACCCGGCGTCCGCGCTGGTACAGGCGACGGTCCGGGCCTGGTCGCCCGAGCGGCCCAGACAACTGCCCGCGGTGTCGGCGCTTTCCAGGACGAAGGAGGAGCCGCTCGGGCGCAAGGTCCACTGCTGATGGTCCTCGTTGCCCTTGGGGTTGTGCTGGACGACCGCACCCGCGCTGTCGGCGGCGTTCAGCCCCGTGGTGGCGCTCTGGACGTAATAGGCGCCCTCGGCGGGGACTTCGGCGGCGTCGGCGGGCGCGGGGACGGCGAAGACGGTGCTCAGTACTGCGGTGGCGGCGAGCAGGGAGCGTCGGCTCGGTCTCATGGCACGTGATCCCTTCCTGTGGGGAGCATGAGCATGCCATGTTGCTGTGAGCATCGGCGGTACGGATCGCGTCGACGGTCGCGGTCGCTCTCGCGTCCACCATCGTGGTCGGCCCCGCGCCGGCACTGGCGTCAGGTCCCGCGCCGGGGGTCTCCGTCGGCGGCCCCGGTCCGGGGCGACGCCCAGGCTCTCGGGCGCGGAGGAACGACCCGGTCTCACGGCCGACGCGGTTTCGGCGCGCCGCCGTTCACCCTGCGAGCCGGGTCAGGGGCTGCCGTAAGGAGTGCCGGGGTGTTCGATCCGCGTGGCGAACGCGGTGATGTCGGCGACCACGCGTTCGGGCTGTTCCCAGTGGACGACATGGCCAGTGCCTTCGTAGGCGACGAAGGCGGCACCGTGGACGGCGTCCAGGATGGTCTGCTGGTCGACGCGGGGAAGGAACTCGTCCTGTTCGCCCCAGATGACGAGGGTGGGCACCAGGATGCCCGCGAGGGTCGCACCTAGATCGGCGTCGAGGAGACCGCGCACGGTCTCCCTCCAGACGTACGCGGGGAGTTTGAGGTTCTCCTCGACCATGGTCTCGATGAACCCCCGGGCGATCGGGCGGGCCGCCGTGCCGGCCAGGAAGTCCTCGACGAACGCGCGGGGCACAGGGTCGGAGAGGTCTTCGAGAGACTTCCCCATCGCGGCCGCCGCCGGCTTGTCCGCGAGAGTGCCGGGGACGCCGAGCAGAACCAGACCCGCGATGCGGTCGGGGTAGGTGCCGGCGACGATCCGGGCCGGTACGCCGCCGCTTGACGCCCCGACCAGCAGGGCGCGGGGGATGTCGACCGCGTCCAGGAAGGCCACCAGGTCGGCGGCGAAGTCGTCGGGGGTGTAGCCCTCCGGAGGCCGGTCGGCATCGCCGTGCCCGCGCTGCGTGGGCGCGTAGCCGTGCAGGGACGCCGGAAGGCGCCTCAGAAGGGGCTCGAAGGACCACCAGGAGTCGGCCAGACCGTGCACGAAGACGACCGGTGTACCACTGGGGTAGCCGGCCTCGGCGTACGGGAGGGTGGGCCCTTCCCGCAGTTGCGCTGACTTCAGGGAGATCACGGTCACGGCACTCTGCCTCCTTCCGCCCGGCCACCGGGGTCCGGGAACCCGGGAGCGGAGAGCGAGCGGCGATCACTTCCGACAGTACCGAGGGGCGGCGCGCGCCGCGCTGCGAAAGGCCGGGCCGGGCCGCTCGGATGAAACGGAGCATGCGGGCGGGCACTGCTCCGGGTGGGTGACTCCAAGGGGCCGGTGGAGGGCCCGAGGGGGACCCGGCACCCTGGACGAGCCGCCGTGTCCCGTGCGGACACGATCCACCGCGTCCCGTGGAGACCGGGGACGGGTACCTCCGCCGTACACAGGGGCCGCCCTGCGCAGGGGCCGCCGACGCAGGACCGCCCCACGCAGGGGCCGCCGTACGCAACAGCTGCCGTGCCCGGGAGCCGCCGTACCCACAACCTGGGCGATCGGGCTAATGTGTCCGTCGTAGTACCGGACACGGGGTGCCCCGTCCGAGGGCTGAGATCACACCCGTCGAACCTGAACCAGTTCGTACTGGCGGAGGGATGTCTTCCATGCCATTGGCGCATGTTTCCGGCGGGCTGCCCGCCGACGGCCGGCCCGCCGTCTTCGACGGACGGATGCCCGCCGCACCCGGCGACCTGCGGGTGGAGGGGCACGGCATCGATCCGGTCCCCGAGAACAACCGGTACGGCGGCGCCGGGCGCCTGTTCACCGTGTGGTTCGCTCCGAACCTGACGATGACGGGCGTGTTCACCGGAACCATCGGCATCGCGCTGGGCCTGGACTTCGGTACCGCCCTCGCGGCGGTGGTCCTCGGGACCGTGCTCGGCGCGCTGCCCACCGCCTACCTCAGCACCTGGGGCGGCCTCACCGGCACCGGCCAACTCCCGCTCGCACGGCTCGCGTTCGGCCGGGCGGTGGTGCTGCCCGGGATGCTCCAGTGGCTGTCCTCGGTCGCCTGGGACGCGCTGATCGGGCTGTTCGGCGGGGACGCGCTGGCGCGGCTGTGCGGCTGGCCGTTCTGGCTCGGCGTGCTCGTCATGATGCTTGCCCAGGGGGCTCTCGGCATCCTCGGCTACGAGGCGATCCACCGCCTGCAGATCATCATGACGTTCGTGCTCGCCATCGCGTTCGCGGTGATCGCCTGGCGCATGCTGGACGGCGTCCATCCGGCGGCGACCGGGGCCGCGACCGGCGCCGACCGCGCGGGCGCGTTCGTGCTCACCAGCACCATCGCGCTCAGCCTCTCGCTGTCCTGGGCGCCGTACGCCGGTGACTTCAGCCGCTATCTGCCGCGCACCACGTCCCGACCGCGGATGTTCTGGTGCACCCTGCTCGGCCTCGTCGTGTCCTTCGTCGCCGTGCAGGTTCTCGGCCTGTGGGGCGCGTCGGTGCTGACCGACCAGACGGCGGCGGGCGTGGACGTGCTGCTGGGCGGCGGGACGGCGGGCGCGTTCGGGCTGCTGGCCGTGGCCCTGGCGGCCGTGTGCAGCAACGCGATGAACGACTACAGCGGTTCGCTGGCGCTGCAGACCCTGGGCGTGCGGATACCGCGCCCGGTGGCCGCCGCCCTGGCCGCCGGGCTCGGCTTCCCGCTGGTGCTCTGGATGCACGCCGCCGACACCACGGCCCGCTTCCAGAACGTGCTGCTGTTCGTGGGCTATTGGATCCCCGGGTTCGTCGCGATCGTCGTCGTCGACTGGATCGCCCGCGGGCGGGAGCGCGGCGGCGCCCCGGTCGACGTCGCCGTCGAGATCTCCCGTCCGCGCTCCGGATGGCCGTCGCTGGTCGCCTTCGTCGCGGCGTTCGGCGCGGCCGTGCCGTTCATGGACACCGGCCTGTACGTCGGTCCGGTGGCCGACGCGCTGCACGGCGCCGATCTCTCGTACTACGTGGCGTTCGTCGTCGCCCTCGCCCTCTACGCCCCACTGCGGCTGCGTCGCCGGGTCTGAGGGCTGTCCGTCGCTCCGCCGGTCGAGAGCCTCGCGCCCGAACCCGAACCCGAGAGGAACCTCGTATGGCCACTCCGCCCCGCGTCCTGACGATCGCCGGATCCGACTCCGGCGGAGGTGCCGGAATCCAGGCCGACCTGAAGACCATGCTCGCGCTGGGCGCCCATGGGATGAGCGTGCTCACCGCGGTGACCGCGCAGAACTCCGTGGGTGTGCAGGGCGCCTGGGAACTGTCCGAGGAGGCGGTACGCGCCCAGTACCGCAGTGTGGTCGACGACATCGGCGTCCAGGCCGTGAAGACCGGGATGCTCTCGTCGCCCGGCCTGGTCACGACGGTCGCCGAGCTGCTGTCCGACGTGGGCGCCCCGGTCGTCGTGGACCCCGTGAGCGTCTCCAAGCACGGGGACCGGCTGTTGGCCGATGACGCGCTGGATGCCGCACGGACCCTGTTGCTGCCGCGGGCGACGGTGGCCACCCCGAATCTCGACGAGGTCGCGCAGCTCACCGGGGTGAAGGTGAAGGACGAGGAGGGCATGCGCCGGGCCGCCGACCGGCTGCTCACGTACGGTCCCCGTTGGGTGCTGGTCAAGGGGGGCCATCTGCCGGGACAGGCCGTCGATCTGCTCACCGACGGAACGGCGGAGCACTGGCTGCGCGCGCCGCGCCACGACAACCGGCACACGCACGGCACCGGGTGCACGCTCGCCTCGGCCATCGCGGTGGGCCTGGCCGAGGGCCTTTCGGTGCCGGAGGCCGTACGGCGGGCCAAGGAGTACGTGACCGCCGCGATCGAGGCCGGTTTCGCGCTCGGCGCCGGCATCGGACCGGTGGACCACGGGTGGCGACTGCGCCGAACCGGCTGACCGCCGACCGGAGTTCCGGAGTTCCGGAGCGTCCGCCTCCGCACGTCGCCCGGAGACCCGGGTCCGCGATCCGGCGCACCACCTGCCTCGGAAGGTGAACACCTCGGCCCCTGTCGTGCGTACTGATCGGCACAGCGACAGTCGTCTGCTCGCCCGTCAGGGACGCGGGCAGGCAGATCCGGATCCAAGGAGCACACCATGAAGGCGACCGCGCAGATCGGCGTCACAGGGCTCGCGGTGATGGGCCGCAATCTGGCCCGCAACTTCGCCCGGAACGGCTACACCGTCGCCGTCCACAACCGCACCCCCGCACGCACCAAGGCACTGGTCGAGGAGTTCGGGCATGAGGGCGCCTTCGTGGCGGCCGAGTCGGCCGAGGAGTTCGTGGCCGCACTGGAGCGGCCCCGCCGCCTGATGATCATGGTGCAGGCGGGTGCGGCCACCGACGCCGTCATAGAGGAGTTCGCCCCGCTGCTCGAGACCGGCGACATGATCATCGACGGTGGCAACGCCCACTTCACCGACACCCGGCGCCGTGAACAGTCACTGCGCGAACGGGGCATCCACTTCGTCGGCGCGGGTGTGTCCGGCGGCGAGGAGGGCGCCCTGCACGGGCCGAGCATCATGCCCGGCGGCTCCCCTGAGTCGTACGCCTCGCTCGGCCCGATGTTCGAGTCGATCAGCGCGAAGGTGGACGGCGAGCCCTGCGCCACGCACATCGGCACGGACGGCGCCGGACACTTCGTCAAGATGGTGCACAACGGCATCGAGTACGCCGACATGCAGCTGATCGGCGAGGCCTACGACCTGCTCCGCCGCGTGGGCGGCTACACACCGGCGCAGATCGCGGAGATCTTCCGGCGCTGGAACAAGGGCCGCCTCGACTCGTACCTGATCGAGATCACCGCCGAGGTCCTCGCGCACACGGACGCCTCCACCGGGGAGCCGTTCGTGGACGTCGTGGTCGACGCCGCGGGGCAGAAGGGCACCGGCCGCTGGACCGTGCAGACCGCCCTCGACCTCGGCTCTCCGGTCACCGCCATCGCGCAGGCGACCTTCGCCCGCGCGGCCTCCAGTCAGGGCGGACTGCGCGCCGCCTACCGCGGTCTGCCCGGCGGCACCCACTGGGACCTGTCCGGAACCGAGGCCGAGCGGTTCACCAGTCAGGTCGAACACGCCCTGTACGCATCGAAGTTGATCGCCTACGACCAGGGCTGGAAGATGATCCTGGACGCGGCGGCCGAATACGGCTGGGACATCGACCTCGGCGAGGTGGCGAAGATCTGGCGCGGCGGCTGCATCATCCGCGCGGCGTTCCTCGACCGTATCCGCGCCGCGTACGCCGTCGATCCGGGCCTGGTCAGCCTGCTCTCGGACGCGGGGTTCGCCACCGAGATCAAGGACGCCCAGGTCCCGTGGCGCGAGGTCATCTCCATCGCCACCCGCAGAGGCGTCCCGGTGCCCGCGTTCTCCGCCGCCCTGTCCTACTACGACACCCTGCGCGCCGACCGGCTGCCCGCCGCCCTCACCCAGGGCCAGCGCGACTTCTTCGGCGCCCACACCTACCGGCGCACCGACCGCAAGGGCAGTTTCCACACGCTGTGGGGCGAGACCACCCGGGGTGAGACCGAGGTCCTGTGACGCCCGACCGGCCATGAGCCGGAGCGGAGCAGGCCCCGTGTCCGTGCGACGGACCGCTGCGCCGCAGCCCGATGGCCCCGCCGGAAACCTTCCCGGTGTCCGGCGGGGCGATCCGCCCCTGTTCAGTCCTCGCGGGTGCCCTGGAGTATCCGGCCGATGACGGCCGCGGCCTGGTCCGGGTGCCCGTCGAGCCAGCTGCCGAGGTGCTCGCGGACGGCCTCCGCGACGCAGGTACGCACGGCGTCACCTCCCAGCCGGCCGCGCGTGGCGCCTTCGAACTCAAGGTGGTCCAACTTGACGGAGACGACCGCTGTCAGGCCCTCGCTGATCCGGTCGGCGCCGAGGTCGGGGTCCACCGCCGTCAGGTGCCGTCGCTCTCGTGCGTAGGCGTTGATCGCGCCTGCCACCCCGTCGCGCAGGCCCGCCATGTGCGTTCCGCCTTCGGGAGTGGTCAGGCTGTTGGCGAAGCCCTGGACGCGCTCCTGGCGGGATCCGTACCACTGGAGGGCCGCCTCCACCGTCCCCTCCATCCGCGGGTCCTCCGTCGCGAAGGCCAGGACGTCGGGGTGAACGGGTGCCCCCGCCCGCGCACCGAGGAAGGCGACGAGGTCCCGTGGTCCGCCCGGGTACCGGAACCGCTCCGACCGAGACCCGCCGGGCGAGCGCTCGTCGCTGAGGGAGATGTCCAAGTCCCCGTACACATAGGCCAGTTCCCTGAAGCGCCGGGCCAGCGTGTCGAACGAACACTCCACCGTCTCGAAGATCTCCGCGTCCGGCAGGAAGGTGATGGTGGTCCCGCTTCCGGTCACCGGCCCCGCCGCGGTGGGCGGGGTGAGCGGGACACCGCGCGCGTACTCCTGGACCCGGCGGACGCCCTCGCGCCGCACCTCGGCCGTCAGGCGGCTCGAGAGGGCGTTGGTGACACAGAGCCCCCCCCGCCGAAGGTGGTCATGGCCACATCGTGACGGCCTCCGGGCTGCGCCCCGGCCTGCGGACGCGTCAACAGTGCTCCGAGCCCTGGGCCCTCGGCGTCCGCGTCGGTCTCGAAGGCGATGCCCGGTCCGTCGTCGGAGACGCGCACGCCGCCGTGTGAGGTGAGGACGATGCCGACGGCGCGGGCTCGGCCCGCCAGGACCTCGTTCACCGCGCGGCCGACGACCTCGAACACCATGTGGTGCAGGCCCCGTTCGCCAGTCGAGCCCACGTACATCCCGGGCCGCTTCCGGATGGCTTCCCGTCCTTCCAGCACCTGGATGTGGGTGGCGTCGTACCTGATGGCTTCCTCGTTCATGCGGGCCCCCTCCGAGCGTGTCCAACAGTGCCCCCAGGCTACTGAGGAACTCGGAAAGCACCAGGTCAGAGCCATTTGACCAACGGCGCAGGCGGGCACGCGCCCGCCTGGGTGGAGGCGGTTGGCCCAGGGGGGCGGGAACCGTGACGGCAGTGCGGCCGGGGGCCCGCCGAGGCGGCGTACAAGCCCGTTCCTCGCGGCCCCGGGGCCACCGATTCAGGTGGGTGGCACCCCCGTCCAGAACACCGCGTCCGCCCGCCCGGCTCCCCTCGCCGGTGCCGGCCCGGCGTTCGAAGGCCCTTGCTTGCGGGGCGAATTCACTGGGCGGCGAGTCCGTACGACCTGAACTGGCCCCGGACGCGTTCGACCAAAGCGGGGTCGGGAACAGGGTTGTCCTGCAAGGGGAAAGGAATGCCCAGGGCTTCGTATTTGGGGGCGCCCAGTTTGTGGAAGGGCAGGACGTCCACGCGGTCGACGTTTCCGAGGCCGGAGAGGAAGCGGGCCAGTCCCTCAATGGGCTCGGGGGCGTCGGTCCGGCCGGGCACGAGGACGTAGCGGATCCATACCGGGATGCCGAGGCGGTCCAACCTGGTGGCGAAGTTGAGCGTGGGGGCGAGTTCGCCGCCGGTCAGTTTGCGATAGGCGGCGACGTCGAAGGACTTGATGTCGAGGAGCACCAGGTCGGTGTCGGCGAGGAGTTGGTCGGTGGCGCGGGCGCCGAGGAAGCCGGAGGTGTCCAGGGCGGTGTGCAGTCCTGCCTCCTTGCAGCGGCGCAGCAGCGCGCCGGTGAAGGCGGACTGGAGCAGGGGCTCGCCACCCGTGATGGTCACGCCTCCCCCGGCGGCCGTGACGAACGGCCGGTACTTCTCGATCTCCGCCATCACCTCGTCGACGGTGGCCTCCCGCCCGTCCCGCATGTGCCAGGTGTCGGGATTGGCGCAGTAGAGGCAGCGCAGCGGGCAGCCGTTGACGAAGAGGACGAACCGGGTCCCGGGACCGTCGACGCCGGTGGACAGGTCCCAGGAGTGGATCCGGCCCGTCGTCATGGTCCTCACAGCGTTCCGTGGAAGGTTCGGCTGATCACGTCGAGCTGCTGTTCGCGGGTCAGGCGGACGAAGTTGACGGCGTAGCCGGAGACCCGGATGGTCAACTCCGGGTACTTGTCCGGGTGTTCCATCGCGTCCTCCAGGGTGGCCCGGTCCAGGACGTTGACGTTCATGTGGAAGCCGCCGGAGGCCATGTACGCGTCGAGGATGCCGACCAGATGGCCGGCGCGCTCGCCGGGCACGTGTCCCAGGCCCTCCGGGGTGATCGTCGTCGTCAGCGAGATGCCGTCGCGGGCGTGCTCGTAGGGCAGTTTGGCGACGGAGAGCGCGGAGGCGGCCACCCCGTGCCGGTCGCGGCCGTTCATCGGGTTGGCTCCGGGCGCGAAGGGCTGTCCGGCGCGGCGGCCGTCGGGTGTGTTGCCGGTGTGCTTGCCGTAGACCACGTTCGAGGTGATCGTCAGGACCGACTGGGTGTGTTCGGCGTCCCGGTAGGTGGGGTGCTCGCGCAGCTTCGTCATGAAGGCGTCCACCAGGCCGACGGCGATGGTGTCGGCCCGATCGTCGTTGTTCCCGTACGTCGGGAAGTCGCCCTCGATCTCGTAGTCCACGGCCAGTCCGGTCTCGTCGCGGATCACCTTGACCCGGGCGTACTTGACGGCGGACAGGCTGTCGGCGGCAACGGAGAGGCCGGCGATGCCACAGGCCATGAAGCGGTGCACGGGATGGTCGTGGAGCGCCATCTCGATGCGCTCGTAGGCGTACTTGTCGTGCATGTAATGGATGACGTTGAGCGCGTCGACGTACGTCTCCGCCAACCAGTCCAGCATCCCGTCGTACGCCTTCGACAGCTCCTCGAACTCCAGATACTCGCCGGTCAGGGCCGGTGCCTCGGGGGTGATCCGCTCGCCGCTGATCTCGTCCCGGCCGCCGTTGATCGCGTACAGCAGCGCCTTGGCGAGGTTGACCCGTGCGCCGAAGAACTGCATCTGCCTGCCGACGGCCATCGCGGAGACACAGCAGGCGATCGCGGTGTCGTCGCCGGTGCGGGGGCGCATCAGCTCGTCGGACTCGTACTGGACAGCACTGGTGTCGACGGAGACCTTGGCGCAGAACTCCTTGAAACCGGACGGGAGACGGGGCGACCACAGCACGGTGAGGTTGGGCTCGGGGGCCGGACCCAGGTTGTAGAGCGTCTGCAGGAAGCGGAAGGAGGTACGGGTGACGAGCGGGCGGCCGTCCGCGCCGATGCCGCCGATGGATTCCGTGACCCACGTCGGATCACCGGAGAACAGCGCGTCGTACTCGGGGGTGCGCAGGAACCGTACGATGCGCAGCTTGATCACGAAGTCGTCGATCAGTTCCTGGGCGTGGGTCTCGTCGAGGACGCCCGCGGCCAGGTCGCGCTGGAGGTACACGTCCAGGAAGGTCGAGGTGCGGCCCAGCGACATCGCCGCGCCGTTCTGCTCCTTCACTGCGGCGAGATAGCCCAAGTAGAGCCACTGCACGGCCTCGTGGGCGGTGCCGGCGGGGCGGGAGACGTCGCAGCCGTAGGTGGCGGCCATCCGGGTCAGCTCACCCAACGCCTTGATCTGCTCGGCGAGTTCCTCGCGGTCGCGGATGATGTGCTCGGTCGACGGCGCGGCGTCGAGTCCGGCGCGCTCCGCGCGCTTGGCCGCGATGAGCCGGGTGGTGCCGTACAGCGCCACGCGTCGGTAGTCGCCGATGATGCGGCCACGGCCGTACGCGTCGGGCAGACCGGTGATGATGCCGGCCTTGCGGGCGGCACGCATCGAGGGGGTGTACGCGTCGAAGACGCCGTCGTTGTGGGTCTTGCGGTAGGTCCCGAAGACGCGGGTGACGAAGTCGTCGGGCTCGTAGCCGTACGCCTTCAGTCCGCTCTCGACCATCCGCAGACCGCCGTTGGGCATGATGGCGCGCTTGAGCGGCGCGTCGGTCTGCAGGCCGACGATCAACTCCCGCTCGCGGTCGATGTATCCGGGCGCGTGCGAGGTGATCGTCGAGGGGGTCGTGGTGTCGACGTCGAGGATTCCCCTGCGCCGCTCCTCCGGGAAGAGTGCGCTGACCGTGCTCCATACGGCCCGGGTGCGCTCGGTCGGGCCGGTCAGGAAGGCCGCGTCTCCTTCGTAGGGCGTGTAGTTGGCCTGGATGAAGTCGCGGACGTCGACGCGCTCGCGCCACGCCGTCCCGGCGAAGCCCCGCCATGCCTCCGCCGTCCGGACTCCGGCCGTCGTCGTTGTGGTCATCGCCGGTCTCCCCTCGCACTGTGTCGAATGTTCCGCGCTCTCGATACTTGTCGTGCCGGGTGACCCGGGCGAGGGCCGGACAGTACCGGCCGGGCCGCCGAACGCCCTCGTCCGAGGGCCGTTCGGCCCACTCGGTGATCACGGCGTCGGTCCACCCACCGGGCGATCGCGACGTCGGATCGGATCGGTCGGATCGGTCGGATCGGTCGGATCGGTCGGATCGCCGGACGTTCCAGGCGTCAGGACGGCAGGTCAATGCCGTACAGCGTGCGGCCGCCTACGAGTTCCCGGCCGGTGACCAGTTCTGACGCGATCCGGATGAAGACGTCGTGGGGCGAGGCCACCCAGGAACGGGGTCCTGTCCGGGTCAGGCGATCGTGCTCGGCGGGATCGGTCACCACCACGGCTCGGCCCGTCACGACGACGCTCCAGCCGGAGTGCGCGGCCGCGTCCACCGCGTCGGCCTCGAACGCCACCACCACACCGTCGATGGAGCGGGCCAGTTCCGAGTCCGCCGACGTCCGCAGCACGACGGCGGACTCGGCGTCGAGACAGAAATTGACCGGCAGCACCGCGGGCAGGGCGTCCCGTGTGTGGACGACCCTGCCGATGAGCGCGTCGCCGAGCCGGTCCAGGCACTCCTGCCGGCCGAGTTCACGAAAGCCGTCGTTGGGATTCATGGCCCGACCCCACTCTCACGCGTTGAGGCGACACAGCGATACAGCGACATACGGTCAGACTCCGACAACGCGTGAAGGGGGGCCAGGGCCCATTGGTCCCCGGCGAACGGAGAGTGGCCGCTACCTGGCGCCGATGCGTCGCCGGGCCCGGGGTCCGTCGCCGATGCGTCGCCGAGCCCAGGGTCCGGATCAGAGCGCGGCGATCCGGCGCCCGGTGGTCCTTTCCTCGTCGACATGATCGGCCTCGAAGGCGGCATGGGATCCGGAGTGATCGGCGGCCCGGCCGGGGCCCGGCGACAGGTCGGCCGCGCCGCCGTGCAGGGCGGCGACGCCGGTGTCAGGGCGGCGGCGAGCCGGATCAGGACGCTCGTCCCGGGCATCGGTGTCCCTCCGGGCGGGTCGTCCACCCGAGGTGTCCACCAGCCGCTCCTGGCCGATCGCGCCTGCTCGATGATGACGCTTCGTGTCTGCTCGGACATGGCCCATCACTTCGTTCCGTCGGGGCGTCCCGACCGTCAGGGGGTCCCGACGATCAAGGCGGACAGCGCCTTCACGAAGACCTCCTCAGCTCGCGACATGACCCGGCACATGCGCCCTGACCGGGGCAGATGCTTCGCGCAGGGGTCGGTCGGTCCCCACCGCGGGACCGGGCGGCCCCCGCCACCGCTCGCGCGCGCCGCGATCCCCTTGCACTGTTGGGATGTAACGAGGAGGTGCGGTGCCATGCGCGGAGCACAGGGTGCGAGGCAGTGGTGCTGGCGCTGGCGGAGAAATCCGCTGCGTCGCCGTGACGACGTCTTCGAGGCGTGGATCGTGCTGATCGTCTGGACGGTGATGGTGCTGGGCGGCATCCTCGCCGGCCTGGTGACGGCCCATGCCGCCGACACGTCCTTCACGCGGCTGCGCCACGACCGGCACGCCGTCCCGGCCGTGCTGGTCGTCAGTACGGGTTCGGCGGTACCCGCCGGAGACGGCGGGGTCTACGACCATGTACGGGCGACGGTCCGGTGGACCGCGCCGGACGGGTCCCCCCGTATCGGCAGCGCCCTGGTGGAATCCGGGCACAAGGCCGGATCGCATGTGGTGATCTGGCTGGACGCACAGGGCCGGCCCACCACCGCGCCGCCGACCGCGAGCGCGGCGGCCACCGAGTCGAGCCTGCTGGGCATCGGCGCCGCTGTGGCCCTCGGCGGCCTCGTCTTCGGCGCCGGCGGCCTGGCGCGGTGGCGGCTCGACCAGCGGCGCTACGACCGGTGGGGACGCGAGTGGGAGCGGCTCGGACCTCAGTGGGGACACAAGACTCCGTGACCCGGCGCGCGGACCCGCGCGGAAGGAGGGATCACCATGGTGACTCCGATGCGAGCGCCGACACATCCCGTGAGGGTGAACGCACACCTCGACGCGCCACTGTCCCGGTGGCTGTGGCTGGTGAAGTGGCTCCTCGCCATACCGCACTACGTGGTGCTGTTCTTTCTCTGGATCGCCTTCACCGTGGTGAGCGTGATCGCGTTCTTCGCCATTCTCTTCACCGAGCGCTACCCCCGCGGGCTCTTCGACTTCAACGTCGGTGTGCTGCGGTGGAGTTGGCGGGTCGCCTACTACTCGTACGGCGCCCTCGGCACCGACCGGTATCCGCCGTTCAGTCTCGGTGAGGAACCGGACTACCCGGCGCGGCTCGACATCGCCTACCCGGAGCGGCTCTCCCGCGGCCTGGTGCTCGTGAAGTGGTGGCTTCTGGCGATTCCGCAGTACATCGTCGTCGGCTTCTTCCTCGGCGCCTCCCACCTCGGCTGGTGGGACGTCGGCCTCATCGGCGTCCTGACCATCTTCGCCGGCGTGGCACTGGCTTTCACCGAGAAGTACCCGAAGGACCTGTACGACCTGATCATGGGCCTCAACCGGTGGGCGCTGCGCGTGGCCGCCTACGCCGCCTTGATGACCGATGTCTATCCGCCGTTCCGCCTGGACCAGGGCGGCTCCGAGGAGAGCCCGTCCGAAGCGGGACTGTGGCAGGACCGGTGATCGGCGCCGGGCGGCACGCGGTTGGCCGGCCCGGCGGAGCCGAGGGATCCGCCCGGGCGTCCCGCCGCAAGGGCCCCGGGGCAGAGTGCCCCGGGGCCCTGAGTCGCCTGTCGGTGACCCGCGGTCGCGCGCCCGTACCGGTCAGTCGTGCGGGATCACCGCGACCGGTGCGGCGGAGTGGTGCAGTACCGCTTGTGTCACCGGTCCGATGTGGGCGCCGACCGGCGATTGCCGGTTGCGACGACCGACCACCACCAGCGCGGCCTTCCTCGACGCCTCCACGAGGTGGGGGCCCGCGCCTCCGATCACCGCCTGCTCACGCACCTCGACGCCGGGGAACTTCTCACGCCAGGGACTCAGGACCTCGGACAGCCGCTGCTGCGCCTCGGCGAGCAGCTCCGCGTCGACCGCCGCGTCGAAGGCTCCGCTGTAGCCGTAGTACGGCGGCAGACTCCAGCCGTGGACGACGCGCAGGTCCGTCGCCCTGCGGGCCGCCGCCCGGAAGGCGAACGCGATCACGGAGGCGTCCGCGTGCTCCAGGTCGAGCCCGAGGACGACATCCTCGGGCCCGGACGCCTCCGCGGGCCGCGCGTCGGCTCGTACGAGCACGATCGGCGTCCGGCTCCGGGCCACCACGGCCTGCGCGACGGAACCCGTCAGGAAACCGGCGACTCCGCTCAGGCCCCTTGACCCGAGCACCAGCAGCTCGGCTTCCTCCGCGGCGGCCAGCAGGACGGTGACGGGCTGCTCGGCGACCCTCTCTGCGGTGACGGACAGACCGGGGTGGTCCGCGGCGAGGTTGGCCGCGGTCTCGCGCGGCAGGCGTTCGGCCCATTCACGCTGCGGGTCCTCCGACGGCGGGGGAACCGCGACGCCGGCCAGCGGGCCGTACACGTACGGATGCCACAACCAGGCGTGCACGAGACGCAGTTGAGCGTCGGTGAGCCGGGCTTCACGGGCTGCCCACTCGGCTGCGGCGAGGCTCTCGGGCGAGCCGTCCAGACCGACGACGATGGTGCGGGACATCTGGGGACCTCCTTGAGGGATGCGTGATCAGTCTTGCGTTCGAACGAGCGCCGGAGGAGGGGCCACTGGTCCCCGATGGGGGCCGACCGGCCCATCCGGCACGGGACTTGACACCCCTCCGGGACGGTGTCCGCCGGTCGACCGGTGGCTGGGTCCATGGCTGCCCCCGGCGGACGGATGGCCGCGTGCAAGTCCGGGACGAAATCCGGGGCAATACCCGTCGAGACCGACCGTGGAGGCCGACCGTGGAGGCCGACCGTGGAGGCCGACCGTGGAGGCCGACCGCCGCGAGCCATGACCGTTGACGGACGGTCGGCCATTCCACGGCGGACCGGCACTCCCCCGAGACCCTCGCCGGCCGACAGGCGCTCGGCGGGCGGTCGGCGGGCGGTCGGCAGCCGGCCCCGCCGGTGGAACGCCCTGCTCGGCTCGCGGCGAAACACGCGGGGCGCCCCCGCACGCTCGCGAGGGCGCCCCGATTCTTGCCGTGCGGTTATCGGAGCCAGGGGGTGCGGTTCACGAAGGGGAGTCGCTCCCAGAGCTTCCCGAGTCCCCAGGTGGCGCCGGCGCCCGCGGCGGCGAGAGCGATCAGGACGACCGCGTAGATCACGTGGTAGTCGGTGAAGGGGTTGGGCGACATGCTCGGCGAGCCGTCGGACAGGTGCCGGGCGGGCGGCCATTCGGCGAGCCACATGAACGCCATCATCGCCGTGCCCGCGACCGCGGCCAACCGCAGGGCGACACCGGCGACCAGGGCGATACCCACACCGAGCAGACCGGCCATGAACAGCCAGTCGACCCAGCCGGCGCCGGCCCAGGAGTGGAACGTCGACTCCATCGGCCCGGCCGCGACCCCGCCGAGGAATCCCTTGGTGGGCGAACCGCCGTCGATCCAGCCCTTGCCGGACGGGGTGGCATAACCGAACCCGAAGGTCTTGTCGAGGAAGGCCCACAGGAAGACGAACCCCGTCAGCAGCCGCAGACCCGCGAGGGCGTACGAGCCGACCGCCGTGGCCGACGTGGTCACGGCCTCACCCGGCGCCTGCGCCGAACGGGTCCCGCGCAGCGACGGGAAGTGGAACCCTGTGTGCCGGTGAGGCTGCTCGTGGACTGCCATGATGCTGATCCCTCCCAGAGATGTTCGACGTGGTCTTGCGGGTTTCCGTTGCGGTCTCAATGTCTCGCGGTGGCAAGGGAGTTCGGAGGGGTCGCGGGTCCCTGACAGGAGGGCCGAAGGTCCCTGTCGTCAGGCCGCGTCGCTGGGTACCAGCACCACCGGGCAGTGCGCGTGGCGGAGCAGGGCACGGGCGACCGGGCCCGGCCCGGGCCCGCGGTACTGGGCGCCGACGACCACGACGACGGCCCCGCGCGTCGCCTCCAGGAGCTCGCGCACGGGACGGGCGCGCGGCAACGAACCCCGCCCCGTGGGCGATGCGTCGCCATCGCCGGACACCGGCCGCTCACATCGCGGCGATCGGCAGGCGCCGTCATCCGGCACCAGAGCCCGGCGACGGGCCCTCGCATACCGTGAGGTCCCGGCGCGCAGCACGCACAGGCGGGCCCCTCGCCGTTCCGCCTCCGCGAAGGCGAACGCGGCGGCGTCCGCGTCCGTCTCACCCTCCGGCCAGCACAACACCGCACCGTCCTGGGCTCCTTGAGTGCCCCGGACGACGAGCAGCGGGCCGCGCGTGCGCGCGGCCAGTCGACGGCTAACCGAGCCGGCCAGCAGTCCACCGAGTACGCCCAACCCGCGCGCGCCGACGACAGTGAGTTCGGAGTTCCGGCCATGGTGCGCCAGTGCCCGGACCGGGCTGCCGACGACGGCCAGGGCCGTGACGGTCAGACCGGGACAGCGCCGGCGGGCCCGTAACGCGGCGGTGGCGAGAACGGGTCCGGCGATGTCCACGTCGGGCACGGCGTAGACGATGTTCAGGGCGGCGCCCCGCAGCGCCGCTTCCTCGGCGGCCCGGTCCAGCGCTCGAACGGCGATGAGCGAGCCGTCGACACCGACCGTCACCTGACGGTTCATCATGTCTGTTCCTCCCCTTGCCCGTTGGCACTGCGCCGGTCGGTACTAGGTCGCGGCCGACGCGCCGTCCCTGCCGTCGGCGAGCGAGGCCCGGCCCGCTTCGAGGCGGGCGGCCGGGACGCGGAACGGCGAACAGGAGACGTAGTCGAGGCCGATGTCGTGGAAGAAGTGGATGGAGTCGGGGTCGCCGCCGTGTTCGCCGCAGACGCCGATCTTCAGACCGGGGTGGGCTGCGCGGCCCTCCTCGACGGCGATGCGCAGCAGGCGTCCGACGCCGTCCCGGTCGAGGGTCTCGAACGGCGAGGCGGCGAAGACACCCTGGGCCAGGTAGGCCGGGAAGAAGGACGCCTCGACGTCGTCGCGGGACAGGCCCCAGGCCGTCTGGGTCAGGTCGTTGGTGCCGAAGGAGAAGAAGTCGGCGGCCTCGGCGATCCGGCCGGCGGTCAGTGCGGCCCGGGGCAGCTCGATCATCGTGCCGATGGGGCATTCGACGGTGAGCCCGGAGTCCCGCGAGACCTCGGCGAGGACACGCTCCGCCGCGGCGCGGACGATCCGCAGTTCCTCGACCGTGCCGACCAGGGGGACCATGATCTCCGCGCGTGGGTCTCCCCCGGCGCGCATCCGTTCCACCACGGCTTCGGCGATCGCCCGCACCTGCATCTGGACCAGGCCGGGGACGACGAGCCCGAGGCGGACGCCGCGCAGTCCGAGCATGGGGTTGGACTCGTGCATGCGCTCGACCGCGGCGAGCAGGCGGCGGTCGTGCTCGGTGGGCCGGGTGGCGACACGGACGGCGAGTTCGGTGCGGTCGGGCAGGAACTCGTGCAGCGGCGGGTCGATGAGCCGGATGGTCACCGGGAGCCCGTCCATCGCAGCGAGGATCCCGGTGAAGTCGCCCCGCTGAAGGGGCAGAAGGGCGTCCAGGGCGGCGCGCCGTCCGGTCTCGTCCTCGGCCAGGATCATCGCCTCGACCAGGCTCCGGCGCTCGCCGAGGAACATGTGCTCGGTGCGGCACAGCCCGATGCCCTGGGCACCGTAACGGCGGGCCCGTTCCGCGTCCTCGGGGGTGTCCGCGTTGGCGCGCACCTCCAAGTGCCTTACGGAGTCGGCATGCTGGAGGGTGCGGGCGACCGCGTCGGTCAGTGCGCCGTCGCCTTCTCCGGTGTCGAGGAAGTGCCCGACCGGGGACTCGGTCAGCGGCAGCGCGCCGAGATGGACGGTGCCCGCCGTGCCGTCCACGGAGATCACGGTGCCCTCGGTGAGCACGGTCCCGTCAGGTGCGGTGAGGTTGCGGGATGCGATGTCCACCGTCAGTTCCTCGGCACCGCACACACAGACCTTGCCCATCCCGCGGGCGACGACGGCCGCGTGACTGGTCTTGCCGCCCCGGCTGGTCAGCACGGCCTCGGCCGCGACCATCCCGGGCAGGTCGTCGGGCGTCGTCTCACGCCGTACGAGGACGACGTGCTCCCCCGCGTCCGCGCGTCGTACGGCCTCCGCCGAGTCGAAGACGATCGCGCCGACCGCGGCGCCGGGCGAGGCGGGGACACCGTGCGCCAGCGGCGTGGCCTCGGCATGCGCCTCGAACCGGGGGAACATCAGCCGTGCCAGCTGCGTCCCGCCGACCCGGGCGAGCGCCTCGTCCTCGCCGATCAGCTTCTCGTCGACGAACGCCTCCGCGATCCGGAAGGCCGCCTCGGCGGTGCGCTTGCCGACCCTGGTCTGGAGCATCCACAGCCTGCCGCGCTCGACGGTGAACTCGATGTCGCACAGGTCGCGGTAGTGGTGCTCCAAGGTCGCCATGTTCTGCAGGAGTTGACGGTAGGAGGCCGGGTCGAGGCGCTCCAGTTCGGCGAGCGGGACGGCGTTGCGGATGCCGGCGACGACGTCCTCGCCCTGGGCGTCGGGAAGGTAGTCGCCGTAGACGCCCCGGGCGCCGGTGGCCGGGTCGCGGGTGAAGGCGACGCCCGTGCCGGAGTCCGGGCCGAGGTTGCCGAGGACCATCACCTGGATGGTGACGGCGGTTCCGAGGTCGTCGGGGATGTGTTCACGGCGGCGGTAGAGGCGGGCGCGCTCGCCGTTCCAGGAGTCGAAGACGGCACGGATCGCCCGCTGGAGCTGTTCGGCCGGGTCCTGCGGGAACTCCTCGCCGGTCGCGTCGCGGATGACCTGTTTGAAGTGCTCGACGAGCGCCGCGGGATCGCCCCCGGCGGTGTGCCGGTCGAAGCGTTCCGGTGCGATGCCGAGGACCGTGCGGCCGTACATCTGGAGGAGCCTGCGGTAGGAGTCCCATGCGACGTGCTCGCTGCCGGTCATCTTGGCGAGGCCGAGGACGGACTCGTCCCCGAGGCCGATGTCGAGGATGGTCTCCATCATCCCGGGCATCGAGAACTTGCCGCCCGAACGGACCGAGAGCAGCAACGGGTTGTCCCGGCCGCCGATCTCACGGCCGGTGCTCCGCTCCAACTCGGCGAGCGCGTGCACGACTTGCGCGCCCAGCTCGCCCGGTTCCTCGCCGGTGGCCAGGTACGCGCGGCACGCCGCGGTGGTGACGGTGAAGCCGGGCGGAACGGGAAGTCCCAGCCGGGTCATCTCCGCGAGGTTGGCTCCCTTGCCGCCGAGCAGGTCCGCCATGTCGCGGCCCCCGTCGGCGAATTCGTACACGTAGCGGGTCATGTGCTTCACCCTCCGGGTGTGTTCAGGCGTGCGGGACGACGGCGACGGAACAGTCGGCGTGGTGCAGCACCGCGTGGGCGACCGGACCGAGGTAGGCGCCGAAGCGGGTCTCCCGCTGCCGGCGTCCCACCACGATCAGGGCGGCGCCCGCGGAGGCGCGGACGAGTTCACCGGCCGCGCGGCCGTCCACCACGGTCTCGGCGACGGGAACCCCGGAGAACTTCTCGCACCAGGGGCGCAGGGTGGCGACGACGGCGTTCTCGTGCTCGGCCAGCAGCTCCGGGCCGCTCACCGGGACGAGCCGGTCGGCGGCGAAGGAGGGCGGGGCGCTGAAGGCGTGAAGGACGCGCAGCGCGGCGCCACGCAGCCGGGCGGCGTCGAAGGCGAACTCGATCAGCTCGTCGCACGGGCGGTCGGTGTCGAGGCCGAGTACCACGTCGCGGTACGGGACCTGCGGTATCTCGTCCGGGGAGATGCCGTCCGGTGCCGCAAAGTGCTCGTCGCAGGTGCCGACGCCGGCGCGCACCAGGACCACCGGGACCGGTGACCTGGAAACGACCCGCTGGGAGATCGAACCCAGCAGGTATCCCGTGACTCCGCTGAGCCCGCGAGACCCGAGGACCAGCAGGGCGGCCTCGTCGGCCACGGCGAGCAGAGCGGTCACCGGGGCGTCCTCGACGGACCGGTCGAGCACCCGCAGTCCGGGGTGTGCCGCCCGCAGACCGTCCGAGACCCCGGTCAGCAGGTCCTCCGCCCAGGCCCGCTGGGACACGTCGGCCGGCACGGACGGGGCCGGTCGCGGATGCCAATGCCAGGCGTGCACCAGAAGGAGCGCCGTGCCCCGGCGCACGGCTTCACGGGCCGCCCAGTGCGCGGCGGCCAGACTCTCCGGGGACCCGTCGATCCCCGCTGCGACCGGTCGAATCATGATCCGCACCTCCAGCGTCGTGCGCTCGGCGGAGAGACCGCGGGCCGGACGGCGGTCGCCGCTGCCCGTGGCGTCTCTTCTCACGTCAAGCCTGCTACCGGAGCGGAGCCCGCGCGCAGGGGCCGGGCGTCCCTTCCGCGGGGCCCTTCGGCCCCGGGCCGTGCCATGCGGCCCGCAGCCGGGGCCGGATGGCCCATGGCGACCGGCGGGGCACGGGCAGAGATTGGAGGTGGAAGGATTGCGCGCCAGGAAGAGGCAGGATCATGAGCACTTCCACCACATCCACCATGCTGCGGGCGCTGCCCGTCGACCACCGGGAACGGCTGCTGCGAGTGGCCCGCGAGGTGTCGTTCCCCGAGGGCACCCGGCTGTTCGAGGAAGGCCGCCGCGCGGACCGGTTCTGGATCATCCGGACCGGCACGGTGGCCCTCGACCTGCGGGTTCCGGGCCGCCGACCGGCCGTCATCGAGATCCTCGGACACAACGAACTCGTCGGCTGGTCCTGGCTGTTCGCCCCGCACACCTGGCATCTGGGCGCCGAGGCGACAAGCCCGGTGCGCGCCTACGAGTTCGACGCCGAGGTGGTCAGGGAGCTGTGCCGGGCCGATCCCGAGCTGGGGATGGCCGTGGCCCAGTGGACGGGCGAGATCGT
This sequence comes from Streptomyces sp. NPDC005784, assembly GCF_042871525.1. Taxonomy (NCBI): domain Bacteria; kingdom Bacillati; phylum Actinomycetota; class Actinomycetes; order Kitasatosporales; family Streptomycetaceae; genus Streptomyces; species Streptomyces sp. NPDC005784. The sequence continues at coordinate 113,906 of NZ_JBIAIQ010000018.1, forward strand.
CGCCCACCGGCTGCAGTCGGCCCGGACCCGGCTGCTCGACCTGTACGCCCCCTACGGCAGCGGCGACGCACGCTGACCGCGATCGTCGCGCTGACAGCCATTGTCGGAACCGATCAAGGAGCCATCGTGCACGGCAGTCCGCACATCGTGAGCGACGTGATGACCCACACCGTCGCCGCCATCGGCCGTGGGGCCGGTTTCAAGGAGATCGTGCAGCTGATGGAGCAGTGGCAGGTCAGTGCCCTGCCCGTCGTGGAGGGCGAGAGCCGGGTGATCGGGGTCGTCTCCGAAGCCGATCTGCTGCCCAAGGAGGAGTTCCGCGACAGTGACCCCGACCGCTACACCCAGCTGCGGCGGCTGAGCGATCTCTCCAAGGCCGGCGGGGTGAGTGCCGAGGAGCTGATGACGTCTCCGGCGGTGACCGTGCGCGCGAACGCGACCCTCGCGCAGGCCGCCCGCATCATGGCGCACGCCAAGGTCAAGCGGCTGCCCGTCGTCGACGAGATCGGCGGCCTCGAGGGCGTCGTCAGCCGCGGTGACCTCCTCAAGGTGTTCCTGCGCAGTGACGAGGACATCGCCGAGGAGGTCCACAGGGAGATCGTGTCCTACCTCTTCCACGCGTCGCCCTCGTCGGTCCGTGTCGAGGTGCGGGGCGGTGTCGTCACCCTCTCCGGACGCGTCACCGACACATCACTGGTGCCGGTGGCCGCCCGTCTGGTGCGGGCCGTCGAAGGAGTGGTGGACGTCGGCTTCGACGTCACAGGCCCGGAACACCGCCAGGAGAGGTGAGGCGGCCGCCGGGCTCGGATGGGGCCGATCGGCCCTAGTGCATCCGGGCCGGAAGGATGATGATCGTCGTCAGGGGCTCACGGCCCGTGGTCCATCACTGAACAAGGGGTCGTCATGGCCGAGGCGCGTACGTTCTCCGAGCAGAACCCGATCCGGGTGTTCCTGCTGGACGACCACGAGGTGGTACGCCGCGGCCTGACGGACCTGCTGGACGCCGAGCCGGACATCTCGGTGGTCGGCGACGCGGGCAGCGTCGAGCACGCCCTGGTGCGCGGCCCGGCGCTGCGCCCGGACGTGGCGGTCCTCGACGTACGCCTGCCGGACGGCGACGGCATCAGTGTGTGCCGGGAGCTGCGCAGCCAGATGCCGGAGCTGTCCTGTCTGATGCTGACGTCGTTCGACGACGAGGAAGCGCTCCTCGACGCGATCATGGCCGGGGCGGCGGGCTACGTACTGAAGCAGATCAAGGGTTCCGACCTGGTTTCGGCGGTTCGTACCGTCGCGTCCGGCCAGTCGATGCTGGACCCCACGACGACCGCCCGGCTGATGCGCAAGCTGCGCACGGACCCGGCCGAGGAGCCGGCCCTCTCGCCCGAGCTCGCCAGTCTCTCACCGCGCGAGCGGGACATCCTGGCGCTGATCGGGGACGGGCTCACGAACCGTGAGATCGGCAAAGAGCTCTATCTGTCCGAGAAGACGGTCAAGAACCACATCTCCCGACTGCTGGCCAAACTCGGCGTCCAGCGCCGCGTCCAGGCCGCGGTCCTGGCCAACCAGCTCGAACACCCCGAGGCCGCAGACCACCACCGCTCCACACGCTGAGTCCCGAACCGGCCGACCACCAACAAGGCGCCGGATGCGGCCGAGTTGGGCGGCGAGGCCGTTCGCGGCCTCCCCACCCAACTCACTCGGCCGGCGGCAGCTGAATGACGCCGGCTGGATGCTGCTGGGCGACGAGCGGGCCGTAGAATATCGGCCATGCGGGCACTGTGGTTGTCCCGAGGGGCAGGAAGATGTGACCAGCGCGGACCCGCCTGAATCGCGGCGTAGCGAAGCCAAGCGCACCCAGGACCGGCGCCGCCGTCAGCGCATACGGATCAACGGGGCCGTCGAGCGCTTCACCGCGGACGAGATCGGTGAGCGGGACGGCTGGGTCTGCGGCCTGTGCGAAGGTCCGGTGGAACGGGCGTATCGGCATCCAGACCCTCGGTCACCAAGCATCGACCACGTTCGCACCATCGCGTCCGGCGGCACTGACACCCGGGACAACGTGCGCCTCACACACTGGGGTTGCAACCATGGGCGCAACGACAGCAGCCCTCTGACGACCGTCGAGGAAGCCGAATCGCGACGCGCCGTCCTCCTGCGCGTACCGGCGCTGCGGCCCTATGCGGAGGGCCTCACGGCCGAGGGCTTGATCCGCGGCTCTGAGGCTTTCCATTCACCCGAGAGGTATCGCGCCAAGTTGGCGCGTCGGGTGGAACGCTACGAGCGCGAAGGACGCTGACTGCGTACGGCTGCCGTCAGGCCCGCGGAGGCCAACGTCATTCGAAATCGGAGGTCCACACCTGGCGGGTGAGATCATCCGTGGATGGCAGATGCACAGCTACCCCCGGGTTGGACCCTTCAGCGAATCCGTGACGTGTCCGGGGATCAAGAGGCTGTCGTTCTCGATCCGAACCGGGCGGTGAAGTGGCTCGCCTTCGACGGAGCCAACGAGGTTCTGCATCCAGAAATCGTTCTCGGGTTCCACGGCCTGTGTCTCGTGAAGGCCGTCCATGACGACGACTGGTACATGGGGAGCCTGTATGACGACGGCAGCATCGACTGCTGGGCAGCCTACGACGATCTGTACGAGGCGCTACGCGGCCTGTAGGGCCACAGACTGACCGGCCAACTGCGATACAAGGCCCCCGCACCGAGGCGGGCGTCCACGGACGCCGGCGAACGGTCCTCGCAGGTCAAGGAAGTTGCGCCGCAGGTCGTGGAGCGGGTCCCATTGCTTCGGAACGAAGCAGTCCTCGTGCCACAGCCGTGCCACATCATGCGGTCAATCACGGTCAACGACGGTTTGCCACAGCCGAGATGGACCGCCGAGGCAGTCCTGGCCGAACCCGGGGTGACCTGCGCGCCTTCGTTGCCTCACACAGCCGCCCTTACAAGGCGGATGTCGGCGGTTCGAAACCGTCCGCGCCCACCAGGTTGACCAGCAGGTAGGCCCCGGAACTCCCAGGTCAGGGAGGGCCCGGGGCCTTTCTTGCCCGCGCCGCACGGTCTGGTTACGCACTGACTACACCCTCACTACACCCGTTTACTGGCGAGGCGCGCCCCCTGAAATCCCCTAAACGATCACCGTGAACGTGCAGGGCACGGCGTAAGAACGCGCTGGACACCCTGTTCCGCATCACCGACGCCCTCGACACCCCGCTCGTCGGCCTCGTGCGCTGAGTGGCCGCCTCCGCAGGGGGACGAACGCGGCCGCTCGACCCGTGCCCGGCACGCCGTCTGCGCTGGGTCCGGGGCCTACTGCCACGTAGTGCGGGCGTACGCGTCCCGGTGTCCGCTCCCAGGCGAGTGGCAGTGTGCAGCGGCCTTGCCCGTGAGGATTCCGCTCCCAGTAGTAGCCGACCGCACGGCCGGCCGACAACGACTTCTCCTCGAGGGCGGCGTCCGCGGTCTGGCGCGGCGTCATCGGCGGTTCTCCCGCATGAGCCGGTACAGACCGCGCCCTAGCTCGCAGCGCGCGGCCTCGTCGGCGCACTGCTCACACACCGACGCATGGTCCAGTAGCGCGCGGTATGCCTCCTTGGCGACGCAGGGCGGGCACCCGCGCGGGAACCAGCGGGCAGGATGGCCTGCGCGCGTCGTCGTCTGCGTGCCGAGGTCGACGGCAGGGACCCCGGAGAGGGGCACTGCATCCCACGCGCAGGCCTGACCGCTCATCTGCTGCTCGGTGAGCGCGGCGAGGTTGGGTAACTGCAGTACGGCGAGGGCCTCGGCGGTGCTCGCGCTGGTCGTGGGTGCCATGGGTTACGTCTCCGTGGTCACGGTGATCCGCCTCACGCACGTGACCGTAGAAGCGGCTCGGCAGAAGCAGGGGCACAGTTTGTGCCCCCTCGCTCATGCCGCCAGCAGCCCCAGTTTCACCGCGAGTTCCGATGCCCTCCGGCGCCGGTCCGGGCTCTTCGCCTCTGCCTCCTCCAGCACGATCCGCTTCGCATACCCGTTGTCAGGGATGGTCCCGGCGGCACGATGAACGTATCGGTCACCAAGGCCGCCACGATCAGTGTGGACGTAACCGGCACGATCGAATTCCAAACGAACGCCATCATCGCCAAGGCCAAGACCTCGGTGAGCGTGCACGTCGGCGGAAGCACGACCGTCACCACGGGACACGGCTACTCCCACGAAGTACGCCACAATAGGTACGGACACATGCAGTACGGCTCGTGGGGGTACAAGGTCGCCTGGAAGAAGTACCGACGTGTTGGATCCTGCGGAGTCGAGGAACTCGGTCACGGGACCGCGACACTGCCGACGTCAGAGACTGGATGGAAGTACTGGGAGACCTCGTCATGACCTATTCGAATCCCCGGGCTTACCTTGCCGCGTGCGCCGTGGCAGCGTCGGCATTCCTGCTTGCCTCATGCACCTCCGGCAGCGGTGAGGGGGAGGCCGTCAGTGCTCCGCCGTCGCCGTCCGCGTCGAGCGAGTCTCGGACGGCAACCGGGTCCTCCGAGAAGAAGCTCACCGAGCAGGCCAAGGCGGCCCTGGCCGCTGTCCACAGCGGGAAGATGGTCGAGGCCGGAGTCGAGCGGGTAAACGACGGAATCCACACTGAGCCCACCCTGAGCGAAGGCAAGACATACCGGCTCAACCTGGTTTGCTTCGGGAGCGGCAGCGCCCAGTTGACATTCGTACCGGCGAGCGCTGGTACAGAGACCAGGGTGCCGTGTGATCAGTCAGTGGTCCAGCAACGGATCACGATGCACAAGCCAGTACACATCGATGCCGACGGGGCCAAGGGATCTACCGGCATGATTGCCTGGCAGATAGACGCAATCTGATCCAGGCATACAGTGCGCCGCCCAGCATCGCTGCTGGGCGGCGTTCAGCCGTACAGCAGCGAACTACAGCGCCCCAGCAACCGTCTCCATCCGGTGGTGTCCTTTCGGAGCCTGGTAGCGGCCGGAATGGCCGTCGCCGACCAATCTCGCTGGAGCTACGGATCAGAACGTTGCAGGTTCGAATCCTAGTGCGCCCTTGCCGATGCCGATGCCGGTAGGGGGTCTCCCTTCGACGGATCAGCGACTACTGCTCCCCCAGCAGGCTGACCGTCCTATGCAGAGTCAGCCCGCGGCTTGGAGTCTTGCGACGGCCTTGGCCAATGTTTGGTTCAGCATCGTTCGATCGAACTTGACCGTGCTGGTCGATGCGATCAGCACGCCCTGGATCTCAACCACGTTGTTTCCGACCTGAGCCACGGCCAGCACATTGTCGGACGAGCCGACCGCGCTGCCCATGGACCACTCGATTCCTGCGCTCGCGTCGCCCACTCCCGGAACGGTGAGGGACCGGGGTTCGGATGCCACCGTGCCGGTTGCCCGCTTGCTGTAGACGGTCTGGCATGTCGAGCGGGCGGTCGCCACATCGGACACGATCCTGGCAGCGACGCCTCGCGGGTAGCCGGCCACGATCTCGGTTATCAAGGTCACACGATCGGACCCGATCAGGCCGATCCCGGCATAGGCATCAGCCGCGGGTGCCTTCTTCCCGTAACCGATCGCGTTGAGCAGCCGCGAACACCGTTGTGTGTCCGCGTTCAGGATGATTCCGAACGGGCCGTCGACGGGCGGCTGGTCGCTGATCGAGCTGTGACGCTCGCTGTAGATCCCGCCGGGGTTGCTGCCCATGGCGTCGTCTGTCGTGAAGGGGCCGTGTGGCGGGTCCGTGGCGCGGAGCAGTCCCGCCTTGAGCCGGGCCAGGGGCAGCGACCGGATCGCTGACGCTGATGCCGGAGTGCCCGGCGGCGATGTCAGGGCGGTGGCGCTCGGCCTTTCCGATCCACTGCTGGTGCTGGTGCCGGTGGCCGATGGCGTCGACGAAGCACACGCCGTGAGAGTGCTTGCTAATGCCACAGCCGCAGCGAACAGACTCAGTTGTCTGCCGATCATGATTCCTCCCGAGGTACACCAGATCATTGATCGGGCCGCTGCTCGTGCCAAGCGATATGGCGCAACCGTGATCAACTGGAGTGGTGTGGCAGGGGGCGCCCCTGTGGCACGATCCTCGGCGTGGACCGGGCGACCTCATAGCGACGCTGTGTCCGGAGTTGGGGCGACTCCCGCCGGCGAGCACCTGTGTTGGCGACGCACCGACAGGGACAACAGGCTGCAGGACCGCCGGACCATGTACGTGGGCTGTTCGGTCGCCCCGCACCGAGCGCAGGAGGCCGTGCGACTGGCCGCCGAAGAGGACCACACGGACCCGCAGGCTTATCGGTGTTGCCTCCCGTACGGGTGTTGCTTCCCGTACGGACGACGAAGGGTGAACTGCCATGGCGCAGAGGATCGTTGCCGGTCACGGCCCCGGGTCCGAGGGGCTCCGGCCGGTGGTGCTCGGTATCGACGCCCGACGTCCGTGCGACGCCGTCACCGGCTTCGCCTTCGAGGCCGCGGTGCGGCGTGGCGCGCCGCTGCACGCCGTCCACGCCTGGCACCTCCCCACCCCCGCCGGACCGTCCCTGCCGTTCGCGCCGCCCGAGGAGGACAGGGGTGCCTGGGAGGACCAGGAGGTCCAGTTGCTGGCTGACGCGCTCCGGCCGTGGCGGGAGGCGTATCCGCGGGTGCGTGTGTACGAGGACGTCCGGCTCCAGAGCCCGGCGACCGCCCTCGTCCACGCCTCCGACTCGGCCGGGCTCCTGGTCCTCGGCCGCGGCGGCACGGCACTCGGGCCCACACTCACGGCCGTGCTGGGCCGCACGATGTGCCCGGTGACAGTGGTCCCGCACTGACAGCGCCGACCGTGGCCGATTGCCCGGTCACCGGTTCACGCGTCACGAGTAACGAGTAACGAGTAACGACTCACGACTCACGAGTCAGGCCGGCGGCAACCGGCTACCAGTGGCCGGCACCCGGCCAGCCACCGGCCACCGTCACCCCTCCGGCAGAGTGAGCGTGCAGGTCTCGCCCGGAGCCACCGAGACGGTGCGATCGGCCAGGGTGATGTCGATCGGAGGTTCGTCCGAGGTCGGTACGCTGACTCTCAACCTTCCTGCGTTCAGGTGCAGTTGTACGCCCCGATGGCCCCGGTAGCGGATCGCGAAGCCGTACTCGGACAGCTCCGGCAGCGGGACCGGGTCGAGCCGCAGCGCTCCGCCGCGGGTCTCGAGGCCGGTCAGACCGCGCTGGACGAGATCGAGGGTGCCCGCCATGGCGCCCAGGTGGATGCCCTCCCCCGAGGTGCCGCCCTGCACGTCGGCGATGTCGCCCCGCAGGGCCTCGTGAATGTACGTCCAGGCCTCGGAGCGCCGCGCCCGGCCCAGCACCCAGCCGTGCACCAGGCTGCTCAGTGTCGAACCATGGCTCGTACGGCTCAGGTAGTGGTCGACGGTGCGCCGCCAGAGGGTGTCGTCGACCTCGTACCCGAGCCGGCGGAACAGGCCGCCGAGTTCGGCGGGCGAGAAGAGATAGCCGAGCATCAGGACGTCCGCCTGCTTCGACGCCTGGTAGCGGTTGACGCTGTCGCCCTCGGCCTCCAGGATCCGGTCGAGCCGCCGGGTGTCGCCGTACCGTTCGCGGTAGCCCGCCCAGTCCAGCTCCGCGAGGTCGCCGTAGCCCTCGAACTGGCTGATGACGCCGGCGTGGAAGGGTACGTGCAGTGCGCTCGACACGGCGCGCCAGAGGTCGAGTTCGGCGGAATCGAGGCCGGTCCGCTCGGCGAGGTCCCGGCGGACGAGTTCGGGCAGCTCGCCGAGCACGTCGAGGGTGCGGGCGAGCACCCAGGCGGCCGTGACGTTGGTGTACGCGTTGTCGTCGAGCCCGGGTCTGTCGGCGCCCGGGTAGGCGTCGTGGTACTCGTCGGGTCCGACGACACCGCGGATCCGGTAGCGGCCGAGCGTGGCGTCGTACTCGGCGGAGCCGGCCCAGAAACGGGCGATCTGCACGAGCATCTCGATGCCCTTGGTATGCAGGAACTCGGTGTCGCCGCTCGCCTCGCAGTACTGCCACACGTTGTAGGCGATCGCCGATCCCACGTGATGCTGGAGCCTCGAGTGGTCGGGCAGCCAGCGCCCGGAGCGTGGGTTGAGGTGCAGTTGCTGGGTCTCCTCCCGTCCGTCGCTGCCGCTCTGCCAGGGGTACATCGCGCCGGTGCGACCGGCGTCCTGGGCCGCTCGGCGGGCCCGCTCCAGACGCCGGTGGCGATAGGTGAGCAGGGCGCGGGAGACCTCGGGGAAGTGGAGGTTCAGATACGGCAGCACGAACAGCTCGTCCCAGAACACGTGTCCCCGATACGCCTCGCCGTGCAGGCCGCGGGCCGGGACCCCGACGTCCAGCTCGGCGGTGTGCGGGGAGAGCGTCTGAAGCACGTGAAACAGGTGCAGGCGCAGGATCGGTCCCACGCTGTTCGGCACGTCCAGTTCGGCGTTGCGCCACAGCTGCTGCCACGCCGTTCGGTGGGTGTCCAGCAGCGTCTCGAAGTCCGCGGCCCGGCCGACCCGGTCGACGGCCGCGTCCAGCGGGTCCTTGATCGCCGGATCGCGGGAGGTGTGCAGGGCGACCGTCTTGTCCACGGTCACCGTCCGGCCGTCGGTCAGCGTCATCCGGAGCAGTTGTGCGGCGCGTCCGGGGGTGTGCGCGTCCGTGGTCCCGGCGGGTGCGTCCGTGACGGTCCGGGCGGCCAGCCCGATGCCGATCTCCGAGGTGACCGTGCGGCAGCGCAGCCAGACGGTGTCCGGTGCGCTGGTGCCGGTCCGGGCGTCCGTGAGGTGGCGGGAGGCGAGGGAACGGTAGCGTTCGACTCCGCTGTTGGTGACCGTCCCGTCTAGCGCCGACTCGATCTCGACCGGGCCGGACCAGCCCTCGGCCGTCACCTCCGTGCGCAGCAGTGCGAGGTGGGGATCGGCCATGTGGACCAGGCGCAACTGCCGCACGGCGAGGCGTCGGCCCTCCTCGTCCTCGTAGCGCGCGGTGCGTTCCAGGGTGCCCGCGTCCAGGTCGAGGCACAGCCGGTGGTCGAGCAGCCGGTGGGAGTCGGGGGTGAGCCAGGTCCCGGTGGCGGTCCGCATCCGGAGCGGCAGCCAGTTGGGGAGGTTGACCATGTCCTCGTTCTCGACCCGGTGGCCGACCACCTCCGAGGTCAGGCGGTTGTAGCAGCCCGCCACGTACGTGCCCGGGTAGTGGACGGGGTCCGCGGCGCACTCCGGGGCGGCGCCCCGGGTCGCGAAGTACCCGTTTCCGAGGGTGCACAGCGACTCGCGCAGGCGTTCCTGCGCCGGGTCGTAGCCTTCGTACTCCCAGGTGCCGTCGCGCATGCCTCCATCCTGCGGTACGGGCGGCCCGCCGTCCCCCCGGCACGCGCGGGGACGGCGGGCCGCTCCCGTGGGCGACAGCGGCTGACGCGCACGGTCATGACCTGCACTCCTTTGCGGTGCGGGGTCCTCAGCCGGTCCAGGTCCAGTCCGTGACCTCGGGGAGGTCTGTGCCGTGCTCGCGGATCCAGTCGTGGTGGCGGGAGCGGGCGTCGGCCATCTTCTGGCGGACGGCGGCGGCGCGGACACCGAGGCCGGGGACGCGGTCGATGACGTCCATGACGAGGCGGAAGCGGTCCATGTCGTTGCGGACGACCATGTCGAAGGGGGTCGTGGTGGTGCCCATCTCCTTGTAGCCGCGTACATGGAGGTTCTGGTGGCCGGTGCGACGGTAGGCGAGGCGGTGGATGAGCCAGGGATAGCCGTGGTACGCGAAGATCACCGGCTTGTCCGTGGTGAACAGCCCGTCGTACTCGAAGTCGTTCATCCCGTGCGGGTGCTCCGCGCGGGGAAGCAGCCGGGTCATGTCGACGACGTTGACGACCCGGACGGCGAGCTCGGGCAGATGGCGGCGCAGCAGGTCGGCGGCGGCCAGGATCTCCTGGGTGGGTACGTCGCCGGCGCAGGCGAGGACGACGTCGGGGTCGCGGTCCCCGCCGACCGATCCCGCCCAGTCCCAGATGCCGGCACCGCGGGCGCAGTGGGCGCGGGCCTGGTCCATGGACAGCCAGTCGAAGCTGGGCTGTTTGCCGGCGACGACGACGTTCACGTAGTCGCGGCTGCGCAGTACGTGATCCGCCACGGACAGCAGGGTGTTGGCGTCCGGCGGGAGGTAGACGCGCACGACCTCGGGGCTCTTGTTGAGGACGTGGTCGACGAAGCCGGGGTCCTGGTGGGAGAAGCCGTTGTGGTCCTGGCGCCATACATGGGAGGTGAGCAGGTAGTTGAGGCTGGCGATCGGGGCGCGCCAGGGCAGTTCGCGTGACGTCCTCAGCCACTTGATGTGCTGGTTGACCATGGAGTCGACGATGTGCACGAACGCCTCGTAGCAGGAGAACAGACCGTGCCGGCCGGTGAGGGTGTAGCCCTCCAGCCAGCCCTGGCAGAGGTGTTCGGAGAGGATCTCCATGACGCGGCCGTGCCGGTCCAGGTGTTCGTCCACCGGCAGGGTCTGCGCCTGCCAGGCCTTGCCGCTGGCGTCGAAGACGGCGTCGAGGCGGTTGGAGGCCGTCTCGTCGGGGCCGACCAGCCGGAAGTCGCGGCGCTCCGAGGTCTCCCGCATGACGTGTTCGAGGAGGTCGCCCAGGACCCGGGTCGGCTCGTGCTGGGTGGCGCCCGGCTTGTCGACGGGGACGGCGAAGCGCTCCAGGGGCGGGAGCGGCAGATCGCGGACGAGGAGGCCGCCGTTGGCGTGCGGGGTGGCGCCGAGGCGCCGGGCGCCGTCGGGTACGCAGGCCAGTACGTCGGCCACCGGCCGTCCCTCGGCGTCGAAGAGCTCCTCGGGGCGGTACGAGCGCAGCCAGGTCTCCAACTGCCGCAGGTGTTCCGGGTTTTCGCGTACTGCGGCCAGGGGAACCTGGTGGGCGCGCCAGGTGCCTTCGACGGGCAGGCCGTCGACCTCCGCGGGGCCGGTCCAGCCCTTCGGGGTGCGCAGCACGATCATGGGCCAGCGGGCCCGTTCGGCCACGCCCTCCTCGCGGGCGGTGCGCTGGATCAGCGCGATCCGGTCCAGGGCGTCGTCGAACGCGGCGGCCATGGCGCGGTGCACCTGCATCGGGTCGTCGCCGGTCACATGGATCGGGTCGTGGCCGTAGCCGCGCAGCAGTTCGTCGAGTTCGGCCTCCGGGAGCCGGGAGAGCACCGTCGGGTTGGCGATCTTGTAGCCGTTGAGGTGCAGGATCGGCAGGACGGCGCCGTCGTGGACGGGGTCGAGGAACTTGTTGGAGTGCCAGGACGCGGCGAGCGGTCCCGTCTCCGCCTCGCCGTCGCCGATCACACAGGCGACGAGCAGGTCCGGGTTGTCGAAGGCGGCGCCGTAGGCGTGGGCGAGGGAGTAGCCGAGCTCGCCGCCCTCGTGGATGGAGCCGGGCGTCTCGGGAGCGACATGGCTGGGCACACCGCCGGGGAAGGAGAACTGCCGGAACAGTTTCCCCATGCCTTCGGCGTCGCGGGACACGGTGGGATACGTCTGGCTGTAGGTGCCCTCCAGCCAGGAGTTCGCCAGTACGGCCGGGCCGCCGTGCCCGGGGCCCCAGACGCACAGCGCGTCCTGGCCGCGCGCCTTGATGACGCGGTTGAGGTGGGTGTGGACCAGGTTGAGGCCGGGCGAGGTACCCCAGTGGCCGAGCAGCCGGGGCTTGATGTGCGCCGGGGTCAGAGGGTCGGTGAGCAGCGGGTTGGCCAGCAGATAGATCTGGCCCACGGCAAGGTAGTTGGCGGCCCGCCAGTGGGCGTCCAGGGTGCGCAGTTCGTCGTCGGTCAGTACGGTGCTGTCCTGGTGTTCGACCTTGGGCATGGTGACTCCGTAAGTCATCGGGGTACGTCGGCGAGGCGGGTCATCGGAACGCTTCGCGGGAGGCGTCATCGAGCGGAGGAGGCGGCATGGCCGACAAGAAGCCGACGAAGGTGCCGCTTGCGGCGTACGAGCGGGAGCTGCTGCGTCTGCAGACGGAGCTGGTGAAGCTTCAGGAGTGGGTGCGGACCGAGGGCGCCCGTGTGGTGGTGGTCTTCGAGGGCCGGGACGCCGCGGGCAAAGGCGGCACGATCAAGCGGGTGGCGGAACATCTGAACCCGCGCGTCGCACAGATCGTGGCGCTGCCCAAGCCGACCGAGCGCGAGCGCACGCAGTGGTACTTCCAGCGGTACGTGGAGCATCTTCCGGCGGCCGGGGAGATCGTGCTGTTCGACCGGAGCTGGTACAACCGCGCCGGGGTCGAGCAGGTCATGGGCTTCTGCACGAAGGAGGAGCACCAGCTCTTCCTGCGGCAGTGCCCGATCTTCGAGCGCATGCTGGTCGAGGAGGGTGTGCTGCTGCGCAAGTACTGGTTCTCGGTGAGCGACGCGGAGCAGCAGAAGCGGTTCCGGCGCCGGCTGAAGGACCCGACGCGGCGCTGGAAGCTCTCCCCCATGGACCTGGAGTCGATCACCCGTTGGGAGGCGTACTCCCGGGCGAAGGACGAGATGCTGGTGCACACGGACATCTCGGAGGCGCCGTGGTTCGTGGTCGAGAGCGATGACAAGCGGCGCGCCCGGCTGAACATGATCGCCCATCTGCTCTCCTCCGTTCCCTACCACGAGGTGCCGCCGCCGGTTCTGGAACTGCCCGATCGGCCGCCGTCGACCGGTTACGTCCGCCCGCCGCGCGATCTGCAGACGTACGTCCCCGATCACGCGGCGAGCCTCTAAGGCGCTCATACCCGCTGGGGTACGACGGCGACGGGGCAGGCCGCGTGGTGCAGGGCGGCGTGGGCGACCCGGCCGAGCTGCATCCCGATGTGCCCGTGGCTGTCGTGCCGCCGGACCCCGACGACGAGCAGATCGGCCTCGGTGGAGGCGTCCAGCAGCACCGTACGGGCGGTCCCCTCGACGGTGCGCCGGCGCACGTCCACGGCCGGATACTCCTCGGCCGCGCCGCTCAGCGCCTTGTCCAGCACCTCCACCGCCCGCTGTTCGTGCAACCGGGCGGGCTCGCCCGCCATCAGCGGGTGATCGACCGACTCGTGGGCAGGCCACCGCCAGGCCCGTACGGCCTCCAGCGCGACCCCGCGTTCGGCCGCCTCCCGGAAGGCGAAGCGGGCGGCGGCCGAGCCGTGCGCGGGGTCCCCGACCCCGAGGACGACCCGCCGGTACCGGCTGTCCCTGGCCTGGTTGTCGTGGCTGCCGCGCAGCACGATCACCGGGCAGTGGGCACGGGCGGCGACCGTGAGGCTCACCGACCCGAGGAGTCTTTCGGCGATACCGCCGCGGCCCCGCGACCCGAGCACCAGCGCGGTGGCGTTCAGGCCCTCCCGGAGCAGCGCGCCCACCGCGTCGTCGGGCACCACCTCGGTGGTGACCCGCACCGCGGCGTCGCGCCGCCGGGCGCGCTCGGCGGCGGCCTCCACGACGGTGTCGGCCATGATCTGCTCGGAGGACCTGCCCAGCCCCTCGGCGAGGGCGGCTCCTTCGTAGCGTTCCCAGAGCGAGGCGTACACCAGGCGCAGCGGCAGACCGCGCAGGGCGGCCTCGTCCGTGGCCCAGTCCACGGCGCGCATTCCGGGCTCGGACCCGTCGACGCCCACGACGAGGGGCAGCTCCACGGCGGTCAGCTCCCTTCGCCGAAGTCGAAGACGATCCGGGCCTGGATCCGGCCGTGCAGCACGTCGTCGATGGACTCGTTGACGGAGGCGAGGGGCCGGGACTCTCGGATGACCCGCGTCCGGCCCGCGGCGTGCAGGTCGAAGACCTCGGCCAGATCCTGCCGGGTCCCGACGATGGAGCCGATCACGGAGGTCCCGTTCAGCACGGTCTCGAAGATCGGGACCGGGATGGTGCCGTGCGCCGGCATCGCGACCAGGACGAGCTTCCCACCGCGCCGCAGGCCCTTGTACACCGCGGAGAAGGCGTCCTCGTTCACCGCGAGGGCGAGCGCGGCGTGCGCGCCGCCGTGGCTCTTGAGGACCTCGCCCGGGTCCTCCTTGCGGGCGTCGATCACGATGTCGGCGCCGAGTTCCGCGGCGAGTTCGAGTTTGTCGTCGGTGACGTCGATCGCCGCCACGGTGGCCCCGGCGATCTTCGCGTACTGCAGGGCCAGGTGGCCGAGTCCGCCCACCCCGGAGATGGCGACCAGCTGGCTCGGCCGGACTTCGGCGACCTTCAGCGCCTTGTACGTGGTCACGCCGGCACAGGTGAGCGGGGCCGCGTCGAGCGCGGAGATCCCTTCGGGCACCGGCTGGGCGAAGTCGGCCCAGGCGAGCATCTTCTCCGCGTAGCCGCCGTCGCACCCGTAGCCGGTGTTGATCTGCTGCTCGCACAGCGTCTCCCAGCCGGAGAGGCAGTGCTCGCACCGTCCGCACGCGCTGCCCAGCCAGGGCACGGCGACCCGCTGGCCCAGAGCGAGATGGGTGACGCCGTCGCCCAGCGCCTCGACCAGACCGACGCCCTCGTGTCCGGGAACGAACGGTGGGCTCGGCTTGACCGGCCAGTCGCCGTTGGCGGCGTGGATGTCGGTGTGGCACAGCCCGGAGGCCTCCACCCGGACGCGGACCTGGCCGGGGCCGGGCTCGGGGTCCGGGCGCTCCTCGATGACCAGCGGTTCACCGAACGCTCGTACGACTGCTGCTCTCATGGGATGTCTCTCCTTGCGCGATCGAGCCCCGGACACCACACGGCCGCGGGCGGTCCTTGGTGATCAGGGGTGCGGTACGACGGCGACGGGGGCGGTGGAGTGGTGGAGCACGGCGTGCGTGACGGGCCCGAGGTGGGCGCCGAGCGCGGCATGGCGGACGCGGCGGCCCACGACGACGAGGGAGGCCTCCCGGGAGGCGTCGACGAGGTGGTTGGCCGGCTTTCCGGACAGGGAGTCCTCGATGATCTCCACGGTCGGGTACTTCTCGCGCCAGGGCCGTAGTGCGTCCGTCATGGCGGCGGCGTCCTCGGCGGCCAGCCGGGCGTTCATCTTGATGTCGGGGGGCAGCCCGTAGGCGATGTAGGGCGGCTCGTTCCAGGAGTGCACGACCCGCAGCGCCGTGGCGCGCAGGAGGGCCGCCTCGAAGGCGAAGCCGATCAGCGCGTCGTCCGGGCCGCTGGTGTCGAGCCCGAGCACGACGGGGTGGAAGGGCGCGACGGCGGACGGGATGCCCGTCGGATCCATGAGGTGCTCGTCAGCGGCCTGTTCACCGGCGCGTACGAAGACGACGGGGCGCCCGGAGTGCGCCGCGACGGCCAGGCCGACGGAGCCGACCATGAAACCGCCCACGCCGCTGAGCCCACGGGTGCCGAGGACAAGTATTTCGGCGTCGTCCGCGGCCTTCAGCAGGACCTCGGCGGGCCGGCCGGTGAGCTGCTCGGTGGAGACGTCGACTCCCGGGTGGCGCGCCCGTATCCCTTCGGCCGCCTCGCGCGGGATCCGCTCGCTCCAGTGCTGGTGGGTCTCGGCGCCGAGCAGCGGTGCCTGGGCCATGGGGTCCGGGGCCGGTTCCCATACGTTGACCAGCCTGACCGGCACGGCGCGCAACCGCGCCTCGCGGGCGGCCCATTCGGCGGCGGCGAGGCTCTCGGGAGAACCGTCGAGGCCTACGGTGACAGTGCGGGGCATGGTGTCCATCTCCTGATTCGGGGTCCGATCCGGGTCCGGTTCCAGCGTCGTGCCGAAACGGTCGGGTGGGGCAGGGGCCGCAGGTCCCCGGTGGGGGCCGTTCGGCCCAACGCGGGCCGCGCGGCCGTGCGGCGGAACCCCGGACGGGTCCTGCCTCCCCTCCGCGGTCGGCGGCTCGTGCGGACGGCCGGGAGCCTGGCCCAGAGCCTGCCGACCCCCAGGGTGTCGCCTGCGGAGGCCGGCGCGAGGACGATCAGGACGGCGGCGTGGGCGAGGTGGCGGTCGACGAACGGGTTGACCGACATGCTCGGCGAGCCGTCGGACAGGTGCCGGGCGGGCGGCCGCTCGGCGACCCACGTCAGCCCCATCATCACGGTGCCCGCAACCGCGGAGATGCGCAGCGCGATACCGCCGATCAGGGCCGGCCCGAGCCCCAGCAGCAGTCACCTGTGCTTCGCCGGCGACTGAAGCTCGTGCTGTGGGCGTGCCGACCGAGCGCGCGTTCGGCTATTCGGTGCCCGTTCCGGCCTTGTGCAGCATCTGGGCCAGCAGCAGGGCACCTCCGGTCGCCGCCCCTACCGCTCCCGCGGCCAGGAAACCGCGGGAGGACCGCCAGGACAGCACCGACCACCGCGACTGCGCGGAGAACAACGATCCCGTACTCAGCCACGAACCGGTTGAGATGAGTGACAGTGCGGAACCGATCGAGCCGACCGACAGGGCACTTCCGATCGAGCCGACCGACAGGGCCGAACCGACGGACCCCACGGACAGCACCGACCCCACCGAGCCGATCGACAGCACGGAGTCCTGCGACCACAGCGACAGCACCGAACCGGAGGAGGTACGAGCGACCGAGCGTACGGACAGCTTTGTCATGGGGCCATCCTGCCCGCCGGTCACTCTGCCTCGGGCGGTTGTGGCCGGATGACGCGGGTCTCGGGTGAGGACCGTCCAGCATTTGGCTCACCGCGTGGTTCCGGAGTGACGGAACAGGGTGACCCTCCGCGCGGTCAGCTCCCGGCGAGGGCCGCTCTGGCCCGTTCGAGGTGGGCGCGTTCCGGCGCGCTCCCGGTCAGCGTGATGGCCGCGTCGTACGCCCGTAGCGCCTCGGTGTGGCGTCCGAGCCGGCGCAGCAGATCCGCCCGTACGGCGTGGAAGGCGTGGTAACCGTCCAGGTCGAGCTTCTCGACGAGGGCGAGAGCGGTCTGCGGTCCCTCGACCTCGGCCACGGCGACGGCGCGGTTGAGGGCCACGACCGGGCTGGGGGCGAGCTCCATGAGCTGGTCGTACAGCCGGCGGATCTGGCCCCAGTCCGTGGCGGCCGCGGTCGGCGCGTCGCTATGGACGGCGTTGATCGCGGCCTGGATCTGGTAGGGCCCGGGCCGGTTGCGGCGCAGACAGCGGCGTACGAGGGCCTGGCCCTCGGTGATCAGGTCCCGGTCCCACCGCGTACGGTCCTGGTCGGCGAGGAGGACCAGGTCACCGTCCGCCGTCGCGCGGGCCGGCCGGCGGGCCTCGACGAGCAGCATGAGCGCGAGCAGGCCGAGCGCCTCGGGCTCGTCCGGCATGAGCTCGACGAGGAGGCGTCCGAGACGCAGGGCCTCGGCGCAGAGGTCCTCGCGGCCGCCGTATCCCTCGTTGAACACGAGATAGACGACGGCCAGCACACCCCTCACGCGGTCCGGCAGGTCCGCGTCGCGCGGGATGCGGTAGGGGATGCCGGCGTCGCGGATCTTGGCCTTGGCGCGGACGATCCGCTGGGCCATGGTGGTTTCGGGGACGAGGAAGGCCCGCGCGATCTGCGGGGTGGTCAGGCCGCCGAGGAGCCGTAGCGTGAGGGCGACCTGGGCCTCGGTGGCGAGCGCGGGGTGGCAGCAGGTGAAGATCAGACGGAGCCGGTCGTCGCGCACGGGGCCCTCCTCGACGGGTTCGTCCGGGGCGTGCAGCCGGGCCGCCTCGGCGTGCCGGGCCGCGCGCGTGGACTCACGGCGCAGCCGGTCGACGGCACGGTTGCGGGCGGTGGTGACGATCCAGCCGGCCGGGCTCGGCGGTATGCCGGTCTCCGGCCACTTCACCACGGCCGTGGTGAACGCGTCCTGGACCGCTTCCTCGGCGAGGTCGATGTCGCCCAGGAAGCGGATCAGGACGGCGACCGCCCGGCCGTACTCGGCGCGGAAGACGGCCTCCATCCCGGCGGCGCCGACGGCCATCAGTCCTCGGTCTCGTGCATGAACGGGCGTACCTCGATGGGCAGCGTGGTCGCCAGCGCCGCCTTGCGCCCCCACATCAGCGCCGCGTCGAGGTCGGGCGCCTTGAGCAGACAGATCCCGCCCAGATACTCCTTGCTCTCCGTGTACGGCCCGTCGGTGACCAGGACGTCGCCGTCGCGGGCCCGCAGCACGGTGGCCGAGTCCAGCCCGTGCAGGCCACCGGCGAATACCCAGGCACCGGCCTCGCGCAGCTCCCCGTGGAACACCTCCACGTTGTGCATGATCTCTTCCAGGACCTCGGGCGCGGGCCGCTCGCCCTGCGGCTGCATCACGCTCAACAGGTAGTACTTCATGATGTGTCCTCCTCGGATGTCTCTCACTCGGCGTCTCACTGACTACACGAACGAGACGGCGCCGGATCGACACACGCCACGACGACAGGGGGAGATTCTTCGATGACCGTCCCACCGCATCCGCTCGTCACCGCGGCCCGCGGTCTGGCCGCGGAGGTGCTGGCGCCCCTGGCGGAGCGCGTGGACCAGGAGGGCATCCCCGCGAGCAGCGTCCAGGCGGTCAAGCGTTCGGGGCTGCTCGGGGCGGTCGCCCCGGTGGCGTACGGCGGGTCGGCGGCGCCCGCCGCGGTGGTCCGGGAGACCGCGGAGATCCTGGCCGGGGCGTGCTGCTCGACGTGGTTCGTGCAGACCCAGCACCACACACCGGTGACGACGCTGGCGAGGAGTGATCTTCCGGTGCGGGAGCGCCTGCTGGGTCCGCTCGCGCGCGGGGAGCTGCTGTCCGGTGTCGCGTACGCCCAGTTGCGCGCCTACCCGCGGATCCCGGTACGGGTCACGCGCGAGCGCGGTGGCTGGCGCTTCGACGGGAGGGTCCCCTGGTACACGGGCTGGGGGCTGAACGACGTCATGCTGCTGGCGGGAGTGACGGACGCGGACGAGGCGCTGTTCGCGTTCACCGAGGCGCGCGAGCAGCCGGGGCTGCGCCCGTCCCCGCCGATGCGGCTCGCCGCGCTCAGCGCGTCCCGGACGGTATCGCTGGAGCTGGACGGGCTGTGGCTGCCCGACGACGCGGTGGCGCTGCGCACCCCGTACGAATCCTGGGCGGTGACCGACCGGCCCAAGAACACCAACGCCTCACCTGCCGTGTTCGGGGTGACCGCGACGGCGATCGGCCTGCTGGCGGACGATCCCTCCGCGACGGAGACGGCGGACACTCTGCGCGCGCGTCTCGACGAGGTCAGACGCCAGGCGTACGAGCTCGCCGACCACCCGGTGCCGACCGAGCGGATCGACGAGCGGCTGGCCTGCAAGACACGGGCGTACGACGTGATGCGGGCGGCCACGACGGCGGCGGTCGTGGCCGGCGGCGGGCGGGCGATGGACCTGCGCAACCCGGCGCAACGGCTGGCGCGCGAGGGGATGTTCCTGCTGGTGCAGGGGCAGACGGCCCAGGTGCGCGCCGCGCACCTGGGCTCGCTGGGATCGCCCGGATGAGCCGATCCACTCCGGTGAGCCGGTCCGTTCGGATCGCCCGAATGACCCGGTCCACTCCGGTAACCCAGTCCGCTCCGATCGCCCGGATGAGCCGGTCCGCTCCGGTGACCCGGTCCGCTCGGATCGCCCGGTTCGCCGGTCTACGCCGGTCGGCCGGTCCAGCCGGTCGACCTCCCCGCCCGAGTCGATCCGTCCACGCCGGTCGACCGGGCCGTTCAGCCGGTGAAGGGGACTTGAGCGGCGGGCGCGGGCGGGGTCGCGAACGGATGCTGCCACAGGCCCCGCGCGGCGAGGCGGGGCAGGACGCCCTCGCCGAACCAGTAGGCCTCCTCCAGGTGCGGATAGCCGGAGAGCACGAACTCGTCGATGCCCAGGGCGTGATACTCCCTGATCCGCTCGGCCACCTCCTCGTGGCTGCCGACCATGGCGGTGCCCGCTCCGCCGCGCACCAGACCGATGCCGGCCCAGAGGTTGGGGTGGATCTCCAGGCCGTCCCGGCCACCGCCGTGCAGCGCGAGCATCCGTTGCTGGCCGTGCGACTCGCTGCGGGCGAGCCCCGCCTGCACGGACCGTACGGTCGCCGGGTCGAAGCCGTCGAGGAGCCGGTGGGCCTCGGCCCAGGCCTGCTCGGAGGTGTCGCGGGTGATGACGTGCAGCCGGATGCCGAACCGGACGGTCCGCCCCTCCTCGGCCGCGAGCCCGCGGATCCAGGCGATCTTCTCGGCGACCTGGGCGGGTGGTTCGCCCCAGGTGAGGTAGACGTCGGCGTGGCGGGCGGCGACCTCCCCGGCGACGGGTGAGGAGCCACCGAAGTAGACCTCCGGGACCGGGTCGGGGACCCGGGTGAGCCGGGCGTCCTCGACCCGGAGGTGCTCGCCGGACAGGTCCACGGTCCTGCCGTCCCACAAGTCCCTGACGATCCGCAGGAATTCGCCGGTACGGCGGTACCGGGCGTCCTTGTCGAGGAAGTCGCCGTACGCGCGCTGCTCGTGGCTCTCGCCGCCGGTGACCACGTTGAGCAGCAGCCGTCCGCCGCTCTGGCGCTGGAAGGTGGAAGCCATCTGCGCCGCGAGGGTGGGCGATACGAAGCCGGGCCGGAAGGCGACGAGGAACTTGAGCCGCTCTGTGTGCTGACTGACCATCGCGGTCGTCAGCCACGCGTCCTCGCACCAGGCACCCGTCGGCGTGAGGGCACCCACGAACCCCAGGTCCTCAGCGGCACGGGCGATCTGGCTCAAGTAGGCGACCGTCGGCGGCCGGTCCCCTCCGGAGGCGGTGGCGGGTGTGCCGTGACCGCCGCCGACGACATGACGGCTGTCGCCGTTGGTGGGCAGGAACCAGTGAAAGGTGAGGGACACGGCGGGGCTCTCCGATCGGGGGGCCGGGCGACGACGGCGGTGGCTGTCGACTCGGCTTCAGCGGCTACGACTTGGGGGCCAATGGCATCAACCGGCCACCGCCAGCAGGGGTGTACGACCCAGGGCTGCCGAGAACTGGTCCACCACCTGGGCCAGGGCCTCGGCGGTGCCCGGCGCCACGGTGACGCTCCCGTCCTGCCCCGTGATGATGTCCTTGTCGAGCGTGAACCAGCCCTGGACTATGTGCGCCGCTCCCATGGAGTTGAGGACCGGACGGAGGGCATAGTCCAGGGCGAGCACATGGGCGGTACTGCCACCCGTCACCAACGGCAGCACGGTCTTCCCGCTCAGGGCGTACTGCGGGAGCAGATCGAGCAGGGCCTTGAGGACGCCGGAGTAGGCGGCCTTGTAGACGGGGGTGCCGATGACCACCCCGTCGGCGCGGGCGAACAGCTCGGTCGCCTCGACGATGGCGGGGTGCTGGAAGTCGGCGCCGAGCAAGGCATCGGCCGGGATCGTCCGGACGTCGAGGGGTATCACCTCGTGACCCTGCGCGGCGAGCCGGGCATCGAGGTGGCGCAGGAGTTTGGCAGTGCGGGAGGAGACCGAGGGGCTACCGGAGACGGACAGGACGGTGGCCATGAGTCCTCTTTCGTGAACGGGGTACGGAGAGGTGGGCGGGGTACGGAGACGGGCGCGTCGGACTCCGCGCATGGACCACGCTCGCCCGGAACGGACTCCGGTCCCCTGTACGGCAGTTGGACCCTGCGCCCGCACTGCGGGCAGGAGGGCGGGCCGCTGGAGGACGCGTCGAGGTCCGGGAATTCAGCCGGAATTCAGGCAGCGAGACACGGGCGAGAGGCGGGGAAGCGCGCTGGATCGCGACAGAGAGGAAATCACTGCGGGCGAACCGTCCCGTGCGAAGGGGACCCCGCCGTCGGGATCGTCAGGCTTCGCGGCAACAGAAGGAACTGGAGACACGCGCGAGGTCGACGTGGCGTCGCCGCGTGAGGTCCAGTCGCATCTTCATGCCGCCGATCGTCGCAGCCCCCGGTCCGGCCAGTCAAGGAATGACAGACCGATCTCGCATCCCGGACCGCCGTCTTGCCCGGAGGCTCGGCTGGGGCCGTTGTAATGAGAGCGCGCCCGCGACGAGGAGTACGCCGCCACCCTGTGCGGCTGCCGGATCTCACGCGGGGTCGCATGGAGAAGGGCGCGTCACCGGTCGCGATCGGCGGCAGGGCGAGCCGGTGAGCCGGGCTGACCGCTCGTGGTCCGCGTCAGCCCCTGACCCCGATCAGTCCTCGTCCCCGAGCGGAACGACCACGAGGAAGGCGTCCGACTTCAGGTCCATCACGACCGTCGCCGCCAGGCCCTCGGTACGACGTCGTGCCGCGTACTCCTCCGCAGTCCAGGATCCGCGCGGAGCGCCGGCGGGGAATCGTTCCAGCACCTTTGTGCCCATGGCGGCACACCTCCAGCTCTGACGTCGGACCCGGAGCGACGAGTCCCGTGGAATGCGCTTGCCCGGGTTTCACCGAGACATGTCAGGTCCGTTCGCCGACCGTCGACGGCGAACGCCCGTTCCGCTCATACCTCGACGCGCTCGCCCCCGCGGGCCTCGGGCTCGGACGCCGGCTCGGGCTCGGCTTCGGGCTCGCGGCTCAGCGCCCCCGGCCACCAGGCGCGGCGGCCGATGTCGCGGACCAGGGCGGGCACCAGCAAGGAGCGGACCACCAGGGTGTCGAGCAGGACACCGAAGGCGACGATGAAGGCGATCTGCACCAGGAAGGCCAGCGGGATCACGCCGAGGGCGGCGAAGGTCGCGGCGAGCACCACGCCGGCCGAGGTGATCACCCCGCCGGTGGCGACGAGTCCGCGCAGCACACCCTGGCGCACCCCGTGGCGCAGCGACTCCTCGCGGACCCGGGACATCAGGAAGATGTTGTAGTCGACGCCGAGGGCCACCAGGAACACGAAGCCGTACAGCGGCACGGACGCGTCGGTGCCCGTGAAGCCGAACCCGTGCCGGAACACGAGCGACGAAATCCCCAGAGTGGCGAGGAAGTTGAGCGCCACCGTGGCCACCAGGAGCACCGGCATGAGCAGCGAGCGGAGCAGGCCGATCAGTATCACCAGGATGATGGCGAGGACCACCGGCACGATGAGCGTGCGGTCGTGTTCGGCGGTCTGCCGGGTGTCGTACTGCTGGGCCGTGTAGCCCCCGACGAGCGCGTCGGCGCCCGGTACGGCGTGCACCGCCTCGCGCAGCCGTGCGACGGTGTCCTTGGCCGCGTCGCTGTCCGAGGCGGACCGCATGGTGACGTCGACCCGCACCCGGCCGTCGACGACCTGGGGCGCTCCCCCGCCGGGCCGCCCGGACCCGGTCACCGCGGCGGCCGACGCGACACCGTCGGTCGCGCGCGCCGCGGCCGTGACCCGCGTGACGCTGTCCGCGTTCGCGATGATCACGGCGGGGTTCCCGGAGCCGCCGGGGAAGTGCCGTCCGAGGGTCTGCTGGGCGGCGACGGACGGCGCGTCGTTGACGAAGAGTTCGTCGAGCGGAACGCCCTTCGCGGTGAGGGTGGGCGCGAAGGCGGCGCAGGCGAGGAGTCCGGCCAGGGCGATCGCCCAGACCTTGCGCGGCGCGCGGTCCACCAGGTCCGCGACCCGGTTCCAGATGCCGCTGCTCGTCCGCGCGTCGCCGGTCCGTACGGCACCGGTCCGCGCGTCACCGGTGTGTACGGCGGCCGCCGGGCGGGGCTTGGCCGGCCAGTAGGCGGCGCGGCCGAGCAGCATCAGGACGGCGGGCAGGAAGGTGAGCGAAGTCAGCACGGCGCAGACCACTCCGATGGCGCCCACCGGGCCGAGTGACCGGTTGTTCGTCAGGTCGCTGAGCAGCAGCGCCAGCAGTCCGAGTGCGACGGTTCCGGCGCTCGCGACGATCGCGCCCCAGGACTGCCGCAGCGCCGCCCGGACAGCCGTGAACCGGTCGGCGCGCAGGGCGAGTTCCTCGCGGAAGCGGGCGGTCAGCAGGAGGGCGTAGTCGGTCGCGGCGCCGATCACGAGGATCGAGAGGATTCCCTGCACCTGACCGTCCACGCGTACGACGTCGTGGTCGGCGAGGACGTAGACGACGGCGCAGGCCAGACCGAGCGCGAACACCGCCCCGAGGATGATGAGGAACGGCAGCAGCACGCTGCGGTAGACGAGCAGCAGAATCACCAGGACGGTCGCCAGGGCCACCCCGAGGAGCAGTCCGTCGATTCCCGAGAAGGCGCCGGCGAGGTCTGCCTGACTGGCCGCCGGTCCGGCGATCCGTACGGTCGTTCCCGGGACGCGTTCGGCGGCGGTTCGAAGACGTTCGACGGCGTCGGGCAGCTGCTTGCCGAGGTCCGGCCTGAGCTGGACGACGCCCCCCAGGGCCTTGCCGTCCCGCGACGGCAGGGCGGGTGACGCCCGGCCCACCACGCCCGGGACGCCGGTGAGCGAGGTGAGGGCGCCGGTCGCGGCGGACTGCCGGGCCGCGGCCGTGGAACCGTCACCGTCCATGGTCCAGACGACGATCGCGGGCAGCGTCCCGGCCTGCCGGAAGGCCCGCTGCTGGGCCACCACCTTCGTGGATTCGGCGCTGCGCGGCAGGAAGGCGGACTGGTCGTTGGTGGAGACCTCGCCGAGCCTGCCGGCATAGGGGCCGAGGGTGCCTCCGATGCCGAGCCAGGCGACGAGCAGGACGACGGGGATCAGCCACAGGGCTCGTCGCGGGGTGAGGGACATCGCTCTCCAGATCTCACGTGCAGGTGCCTCAATGAATGACAATCTCAATCATTGAGATATCTCGCGCCCAGATCGTAGACCACGCCCGGACTTCGGACCCGGGCACCCACCCGGATGCGCCGGACGGCGACCAGGACGACGCATGCGCCGATCGAACCGGCCCGAACCGTCCGGCAGGCGGGTTCAGCGCCCGGGGGACCGTACGCCCGAGAGCTGTTCGTTCATCGCCGTCAGGAAGCGGAGGACCACCGACAGCTCGTCCTCGCTGAAGCCGGACCGCACGGTCGCGGTGACCTCGGCGAGGGGCCGGAAGTGGGCGCGCGCGGCCGACCTGGCGTCCGGAACATAGTGGAGGTGGACCACCCTGCGGTCGGGGCTCTCCCGGACGCGCCGTATGTGACCGGCGCGTTCGAGCCGGTCCAGACACGCCGTGACCGCGCCGGAGGTGAGTCCGAGGTGCTCGCGCAGCCGGCCGGGTGTGAGCGGCTCCGGTGCGTCGAGGATCGCGGCGAGCGCCTGCACGTCCGTGGCGTGCAGACCGTGTTCCCCCGCGAAGCCGTGGATCAGCCGGTTGATCTCGCCGTTCATGCGGCGCAGCTGAACCGCGAAGGCCTGGAGATCCGTGGCCGCGGCCTGCTCCCGCTCCGGGCCCGCATCGGGGTCCGCCTCACCCGTTCGGTCGTCACGGTCGTCTCGTCTGGCCACCTGATCAGCCTATAGAAGTCCTGGCGCCTACCCCGTTCGGGCGTCCCGCCGTCAGACTGTCCCGTCCGGCGCATCCGCGGGCGGCGCCCGCGTGGAAGGAATCAGGAGGGATCAGGGAGGGGACGGACCCCCAGGGGGCGACGACGGCGAACGACGGAGGACCCATGAACGACGACGACGCCCGTACCGGCCCGAGGTGTCTGGTGACCGGTGCCACCGGCTACATCGGCGGACGCCTGGTCCCCGAGCTGCTGGCCGAGGGCTATCGGGTGCGCTGCCTGGCCCGCTCCCCCGCCAAGCTGCGCGACTACCCCTGGGCGGGCGAGGCGGAGGTGGTCCGCGGAGACGTCATGGACGCCGCGTCCGTCGCCGACGCGATGCGCGGCTGCGAGGTCGCGTACTACCTCGTGCACGCCCTCGGCACGGGCCACGACTTCGAGGAGACCGACCGCAGGGCCGCCCGGATCTTCGGCGAGCAGGCCCGCGCGGCGGGTGTGCGGCGCATCGTCTATCTGGGCGGACTCACCCCGGCGGGCGTACCGGAGAGCGGGCTGTCACCGCACCTCAGGTCCCGGGCCGAGGTGGGGCGCATCCTGCTGGAGTCGGGTGTACCGACCACAGTGCTGCGCGCCGCGGTGATCATCGGCTCCGGCTCGGCCTCCTTCGAGATGCTGCGCTATCTCACCGAGCGGCTGCCCGTGATGGTGACGCCGAGCTGGGTGCACACCCGGATCCAGCCGATGGGCGTACGCGATGTGCTGCGCACCCTGGTCGGCAGCGCCCGGATGCCGGCCGAGGTCAGCCGCGCCTTCGACATCGGCGGCCCCGAGGTCCTCACGTACCTGGAGATGATGCGGCGGTACGCCACCATCGCCGGGCTGCCCCGCAGGCTCATCTTCGCGGTGCCGGTGCTCACCCCCCGGCTGTCCAGTCACTGGGTCGGACTGGTCACCCCGGTGCCCGCGTCCATCGCCCGCCCGCTCACCGAGTCACTGCGCCACGAGGTCGTGTGCCACGAACACGACATCGTCCGCTACGTTCCCGATCCCCCTGGACGGCCGATCGGGTTCGACGCCGCGGTGGCCCTGGCGCTCCAGCGGGTGCGCGACGCCCAGGTGACCACCCGGTGGTCGTCGGCCTCGTATCCCGGCACGCCCAGCGATCCGCTGCCCACCGACCCCGACTGGGCCGGCGGCAGTCTCTACACCGACCAACGCGAGCTGACCGTGGACGCGTCGCCCGAGGCATTGTGGCGGGTGATCGAGGGCATCGGCGGCGAGAACGGCTGGTACTCCCTCCCGCCGGCCTGGGCCGTCCGCGGATGGCTGGACCGTGCGGTGGGCGGGGTGGGGCTGCGGCGCGGGCGCCGGGACGCGGCCCGGCTGCGGGTGGGCGACTCGCTCGACTTCTGGCGCGTCGAGGAGATCGAGCCGGGGCATCTGCTGCGGCTGCGCGCCGAGATGAGACTGCCGGGCCTGGCCTGGCTGGAGATGTACTCCGAGGTGACGGACGACGGGCGGACGCGCTACCGCCAGCGGGCCCTCTTCCATCCGCACGGGCTGCTCGGCCAGCTGTACTGGTGGAGCGTCTCGCCGTTCCACTCCGTCGTGTTCGGCGGCATGGCCCGCAACATCGCGCAGGCCGC
The DNA here is from genome assembly GCF_042871525.1 of Streptomyces sp. NPDC005784. Taxonomy (NCBI): domain Bacteria; kingdom Bacillati; phylum Actinomycetota; class Actinomycetes; order Kitasatosporales; family Streptomycetaceae; genus Streptomyces; species Streptomyces sp. NPDC005784. The sequence continues at coordinate 140,726 of NZ_JBIAIQ010000018.1, forward strand.
CAAGAACACTCCCGTCGGCCGAGAAGAACCCGCGCTCACGCGCTGACCAGACAGCCATCCGCACGGGCCGGCCCGATTGCTCATCCGCAGGATCCGGCCTGATCACGGATCCACGCGAGCCGACCCGACCGCACATCCGCACCTCCCGCCCACCTCACGCATCCACACCGGTCGGCCCAGCCGAAGCAGTCCGACGCCGTACCCCTCGCAGCCCTGCCCCGGAGCCACCCCCATGACCGTCTCGATCGTCCTGTTCACCTCGGACCTGCGCCTGCACGACCACCCGCCGCTACGAGCCGCCCTCGACGGTTCGGACACGGTGGTGCCGCTCTTCGTCCGCGACGAGGCCGTCGCCAGGGCCGGATTCACCGCCCCCAACCGGATGGCGTTCCTCGCCGACTGTCTGGCGGATCTCGACGCCGGGCTCCGGGATCACGGCGGTCGTCTGGTGGTGCGCTCCGGCGACGTGGTGACCGAGGTGGCCAGGACGGTCGCCGAGGCCGACGCCGACGAGGTGCACATGGCGGCGGGCGTCAGCGGCTACGCGCACCGCCGCGAGGAGCGGTTGCGCACCGCCCTGGAGGCGGAGGGGTGCCGACTGCACGTCCATGAGACGGTCGTCACCGCGCTGGCTCCCGGCGCCGTCACTCCCGCGTCCTCCGACCACTTCGCCGTCTTCACGCCGTACTACCGCCACTGGGCGCGGCAGCCGCTGCGGGACGCTGTCGCCGCTCCCCGGATCGTCCGGGTGCCGGACGGCGTCGCCTCGGAGGAGATCCCGTCCCGCTCGGAGGTGTCCCGAGTGTCCGAGGGACTGGCCCGGGGTGGCGAGAGGGAGGCAAGGAAACTGCTCGCGGCCTGGCTGCGCGGCGGGATCGGGGCGTACGAGGACCGCCATGACGACCTGCCCGGCGACGCGACCTCCCGGCTCTCCCCCCATCTGCACTTCGGCACGCTGTCTCCGGTCGAGCTGGTGCACCGGGCGCGCGGCGCGGACGGTCCGGGCGCCGAGGCGTTCGTACGGCAGCTGGCGTGGCGGGACTTCCACCATCAGGTGCTGGCCGCCCGGCCGGACGCCTCCGCAGCCGACTACCGGACCAAGCACGACCGTTGGCGCACGTCCGCCGAGGCCCGGGACGACATCGAGGCGTGGCGGGAGGGGCGCACCGGCTATCCGGTGGTGGACGCCGCGATGCGGCAGCTGCGCCACGAGGGCTGGATGCACAACCGGGGGCGCCTGCTCACCGCGAGCTTCCTGACCAAGACGCTGTACGTGGACTGGCGGGTCGGGGCCCGGCACTTCCTGGACCTGCTGGTGGACGGCGATGTCGCCAACAACCAGCTCAACTGGCAGTGGATGGCGGGAACGGGCACGGACAGCCGGCCCAACCGCGTCCTGAATCCGGTGATCCAGGCCAGGCGCTACGACCCTGACGGGGCATATGTCCGGCGCTGGGTGTCCGAGTTGGCGGGAGTAGCGGGGCATGCGGTGCACGAGCCGTGGAAGCTCCGGGGCCTGGACCGCGCGGCCCGCGCCTACCCGGACCCGATCGTCGAGCTGTCCGAGGGGCTGGCCCGGTTCAAGAGGGCCCGGGGCCGTGACCGACTCGAAGCCGTGACGGATTCGGGGCCGTGACCGACTCGGGGCGTGACCTGGTGATCGGGAGGCTCGAGCCGAATATAAACTGCCAGGGATTTTACCCGTTGTAGAGATTTCTCACCGGAGTACCGCCGTATAGGTGGTCGTCCGAACCACTCGTACCGGATCCGTCCGTACCGGATCCACCGCGCGGCCGACCGGAGCCAACAGCTCCGGGCCCGCCGCCCCCGCCCCCAGGAGGCTGCTCGATGCGCATTGCACGGAACGCGGGAACACTCTTCGTGTGCGGCGCGTTGACGCTGACTCTGGCGGCCCTCGCTTATCCGGCCATGCTGGGCATTCAGACCACGTCCGCCGCCCCGGTCCGCATCATCGCCAATCCCCCGTCGGGGCCGCTGACCGAGGCCGACCGCGACTTCCTCGTCAAGGTGCGCGCGGCGGGACTGTGGGAGTACCCGGTGGGGCAACTGGCCCTGCAGAAGGGGACCATACCGGCGGTCCGTACGGCGGGGCAGCACCTGATCTCGGGGCATGCCGGACTCGACGACACGGACCGCAAGATCGCCAAGCAGCTCGGCGTCACGCTGCCGAACAAGCCGTCTCCGCAGCAGCAGGGCTTCGTGGCGACCCTGAGCACGGACACCGGCAAGAAGTTCGACACCGACTTCGCCAACATCCTGCGTATAACGCACGGCCAGATCTTCTCGACCGTCGCGAAGATCCGCGCCACGACCGAGAACACCCTCGTGCGTCAACTCGCCGACCAGGCCAACGACACCGTGCTGGACCACATCACCGTGATGGAGAAGACCGGACTGGTCAACTTCAACCAGGTGGTGATCCAGGAGACGACTCCCCCGAAGGTGCCCGCGGTCAACCTGACGCCTCCGCCGCCGCAGCCCGGCGAGCCGGAGGTGGTCCTGACGCCGCCCGCGAGCGGGGCCGCGCTCCCCGTGACCCCCTCCCCGACGCCGACGGTGGGCTGATCGGCGCGACGACGGGAACGGCGGCCACGTAGGGGTTCAGGTAAACAGCGGCCGCGTGCGAGGGACTCCGGAACTGCGTACGAGGGGCTACGGAGCTGCGTATGCGGAGCTCCGGGGATGCGGGGATGCGGCCGCATACGCGAGGCCTCGCGGTGACCATCGGCCGGTTCAGCCGCCGGCCAGGCCCACCAACGCGGTGAGCGCGTCCCGCAGTCCCGGCGGCCGGAGCATGCCCGGTTCCGGGCGTCCGGCCCAGCCCGGGCCGCCGAGGAGGACGACGGGTTGGCTGCGTGCGCCCTTGACTCCCCAGGTGGTGGCGGCGATGTGCCGGGCCAGCGGGCGGTCGGCGGTGGAACGGGTCTGGGACCAGAGCACGACGGCGACCGGCCCCAGCCGCCGTACCGCCGCGGTCAGCGCCTCCGGTGGCACGGCTGGGCCGAACATCCGGGTGGGCAGGCCCTGTTCGACGAGTCCCGCGTGCAACGCCTCCAGCGGCAGGCAGTGCTGTTCGCCCGGCACGCAGGCCAGCACGACGGGTCCCGCGGCGGTGTCCGGCACTCCGGGCCCCGTCGGTCCGGAGGCGCGGTGCAGCACCCGGGAGATGTGCCAGGACAGCAGGTGCTCCACCTCCACGTAACGGTCCCCGGCGGACTCCCACTTGCGGCCCACCGCGTGCAGGGTCGGCACCATCACCTCCTCCCAGCCGACGACCACGCCATGGCGCGTGACGAGTGAGGTCAACTGGTCTTCCACGGACGGCGCGTCGAGGCGTACGGCGGCGCGCGCGAGGCCCCTGCACTCCTGCCGGGGGTCCCCGAGGGGTTCCGCTCCGGCGGCCGGCGACGGGGGACCGAGCTCGTCGGTCGGGGTCCTGACCTCGGGCGCAACCGGGTCGGACGCGCCCTTCGCCGCCCTGGCCGCCTCGGCCGGCGGCACTCCGGCCGAGGTCAGCCGGCACATCTCCTCGAGCATCGCCACGTCCTGGGGCGTCCAGCGACGGTGCCGCCCGTCGGAACGGACCGCAGGCCCCACGCCGTACCTGCGGTCCCAGGAACGCAGCGTGGTCGGTGACACTCCGAGGCGACGGGCCAGCGCACCTGTGGTGACAGCGGCTTCGGCGGATCCCGTGCCCGGATCCCGCCCCTGATCCGACCGGCTCTCACCCATACGGCGACTATACGACGCAGAAACGATGCGAGTTGTCGCCTCTGTCCCTTGGTTCGCACGATGGGTTCACGGGGTCCGTCGCAGGAGGGGCCCGGAGCAGGGAGCCGTGGCCATGAACGCAGATCCGACCGCCGGACAGCGGGCCGCCGAGCCTGCGGACACGATCACGGACACGGACGCGATCACGAATACGGTCACGGACGCAGTCACTGACGCGGACCTGGCGCGGGGCATCATCGACGGGGACGAGACCTCGCTGGGCACCGCGTACCGGCGCTGGGCGCCCCTCGTCCACGCGCTCGCCCGGCGTTCGCTGGGGGACCCGCGCGAGGCCGAGGACGTCACTCAGCAGGTGTTCCTCGCCGTGTGGCGGGGCGGTCGGGGATATCGCCCGGAACGCGGCCCGGTAGCCGCCTGGCTCGTCGGCATCACCCGGCGCAAGATCGCCGACGCGCTGTCCGCGCGGACCCGGCGCACCGAACTGGTCGGCGCGGCCGGCGCCCTGCTGGCCCTCGCCGACGACACGCGGACCCGCCCCGAGGCGACGCTCGACCGTGTCCTCGTCCGGCACGAGCTGGCCAAGCTCCCCACAGCGCAGCGCCGGGTACTGCACCTCGCGTTCTACGAGGACCTCACCCAGACACAGATCGCCCAGCGCACCGGCTTGCCGCTCGGCACGGTCAAGAGCCACTCCCGACGCGGTCTGCACCAGTTGCGCCACGGTCTGCGGTCGGCGGCGGAGGTCTGAGCGCCGACGGCTCGCCGTGGGCCGCGGGCCGTCCGGACCGCATCGCGCCGATGTGTTCCGGCAGGTCCGTACTTTCCCGGGCCGTGGGCCAATCCGCGGCCCGACCGGCTTCGGATCACTTCCGAACCGTCAAAGCGTCCTGGAGGACCACACTGTGAAGGAAGCCGTGGAGATCGGGAGGGACCCGTCTGCGAAGCCGGACCTGCCGGATCTCATGGCCCGGGTCGCCCGGGGTGACCAGGAGGCGTTCGCCTCGCTCTACGACGTCGTGGCGGGCCCCGTCCTCGGCATCGCGCGCAGAATGCTGCGCGACCGGGCGCAGTCGGAGGAGGTCGCCCAGGAGGTGCTGGTCGAGGTGTGGCGGACGGCCGCCCGCTACCGGCCCGAGCGCGGGTCGGTGATGAACTGGGTCCTCACCCTCACCCATCAGCGGGCCGTGGACCGGGTGCGATCGGTCGAGGCCTCGGCGGCGCGCGAGCACAAGGCCGCTCTCCTCGACCGGACGCCCGAGTTCGACGAGGTGACCGAACAGGTCGAGGCGCGCCTGGAACATGAGCAGGTACGGCGCTGTCTGCGCACGCTGACGGAGCTCCAGCGGCAGTCGGTGACGCTGGCCTACTACCGCGGCCTGACCTATCGGGAGGTGGCGGAATTGCTGGCGCTTCCCCTCGGCACGGTCAAGACCCGCCTGCGTGACGGTCTGATCCGGCTTCGTGACTGCCTGGGGGTGACGGCGTGACCCCGGTGGATCTGCATACGCTGACCGGCGCGTACGCGCTGCACGCGCTGGCCGACGACGAGCGCGAGCGCTTCGAGCGGCACGCCGCGGACTGCGCGGACTGCGCCCAGGAGGTCCGCGAGCTGACCGCCGCGGCCGCTCGGCTGGGCCTGGCCGTCACCGCCTCGCCGGGCCCGGCGCTCAAGGCCCAGGTCATGCGGCGGATCACCACGGTCCGGCAGGAGTCGCCGCGCACGGTTCCCCGCACGGCGCCCCGAGCCACCGGCATCCGCCGGCTCCGGCCCGCGCGATGGGCGCTCGCCGCCGCTCTGGCCGCCGCTGCCTCCTTGGGCGGTGCGGCGGTGTGGCAGCACGAGCGCGCGCAGGACGCCCAGGAGCAGGCCCGGCAGGCCGAACGGCGTACGGACGAGGTGGCCGCGGTCCTCGCCGCTCCCGACGCCACGTCGCGCACGGCGACGCTGGCGGGCGGGGCGAGCGGCACGGTGGTCGTGTCCAAGAGCCGGGACCAGGCGGTGTTCATCGCCGCACGCATGGCCAAGCCGCCGAGCGGCAAGGTCTACCAGCTGTGGTTCGACGACGCGGGCACCATGCGGTCCGCCGGACTGATGGACCCGGGCCGCACCACCGAGGCGGTGCTGATGGAGGGTTCCGTCGACGGCGCGTCCGGCATGGGGATCACGGTGGAGCCGGTCGGTGGTTCGGCCGAACCCACCTCCGATCCGCTGGCTCTGCTGAGTTTCCCCACCTGAGCGTTCGTGCCCTCACCCGCTGCACCGGTGGGGGCACGAGGTGCTCGCCGTACCGCCTGTGGGTCCCCTCCGGCGGGAGGGGACCCACGGGCGACGCCACGGTGCCGAGGAGGGAACTCCGGACCGGTCAGCCGCGACGCTTCGGTGGCCGCGGAAAGAAACCGCTGGTGCGCGCCGCGTACTCGGTGAAACCCGGGCGCCGCGCCATGTGGCGCTCCAGCATGGGCTTTCCGCTCCCGTTGATCAGGAGGTAGCTCATCACCAGCGGTGACACCACCGTCACCGCCGCCGACTGAGGACTGTCGCAGGCCAGCAGGAACAGGCCCCACCACACGCAGAAGTCACCGAAGTAGTTGGGGTGGCGGGTCCAGCTCCACAGGCCGCGGTCCATGATGCGGCCGCGGTGGGCCGGATCGGCCTTGAAGCGGGCCAGTTGGGCGTCGCCCACCGCCTCGAAGAACAGGCCGGACGCCCACAGCGCGGTGCCCGCCCACGCGAAGCCCGTCAGGGGCCCCGGAATGTACTGCGCGGCCTGGACGGGCAGCGACACCAGCCACACCAACGCCCCTTGCAGGAGGTACACCATGCGCAGGGCGTAGAGGTCTCGGCTGCCGGGGGCCCTGGCCAGCAGGGCGTCGTAGCGCGGGTCCTCGCCGTGCCCCCGGCCGCGCCGCGCGATGTGCGCGGCCAGCCGCAGTCCCCACACCACGGTGAGGACGGTGACGAGCACGCGCCTGCCCTCGTCGCCCTCGCCGGCGGACGCCAGGAAGCTGACGATGGCCACCGAGGTGAAGCCGATCCCCCAGGCGACGTCCACGATCCGGTGCAGGCCCTTGCGTACGGCGACGGCGAAGGTGGCGAGCATGACGGCGAACGCCGCGACGGCCGCGAGTGCGAGGTTCTGGGCGAACGCTCCCCAGGGGAAACCGCTCATCGGGTGGGGTCCTCCTTCGTGAACAGGTACTGCTGGACGTCCAGATAGCCGGAGCGGAATCCGGCTTCGGAGTACGCGAGATAGAAGGTCCACATCCGGCGGAAGGTCTCGTCGAAGCCGAGCGCCGCGACCTCGTCGCCCCGCTCGGTGAACCGTTCGCGCCACAGGCGCAGGGTCTCCGCGTAGTGCGCCCCGAAGGAGTCCTTACGGGTGGTGCGCAGGCCGGTGTGAGCGCGGGTCACCTCTTCCACCGCCTCCACAGAGGGCAGCAGTCCGCCCGGGAAGACGTACTTCTGGATCCAGGTGAAGGTGTCGCGGGAGGCGAGCATGCGCTCGTGCGGCATGGTGATCGCCTGGAGGGCGACCCGGCCACCGGGGGCGAGCCGTGCGTCGAGAGTCGCGAAGTAGACGGGCCAGAACTCCTCGCCGACCGCCTCGATCATCTCGACGCTGACCACGGCGTCGTACGTACCGGCGGCCTCGCGGTAGTCGCACAACTCGATGCTCACCCGGTCGTCGAGTCCCGCCTCGCGGACCCGCTCACGGGCCAGAGCCTGTTGTTCCCGGGAGAGGGTGAGCGAGGTGACGTGGGCGCCGCGCGCGGCGGCACGGACCGCCAACTCGCCCCAGCCAGTGCCGATTTCGAGCAACCGGGTGCCGGGTCCGACCTCGGCGAGGTCCAGCAGCCGGTCGATCTTGCGGTGTTGGGCGGTGGCCAGCAGTGGCCAGGAGGCGGGGAAGCCCCGGAAGAGCGCCGACGAATAGCTGAGGGTGTCGTCGAGGAAGAGCGCGAACAGATCGTTGGACAGGTCGTAGTGGCGGCTGATGTTGTCGCGGGCGCCGGTGGGGGTGTTGCGCTGGGCGTCCGGCCGGCGCATCGCCCAGAGTCCCCGCAGCTTCTGGAGTGGGGCCGGGATCAGCTCGGCCGCGTTCCCGGCGAGGACGGTGAGCGCGGCGACCAGGTCCGGCGCGTCCCACTCCCCCGCCATGTAGGACTCACCGAAGCCGACGAGGCCCTGGGCGCCGATGCGGCGGTGGAAGGCGGACGGGTCATGGATCTCGATGACCGGGCCGCCGAGGCCGAGGCGGGTTCCATCGGCGAACCGCGCTTGCAGGGGCAGGCGTTCCAGGGCGCGGCGCAGCAGCGCGCGGGTGACGGCGGTGCGGGCCCGCGAGGACTGCGGGCCGGTCATCACGTCCGGCCAGGGGAGCGGGTCGGTGTCCTGTCGGGGTGCCTCGACGGGGCAGGACTCGGCTGTCCTCATTTCACGTTCTCCTGGGCTCGTTGCGGGGTGCGGGGCTGGACGGGCAGTCCGCGCAGGTACAGACGGATGCCGTGCAGCCGGATGGCGGCGGACACGGCGGCGGTGGACCACGGGTGGCGCACCGCCTGACGCAGCAGGGCGCCGAGGGTCGCGGCCCGGCGCGTGCCGCGTACGGTGGCGGTGAAGGGCCGGGCGCCCTCGCGTTCCAGATGCACCGTCAGGTCGAGGCGGGTGCCGGGCTCGGGCAGCCGCATGCGGTAGGCGCCGTCGACGGGGAAGAACGGCGAGACGTAGAACTCCTTGCGGGTCCGCGCGGTGCCGCTGTCGTCGGGGTGCAGCAGATAGGAGTGCCGTTCGCCGTAGGTGTTGTGCACCTCGGCGACGACGCAGCGCGCGGTGCCGTCGGGGTCGTGACACCAGTACAGGGTCAGTGGGTTGAAGACGTGGCCGAGGACCCGGGCGTGGGCGAGCATCCGCACCGGCCCGCCGTGCAGGTCGACGCCGTGCGAGGCGAGGAAGCGGTCCAGGCCGGCCCGGATGCTCGGCTGGTCGCCGTCGAAGTGGTCGCGGGGATCGAAGCGGGCCAACGGGCGCAGCGGGTACGGCAGTTCGGGTGGGTGGTCGGGGTCGGTCAGCCACATGTACGTCCGGTGGCGGAGCGCGTACCGGGTGGGCTTCGTCCGTATGTGCGCGACCGTGCAGGGATAGAGGGCGGGGGTGTCGGTCACCAGGTCACCCCCAGTGCCTCGGCGGCCTCGACGCCGGACCGGCAGCCGTCCTCGTGGAAGCCCCAGCCGTGGTAGGCACCGGCGTACGCGGTCACGGGGCCGTTCAGGGCGGGGAGTCGGCGTTGGGCGGCGACCGACTCGGGGGTGTAGACGGGGTGTTCGTACTCCATGCGGGCCAGCACCCGGGCCGGGTCGACGCGGTCCTCCCCGCCGAGGGTGACCACATAGGTCTCGGGTGCGTCCAGCCGCTGGAGGCGGTTCATGTCGTAGCTCACCCGGACCCGGTCCGCGTCGGACTCGCAGTCGGGCATCAGGTAGTTCCAGGAGGCGCGTGCCCCGCGGGCGCGCGGCAGCAGTGCCGTGTCGGTGTGCAGCAGGGTGCTGTTGCGCGAGTAGCGGAAGGCGCCGAGCACCTCGCGCTCCGGGTGGGTGGGGTCCGCGAGCAGTCTCAGCGCCTGGTCGGGATGGACCGCGATGACCACGGATCCGTACGAGGTGGTGGTGCCGTCCTCGGTGGTGATGTCCACACCGTCCGCGTGACGGCGAACGGCCCGGACCGGGGTGGAGGTGTGCACCGCGTCGAGCTCTTTGGCCAACCGGTCGACGTAGGAGCGGGAGCCGCCGGCCACCGTCCGCCAGAGCGGCGAGTCGCCGACCGACAGCATGCCGTGGTGGTCCATGAAGCGGAACAGATAGGCGGCCGGGTAGCGGCGGGCGGTGGCCGCGTCGCAGGACCAGACCGCGGAGACGAGCGGGGTCATGAAGTGCCGGGTGAAATAGGGCGAGAAGCGCTCCCGGGCCAGGAACTCGCCCAGGGTGAGGTTGTCTTCGCCACCCCGGGCCAGCAGCCGGCGGGCGGCGCGGTGGAAGGCCGGCACTTCGGTGAGCATCCGCAGATAGGGGCCGCGCAGCGCGCTGCGCGGCCGGGCGAACAGGCCGGCGGGGCCCCGCGCGCCCGCGTACTCCAGTCCGCACCCCTCACACCGCAGCGACATGCTCATCTCGGACTCCTGGGTGGCGACGCCGAGTTCGGCGAACAGCCGCAACAGGTTCGGGTAGGTGCGCTGGTTGTGCACGATGAAGCCCGAGTCGACGCGGTGCAGACGTCCGTCGGACGAGGTCAGGTCGTGGGTGTGCGCGTGTCCGCCGAGCCGGTCGTCCGCCTCGTAGACGGCCACGGGCCGCTCACGGCCCAGCACGTACGCGGCGGTGAGCCCGGCAACTCCCCCGCCGATCACGGCCGTACGTCGGCGCGCCTCCCGCCGTTCCCGCTCGGTGCGCCCCGCGCCGCCGTCCGGAGCGTCTGCGGACCTGCGTCTCATCGGTTTCCTCCCGCCCGGCTCCCGATCGGAGCTCTCGCAGGTATTCCGAAGCTGAGGCCCTCGCGGATTGGCCGGGCTCGATCTTCCTTCGATCGGACGGGAGAACGTCGCCGGACAACGCCGCAGGCGAACGTCGAGGCGCCGGGACGCCCTGCTGGGACTACTGGACCGCTGGACCGCTGGACGCCCCGCTACCGGCTCCGTCCACGTACCGGGCCAGTTCCCAAGGGTCGTGGGCGCTGAAGACATCGACCTCGTCGCCGTGCAGGCGGACCAGTTCCCGCAGCCGGGCGTGATTGGCGAGCCGCAGAGGCCGGTCCACCTCGGCGATCTGCTGGAGGAGATCCAGACCGGGGTGGCCCACGGGGTGGTCGGGGTCGATCTCGTGGTGGAAGTAGTAGGCGTCACCGCACTGCAGGAGCCAGCGTCCGGAGTCCTGGACCGCTATCGCGCTGTGGCCCCGGGTGTGCCCGCCGAGCGGGACGAGCAGGATCTCCGCGTCCAGCCCCTCCAGTGGGCGGACCGCGTCGAAGCCGAACCAGGGGTCCCCCGCGGGCTCCGCGTACGTGACCCAGTGCGGATGGTGTGCCCACTGGGCCGGGCGGTAGCGGACGCGGTCCTCGGGGTGGGCGCCCGGTGCCGCCATGGCCGCGCGATGCTCGGCCTCGGTCAGATGGACCTTCGCCCAGGGGAAGTCGGGAAGACCGCCGGCGTGGTCGAGGTCGAGATGGCTGAGCACGATGTGCTGTACGTCCTCGGGCCGGAAGCCGAGGGCGGTGACCTGGTGCAGCGCGGTTTCGGCGAGGTCCAGGACCGGCTGGGCACGGCCGAGGAAGTCCGCGCCGAGGTTCTCCTCGGGGCGCGCCACATCGGCCGTACCGATGCCGGTCTCGACCAGGACGAGGCCGTCGCGGTCGGTTTCGACGAGCAGGCAGTGGCACACGGCGGGCAGGCTTCCCTCCTCGCTGTCGATCGTCCGCAGGGAACCGCAGTTCAGGTGGTGGATCTTCACGATGAGTCCCTTCAGGCGCTCATGGGTGCCCCTTGGCACCGGCACAGAGCCGCGTCCCAATAGATAACGAACGTTCGTAAGCTAATAGCGAACGGTCGTCAGGTTAAGCTGGCCGTATGAGCCCGCGCAAGTCCGTCGCCGAAACCGCCGCCACCCGCGAACGGATCATCGACAGCGCCCTCACGCTGGCCTCCGCGGAAGGCCTCGAAGGCCTCACCATCGGACGCCTCGCCGCCGACCTGGCGATGAGCAAGGCCGGCGTGATCGGTCACTTCGGCAGCAAGGAAGCGCTCCAGCTCGCCGTCCTGGGAGCGGCTGTCGAACGGTTCACCCTGCGCGTGCCGGCGCGGGCCGTCGGGGCCAGGCCCGGCACGGAGCGGCTGACACGCACCTACGTCGAGTGGATCGCCTACATGGCCGAGGGCGAGGGGCACGGAGGCTGCTTCCTCACCTCGGTGGCGAGCGAGTTCGACGGCCGCCCCGGCCCGGTCCGCGACGCGGTCCTGGCCGCGCTGGGCGCGTGGACGGCGTACGTCCTGACGGAACTGAACACGGCGGTCGAGACCCGCCAACTCCCCGAACGCACCGATGTGGACCAGCTCGCCTTCGAGCTGGGCGGCGTGATCCTCGCGGCCGGGCAGTCGATCAAGCTGTACCGCGACCCACAGGCGCCGACCCGGGCGCGCCACGCCATCGCCCGCCTGCTCAGCGCCCCCTGACGCAACCTCGCGGGACCGACGGACCCCGCGGTAAGACGGGCCGCCGAACCAAACACCCATACCCACGCGTACGCGTCGAATCGCCAATGTCCGCACGGCGGGCACCCGTGTCCAGGCCGGCACCCGCGTCCGGTTCAGCGGCTCGGCATGAGCCAGGGTTCCTGGGGCAGCGGGCTGCCGGTCTCCAGCAGGGACTTCAGGTTGGACAGCACCGCGGCCCAGCCGGAGGTGGCGTCGCGCAGCGCGTCCTCGCCGGGCAGGTCCTCGTGCGTCACCGTCAGCCGCACGATGTCGGCGTGCGGCTGGATGTCGAAGGTGACGCGGGAGTATTTGTCCGCGTCGCCCTCCTCCTCCGGAGCGGCCCAGGTGGTCACGAGGCGGGTCGGGCGCTCGCTCTCCACGACGGTCCCGACCACGTCGGCGATACCGGAGCCGTCCGTGCGCCGGTGCTCCCAGCGGGACCCGGTCCGCCAGTCCGAGACATTGCTGTGGCCCCAGTAGGCGGCGGTGAGATCGGCGTCGGTGAGCGCGTCCCAGACCTTCTCGGGAGTGCTCCGGATGTAGGTGACGTAGACGAAGTTCGGCTTGTCGGTCATGACTTCCTCGGCTCGTTCCTTGAGGGCGCCGAGCGCGCGCAGCCGCGGGCGCTCGAACTTGTCGATCCACCGCTCCTGGATCTCGTGGAGCGGCACCGGATTCAGGTAGTGCAGCTTTTCCCGCCCTCGCCGCACGGTGCTGACGAGGTTGGCGGCCTCCAGGACGGCCAGGTGCTGCGTCACCGACTGGCGTGTCATGTCGATGTGTTCGCACAGCTCGCCGAGTGTCTGGCCGCTGTGCCCGTGGAGCCGGTCGAGCAGTCGCCGCCGGGTCCCGTCGGCGAGCGCCTTGAAGACGTGGTCCATTCCGGAGTCGCTCTCTGATCGCACACCCAACGTTATGCAGGCAATCGACTGCATGTCAACCACGAAGAAACCCGGCCGTCTGCCGCCGGGGTGGCAGACGACCGGGGAAAACGGTCAGTTGACGTCCCGGTCGCGCCCTTCCCAGTACGGCTCGCGCAGCTTGTACTTCTGGAGCTTGCCGGTGGCCGTCCGGGCCAGCTCGCTCCGGAACTCGACCGAGGTCGGTGCCTTGTATCGGGCGAGGCGCTCCTTGCAGTACTGGATCAGTTCACTCTCCGTCGCCTCCGCGCCCGGCGCGAGGACCACCAGGGCCTTGACGGTCTCTCCCCACTTCTCGTGCGGCACGCCGATCACCGCGACCTCGGCGATCGCGGGATGGCTGAAGAGCGCGTCCTCCACCTCGATCGAGGACACGTTCTCACCGCCCGTGATGATCACGTCCTTCTTGCGGTCGCTGATCGTCAGATAGCCGTCCTCGCCGATCGATCCGCCGTCGCCGGTGTGGAACCAGCCGTCGGCCAGCGCCCGTTCGGTCTCCGCGGGCTGCTCCCAGTACCCCTCCAGGATGACGTTGGAGCGCGCGAGGATCTCGCCGTCGGCGGCGGTGCGCAGGGTCACTCCCAGCGCGGGGACGCCGGCGCGGACCAGCTTCTCGGCGCGGGCCTGCGGGTCGAGGTCGTCCCACTCGGAACGGGTGCGGTTGACGGTGAGCAGGGGTGAGGTCTCGGTGAGCCCGTAGATCTGGATGAACTCCCAGCCCAACAGGGACTCGACGCGGGCGACGGTCTTGGTGGGCGGCGGCGCTCCGGCGACGATGATGCGGACCCGGTCGCGGCCGGGGATCTCGCCCTCCCAGGACTCGGCGGCTGCCAGCACCGCGTTGACGACGGCCGGGGCCGCGCACATCACGGTCACCCCGTGCTCGGCCACCCGGCGCAGGATCTCCGCCCCGTCGACCTTGCGCAGCGCGATCTGCCGGACGCCGAGGCCCGCCATCGCGAAAGGCATCCCCCACCCGTTCGCGTGAAACATGGGCAGGGTGTGCAGATAAACGTCACGGTCGGTGACACCGGCGTGCAGGGCGAAGGTCGTGGCGTTGACCCAGATGTTGCGGTGCGTGATCTGTACGCCCTTGGGCCGGGCGGTCGTTCCACTGGTGTAGTTGATCGTCGCGGTGGCGTTCTCGTCCGCCTCCCAGGCGCGGGGTTCGGTGTCGAAGCGGTACAGCTCGGCGTCCGCGGCGGCGCCGAGGGTGAAGCGGTGCTTGCAGCTGACCCCGGCGAAGCGGTCGGTCAGCTCGGGGTCGACGAGCAGGACGCTCGCGCCCGAGTGCTCGACGATGTAACCCACCTCGTCGGCCGTCAGACGGAAGTTGACCGGTACGAGGACGCGGCCGTGGCCGCTGACGCCGAAGAACGAGGTGAGCAGCCTGGCGCTGTTGGGCGAGACGACGGCCACACGCGCGCCGTGCGGGACATCCAGCGCGTCGAGGCCGGCGGCCTGGGCTCTGGCCAGCTCTCCGACGCGCCGGTAGGTCAGCCCCTCCCAGGACTCGGCCGGCTGGTCCGGTTCGTCGACGACGCCGACGCGGTCGCCGTACACGGTGACGGCGCGGTCCAGGAAATCACGGGCCCCGAAGGGGACGAGCATCACGGCCTCCCGACGATCGGACGATGTCCCAGTTCTATCCTGGCCACGCGCCCGCGCACCCGGACAACCCCCAAGTGGCGTCGACCGCCGTGTCCGCCTCCATGTGCGTGTCCGTATCCGTATCCATGTGCGTGTCCGTATCCATGTGCGTGTCCCTGCGTCCTTGGCCGTCGCCCGCTCGACGCGTCACGATCGTCCGATGGACAGCCGACCGACCTTCGACTTCCCCGGGCCGCTGCGTATCGACGGGCTGGGGCTGCATCTGCGCGAGTGGTCCGACGACGATGTCGCGGATCTCGTCGCGCTCTACGACGATCCCGAGATCGACCGATGGACGCCGGTCGCCTCTCCCTTCGACACCGAGGCGGCACTCGCCTACCTCGCGGCGGCGGAGCAGAAAAACGCCGAGCGGCGGGGCGTACAGCTGGCCATCACCACGGACGGTGAGCGGCCCCGGGGCGAGATCCTGCTGTTCCCCGGCACGGCCGACGAGCGGGACGTCGAGCTGGCCTACGGCGTAGGGGCCGCGTACCGGGGCCGGGGGCTCGCGACCCGCGCGGTCCGGCTCGTCGTGGACTTCGCCCACCGTCGCGTCGGCGGGCGGCGCATCGTGCTGTGCATCGAGGACGGGAACACGGCGAGCGAGGGGGTCGCCAAGGCGACGGGTTTCGTTCTCTCCGGTGACGAGCCCGTCCTCCGCACGGCGAAGGGCCGGGACGTGGTCCTTCGGACCTGGAGCCAGCTGGCCGACGACGGCCACGGCTGAACTCCGTGACCGGCGGCGACAGGCCCCCGGCGGGTCCGAGGGCCCAGGTCTGCCCAGGCCGTCGGATTCAGGTGGGCGCCCCCGGACATCGTGCGTCCGGGGGCGCCCCGGGCGGTCACGCCCCGGCGGGTTCCGTCTCCGGAGCCGGCGCCGTCAGGTACTCCTCGGATACCTCCTTCGGGCCGAACGGCCACACCTTGTCCAGGCGCGCCCAGACGACGAAGGCGACGAGGCCGAGGGCGAGCCAGGCCAGCGACCACTCGATGGGGTGGCGGCCCGGGGAGTTCTTGTCCGCGTAGCCGTAGATGGTGAGCCAGCCGGCGAGGGCCAGGAAACTCGGCACCGGGTAGAGCCACATCTTGTACGGGCGGCGCAGGCCCGGCTGCCGTTTGCGCAGCACCGACAGGGCGACGACCTGGGCCAGCGCCTGGACGATCACCATGACCGTGGTCAGCAGCTGGATGAGGGTGGCGAGATCGGTGTGGCGGCCGATCAGGAACCCGATCGCCGTGATGACGCCCATCGTGGCCAGACCCAGCATCGGGAAGCGGTGCTTGGGGTGCAGCTTGGCGTACGGACGGAAGAAGACACGCTCGCGGGCCGCGTCGTAGGGCACCCGCGAGCCGCCGAGCAGTCCGGTGAAGACCGAGGCGAACGCGGTGATCAGGATGAGGACGGTGACGGTGTCGGCGGCGCCCTTGCCCCAGGTCTCCTCCATGACCGCCGAGGCCACCGAGGTGGAGGCGATGTCGCCGGGGTCCTTCATCCGGTGCCAGTCGATGACGCCGAGCGTGCCGATCTGGAGCAGCAGGTAGATCACCATGATGCCGAGGATCGAGAAGATGATGGAGCGGGGCAGGACGCGGCCGGGGTCCTTGATCTCGGCGCCCATGTACGCGGTGGTGTTGTAGCCGAGGTAGTCGTAGATGCCGATGGTCAGGCCTGCCGCGAAGCCGATCCAGAAGTGGCTGCCCGACAGTTCGAAGGCGTGCGCCGGGTAGGTGAAGGCGAGGTCGGCGCTGAAGTCGGTGGCGGCGGCGACGATCACCAGGAGGACCGAGGTGATCATCACGGCCCACATGACAGCGGTGATCCGCGCGATGTGCTCGATCCCCCGCCACAGCAGGAGGACGACGAGGGCGACCATGCCGAGTCCGACGAGGTCGCCGGTGGTCTTGCCCATGTCAGGGGCCAGATAGCCCAGGTACTGCACGAAGCCGACCACGCCCGTGGACATGATCAGCGGGATGAAGAGCATCGCCGTCCACACGAACAGGAACGGCATCAGACGCCCGGTGCGGTACTGGAAGGCCTGGCGCAGATAGACGTAACTGCCGCCGGAACCGGGCATGGCGGCGCCGAGCTCGGCCCAGATGAGCCCGTCGGCGAGCGCCAGCAGAGCGCCGGCGATGAAGCCGATGACCGCTTGCGGGCCGCCGAACGCGGCGACCATCAGCGGGATCGTCACGAACGGCCCGATGCCGCACATCTGGCTCATGTTGATGGCGGTGGCCTGGAACAGGCCGATACGGCGGACGAAACCGCCGGTGGGTGGCGGGGTACCGGACACGGGTCCTCCTCAGGACAGGACGCGGGGAGAGGTACGAGGTGACGGCCGGCGTCGATGGCGCGGCCGACGGATCAAGGGCGGCGGGTGACCGGCCGGCGCTGGGCTCCCCTCGGCTCGCCCGGCGAGGCTGACTGGGCGATAAAGTTAAGGAGCCTTACTAAGCACGTCAAGGGGGTGTCATGAATGAGTGAGAATGGTCCGATGCCCGTCGGCGACACCGCAGAGCAGCCCGAACAGCCCTGGAACCGCCGGCGGCTGCGCAGCACCAACGAGCGACTGCTCCTCGACCGGCTGCGCACCGACGGTGCCGCCTCGCGCGCGCAACTCGCCCGCGAGACGGGCCTGTCCAAGCCGACGGTCTCCAGCGCGCTCGCCGCGCTGGAGGAGGCGGGACTCGTCCACGAGGTCGGAACGCGGGCTCCCGAGCGCGGCCGGGTCGCCGTCCTGTACGCCCCCGACCCCGCGGCCGGGTACGCGCTCGGCATAGACATCGGCCGCAGCTGGCTGCGCGTCGCGGTCGCCGATCTCGACGGCGCGGTGGTCGCGCGCGCCGACGTGCGCAACCGCGCCCGCACCTCGGGCGCCATGGCCGATCTCGTGGTCTCCACCGCCCACCAGGTCGTCGCCAACTCCGGTGTCGGCGCGCACGAGGTGGCCCACGCGGTGGTGGGCACGCCGGGCGTGTACGACGAGAAGCAGCGCCGGGTGCGGTACGCGATGCATCTGCCCGGGTGGGGGCGGGCGGGCCTGTTCGACCGGATGCGGGAGGAACTCGGCATCCCGCTGGAGGTGCACAACGACGCGAACCTCGCGGCGCTCGGCGAGTACACGTACGGGGTCGGCGCCGGCAGTCGGCTGTTCGCGTACATCATGATCGGCACCGGCCTCGGCATGGGTGTCGTCAGCGAGGGACGGCTGTTCACTGGGGCGCACGGCGGAGCCGGTGAGATCGGCTTCCTGCCGTGGCCCGGCCGACACAAGCCCGAGACCCTGGAGGACGCGGTGTCCGGCGAGGCGGTCGTCGAAGCCGCCCGGCACTTCGGCATGACCGGGCAGCTTACCGCGAAGGCCGTCTTCGATGCCGCCCGGGAAGGCCACAAGCCCGCGGTCGAGGCGGTCCGGCTGGAGGGCGAGCGGATCGCTCACACGGTGGCGGCCGCGACGGCGGTGCTCGATCCCGACCTGGTGGTTCTGGGCGGCGGCGTCGGCCACAGCGTCGATCTGCTACTGAAGCCGGTCCGCGAGACCCTGCGCGCCCTCACACCCCTGCGCCCGAGGATCGCACCCGGCCGTCTGGGCGAGGACGCGGTGCTGCTCGGCGCGGTGGCCACGGCGCTGGGGACCGCGCGCGATGTGGTGTTCGAGCGCAGGTCGGCATCCTGAACCGGGGCGGCGCCCGCCGCCGCCCCCGCACAACTCGCCCGCCCGGCACGGGCGGTCGGCACGGGCGGTGCGAGGCGGGGGCCGGGAGGCGGGCGAGGAAGGGCCGCCCCGCTGTGATCGACGGGCCGGTGATTGACATGGCTTACTCACCGGCCTAGCTTGTGGGCCTAGTTAGTAAAGTTTCCTAACTTGCAGTGCCGAAGCGCGGATGCTCCCCCACCTCCCAAGGAGATCACCGTGTTCCACCGCCCTGCCTCCCGGCGGCGCCTCGCCACGGCCGCCGTCGCCCTGGGCCTGCTGTGCACCCTCTCCGCGAGCGCCTGGGCCGACGGGCCCGACATCGGAGCGATCGCCGTGCCGCACGTCCGCGTCACACCGGTGGCCTCCGCGCCGGGCAGCGCCACGGCGTTGTCCGGGTACGCGATCCAGTCCAGCGCCAAGGTCCTCGACCCGGCGTCCGCCGTCTCCAGCCCCGGCTACGGGGTGAGCGGCTGGTACCCGGCCGGCTCCCGTTCCACGGTCCTCGCGGCGCTGCTCGCGAACGGGACGTACGAGGATCCATTCTACTCGACGAACCTGCGGAAGATCCCGAAGGCCGACTTCACCGTGCCCTGGTGGTACCGCTCGGACTTCACGGTCACCGACACCTCCGAGCGCAGCTATCTGGACTTCAGCGGGGTGATCTCGGCGGCGGACGTCTACGTCAACGGCCGCCGGGTCGCCGACGCCGCCGAGGTGGCCGGCGCCTACACGCACCACGAGCTGGACATCACCTCGCTGGTGCGCGCGGGCACCAACACGGTCGCCTTCCGCATCCGGCCCAACGACCCGAACAAGAACCTGACGATGGGCTGGATCGACTGGCTGCAGCCGCCGCCCGACCAGAACATGGGCATCGTCCGGGACGTCCTCGTCCGCCGCGGCGGCCCGGTCGCCTTGCGCGACGCGCATGTGCCGACCCGCCTGGACGTGCCCTCGCTCCGGTCCGCGGACCTCACGGTCAAGGCGCGGGCGCGCAACGAGACCGGCTCGGCCGTCACGGCCACGGTGTCCGGCCGCATCGGCCCGGAGTCGTTCTCGAAGACCGTCCCGCTCGCGGCCCACCAGACGAAGGCGGTCACCTTCTCGCCGTCCGACGTCCCCGGGCTGCACCTGACGTCACCGAGGGTGTGGTGGCCCGCAGGCATGGGCGGGCAGCCGCTGTACGGCCTCGATCTGACCGTCTCCGTCGCCGGTACCGTCTCCGACACCGCGCACGAGGACTTCGGCGTCCGCGACGTGAAGGCGCCCCTGAATGCCGACGGCGCCCGGCAGTACAGCGTGAACGGCCGCAGGCTGCTCATCAAGGGCGGCGGCTGGTCCCCGGACGAGTTCCTGCGCTGGGACCGGGGGTACGTCGAGGACCGGCTGAGGTACGTGCGCGATCTGGGCCTCAACACCATCCGCCTCGAAGGCCACATCGAGCCGAACGAGTTCTTCGACCTCGCCGACCGCTACGGCATTCTCACCCTGCCCGGCTGGGAGTGCTGCGACAAGTGGGAGGGACAGGTCAACGGCACGGAGACCGGCGACAAATGGACCGCCGCCGACTACCCGGTCGCCAAGGCGTCGATGACCGCCGAGGCCGCCCGGCTGCGCGACCACCCGAGCGTCATCTCCTTCCTCATCGGCAGCGACTTCGCGCCGGACGCCAGGATCGAGAAGACCTACCTCGACGCGCTGAAGGCGGCCGACTGGCCGACCCCGGTGGTCGCCGCGGCGTCCGACAACTCCTCGCCACTGTCCGGCAGTTCGGGCATGAAGATGACCGGGCCCTACGACTGGATCCCGCCGGGCTACTGGTACGCCAAGCGCGAGGGCGGCGCCACCGGCTTCAACTCCGAGACCGGCGCGGGCCCCGACATCCCCACCCTCGACACCCTCCGCCGCATGATGTCGCCCGCCGAACTGGACACCCTCTGGAAGAACCCGGACGTCAAGCAGTACCACCGCTCACCCTCCCCGGTCTTCGGCACCCTCAAGATCTACGACGCCGCCCTGGCCGGCCGCTACGGCGCGCCGACGGGTCTCACCGACTACGTGCGCAAGGCGCAGCTCGCCCAGTACGAGAACGTACGGGCGCAGTTCGAGGCGTACGGGCGCAATGCCACCGATGCCTCGAAGCCCTCGACCGGGGTCGTCCACTGGATGCTCAACAGCGGATGGACCTCGCTGCACTGGCAGTTGATGGACCGTTACCTCGACCAGGGCGGGGCCTACTTCGGGGCGAAGAAGGCCAACGAGCCCCTGCACATCCAGTACTCGTACGACGACCGGTCCGTCGTCGTCGTGAACAACCGGCACGCGTCCGTGTCCGGCCTCACGGCGCGGGTCACGCTCTTCGACACCGACGGCACACAGCGGTACGACAGGACGGCGACCGGTGTCACCGTGCGGGGCGACGGGGCGCGCGGCACCGCGCTCACGGTGCCGTCCTCGGTGAGGGGTCTGTCGACGACGTATCTGGCGCGCCTGGTGCTGCGCGACGCCGGGGGCAGGGAGGTCAGCCGCAACGTCTACTGGCTGTCGACCCGGCCGGACACCATCGACTGGGCGAACACCGACTGGTACTACACGCCGACGACGAGCTACGCGGACCTCACGGGGCTCAACTCCATGGCCCGGGTGCCGGTTTCGGCCTCCGTGTCGACCTCGTCGGGTCCCGGCGGGACCTCCACGACGAAGGTCGTCCTGCGCAATGACGGGAGCGGGAAGACGCCCACACTCCTGACCGACGCGCATCTCGTGGACGCCAAGGGCAGGCCGGTGCTGCCGGTGCGGTGGTCCGACAACCAGGTGAGCCTGTGGCCGGGCGAGTCGGTGACGCTGACGGCGACATGCCGGACGGCCGAACTGCACGGGGCCGGGCCCGCGGTGCGGATCTCCGGGTGGAACACGGAGGAGCGCACGGTCCGGGCCCGGTAGAACCGTCCGGGCCCGGTGGAACGGCGCGAGGGGCGGACCCGGTTCCGGGCCCGCCCCTCGTCCGGCTCGCGCTCAGCTCACATTGAGCGCGGTGTCGTCGAGGACGAACGACGTCTGGAGCGTGGAGCCCTCGACGCCGGTGAACTTGATCGTGACCGTCTGCCCGGCGTACGTGGTGCCGAGGCTGAACGTGCGCTGCGCGTACCCGGACGCGGCGTTCAGGTTCGAGTACGTGGCCAGGGTCGACAGCACGGTGCCGCTGCTGTTGACGACCTGCGCCTTGAGGGTGTCGTACGCCGTGGTCGTGGTCGTCTCGGCCGTGTCCACGTGCAGATAGAAGCTCAGGGTGGCCGAGCAGCCCGAGGGGATGGTCACGGCCTGGGAGAGCGTGTCGGTGTTGGCCGAGCCGTAGCCGTTGAGCCACGCCTTGTACGAACCGGTGCGCGCTGCCTCACTGGAGCTGTTGGTGATCACCCCGCTGGTGCCGGTCCAGGACGTGCTGCCGGACTCGAAACCGGGGTTGGCGAGCAGCTGCGCGGCCGTGCAGGTGCCGCCGCCACCGCCCCCGCCACCGCTGCTGCTCGTGCCCGCGAGCCAGTCGGTGGCGTTGAGGGCGAGCGCGGCGTTGGTGGCGCCGGTGTCGTTCCAGCCGTCGTACAGGGTGTTGCCGGACTGGCCGGTGCCGTCGTCGATCGGTGAACTGTCGCCCCAGAAGGCGACCTTGCCGCTGCCGAAGGTGCTGGTCGCGAAGAACGCGCCGGTGTTCCCGGAGTAACCGGACCGGTAGAGCAGGCCCTTGACGGCCGAGTTGTCCGCCGGCTTGAGCGTGGCCGTGGTCCCGTCCGCGATCAGGCTCTTGGTGACGGTGCCGAACGAGCCGTGCAGGATCGTGTTGGTGCTGTCGCTGATGGCGGCCGGATAACCGGAACTGACGTCCAGCGTGTCGATCGAGAAGCCGAACGGGTCGGTGCTGTCGACGCTGTTGTTGGTCATCAGGTCGTTGAAGATCTCGACCGCGTCGTAGCCGTCGCTGTTGCGGTCGGCGCCGGTGTGGTCGGAGATCATGAAGAGGCCGCCGCCGTTCTTGACGAACGTCATGATGGCGGTCTTCTCAGCGGTGGTGAACAGCGTGTTGGGCTCGGGCAGCACCAGCTCGTCGAAGTTCGCGAGGTCGGTCGCGGCACTGCCGCCGTAGGTCAGGCTGGAGCCCGAAGGCAGCGTCTTGAGGCTGTAGTTGCCGGTCTTCTGCAGGGCCACGCCCCACGAGGACAGCGCGCCGGTCCAGTCGGTCTCGGCGGACGGGGTGGAGTCCTGGCCGAGCGGGTCGGGCTGGCTGGTGGAGATGATCCAGTCGGCGTTGCCAGCGGTCTCGGCGTGGCCGTTGTCGAACAGGACGCGGTGGGGGGTGGCCGCGTGGGCGGGGATGGCGGTGGCCGCCTGAACGGCGGCGCCCGTGATGAGCAGTCCGAACACGGCCAGTGCCGTGGTGAGTCTGTGGCGGGACTTCCTGAATCCGAGCATCCGGCGAACCTCCGTCAGAGTGGGGAGAGGCGGTGCGGGCGCTAAGTCTGCGCGCGTAGAACGGAAGTTGGCCGTCCTCCGTTCAACAGATTATTGAACGGTACATGACTAAACGGTGGCTGCACAGGGTCCGGACGGGTCCGCCACGGGGTGCATCCGCGGGAGCGGACTGGCTCCGCGCGATACGGGCAGATACATAACTGCGGGGGACCGACCAAGAGGGGCGGAGATGGAGATCTCGGGCATCATCAGTGCCATCCTCATCGGCATCATCATCGGTGTATTGGGCCGGCTCGTCGTGCCGGGACGCCAGCGCATCGGCATCCTGTGGACGATCGCGGTCGGCATCGTGGCCGCGTTCATCGGGTCGGGTGTCGCCGCCGCGTTCGGCGTCGCCGACACCAAGGGCGTCGACTGGATCGAGTGGCTCATCCAGGTAGGCCTGGCCGCACTGGGTGTCGCGGCACTGGACCGGACGAGGGGGCGGCGCTGAGCCGCTGCGCTCCAGCGGCCGGTGCCGGGAGGACGGCGCTCCAGCGCCGGTGCTGAGTGGTCGACGCTCCAGCATCCGGGTGCTGAACGTCGACGCTCCAGCATCCGGTGCCAAGCGGTCGGTCCTCCAGCAGTCGGTGCTGAGCGGACGGCCCTCCAGCAGTCGGTGCCAAGCAGTTGGCCCTCCAGCAGTCGGTGCTGAGTGGTCGGCCCTCCAGCAGTCGGTGCTGAGCGGTTGGCCCTCCAGCGCCGGTGCTGAGTGGTCGACGCTCCAGCATCCGGGTGCTGAACGTCGGCGCTCCAGCATCCGGTGCCAAGCGGTTGGCCCTCCAGCAGCCGGTGCTCAGCGGACGGGGCACCAGCGGCCGGTGCTCAGCGGTCGACGCTCCAACATCCGGCGCTGATCGGCCCGGGCCCATCGGTCGGGGCCCAGCCGACAAGTCTGGGGCGACCTGGTGCGGGGTACCGGATGAACTGCGTGGCGGCGCCGCTCAATTCCGTTGCGGGGCGTGGGTACGCGCGGCTACGGTCTGCGGGCTTCGCACCCGCACGCCCGACGCCACGGAGAGATCTTGCCGCCACGCATCACGCCGTTGACCGATCCCGGAGCCACCGCGTCGAGCCGCCGTCTGG
Organism: Streptomyces sp. NPDC005784; assembly: GCF_042871525.1. Taxonomy (NCBI): domain Bacteria; kingdom Bacillati; phylum Actinomycetota; class Actinomycetes; order Kitasatosporales; family Streptomycetaceae; genus Streptomyces; species Streptomyces sp. NPDC005784. Next base: position 164,576 of record NZ_JBIAIQ010000018.1, read on the forward strand.
CCTGGCTGGCCTCGGACGCCGAAGGGGTCCCGCTGGGCTCGGCGTTCCTCCGGCTGTTCACCACGGAGGGTCAGGATCATCGCGCCGAGCTGGAGATCGCCGTACACCCGGCCGAACGGCGCACGGGAGTGGGCGGCGCTCTCCTGGACGCCGCCGTGACCGCCGCGCGGAGCGACAAACGGCGGTCGCTCGTCTCCCGGGTCACGGCCGGCTCTCCCGGCGACCGGTTTCTCGCGGCGCACGGGTTCCACCAGGTGCTGGCCCTGACGTTCGCACGCCTCCCACTGCCGGAACTGGACCTCCGGGCCGTGACTGATATGGCCGAACACCCACACTCGGGCTACGAGTTGACGCACTGGGACGGCGTCGTGCCGCCCGAGCTTGCGCACACCTACGCCGACTCCCGGCGGGCCATGGACGACATGCCGATGGAGGACAGCGACTACGGAATCGACGTCTGGGACGTGGAGCGGGTCGTGGCGGTGGCCGAGGTCGTCCTCGAACGGGGCGACGCGCTCCACACGGTGGCCGTGCTGGACCGCTCGGACGGCTCCGTCGTCGGATTCTCGGAAGTCGTCGTGCCGGGCGACGGCCGGGGCGACGCCCAGCACTACGGAACGGGCGTCCTGCCCGAGCACCGCGGCCACGGCCTCGGACTGTGGATGAAGGCGGAGTCGATCCGCCGGGCCCGTCTGCGCTACCCGGAACTCGCCGGCCTGTTGACGGACACGGCTGACAGCAACGCGCCCATGATCGGCATCAACGACTCACTCGGCTATCAGCCCACCCACCGGGAGCTGGAGTACCGGCTGGACCTCTGAACCGACGAGGGGGCCCGGGTCTCCCGTCTCTGGCCCACGGCGCAGTCCTACCGGCGGCGGGGCCGGCGGCAGGACGTCTGTGACGCGAGGCCCTACGCGGCGTTGCCGAGGCCCTCGATGAGTACGGACTGCGGGACCGGTTCGAACAGGGTGGGGGGCACGGGGCATGAATGGGAACATGGCGGACACGGATCACGGATTGCAGCCCCCGGCCCGACCGCGCGAACTCGCCAGCTGGCAGGCGAACAAGGTGTCAACGCTCGGCGCCCGGCTGACCGCGCGGCGCATGCCGCTGAGCGCCCGCGCCGACTTCGCGGTCCTGGCGGCACTGGAGGAGTACGGGGGCTCAGCCAAGCCGACATCGGCCGCCGCCTCGGCCTTGACCGCAACGACGTCAGCGGCATCATCAACCGCCTGCAGGCCTGCGGCCAGGTCGACCGTCGAGCCGACCTCGCCGACCGGCGCCGCAACGTCGTCACCCTCGCCCCGGCCGGAAGGCAGCACCTCGGAGAACTCCAACGGCACGCCGATACCGTCCAGGCCGACCTGCTCGCAGGCCTCGACGCCGCCGAACAACGACAGCTCTGCGACCTGCTTGCCAAGCTGCTCGACAGCCACCAGCCACAACCTGCCTAGGCCCAGAACTCCCGGCCCTGACGCCGGCCGAAACGCAGCCGCGCGAAGGTGTTCCATATATGTCCACCTGCGCCGCACCGGCGGGCTCGCCGAGAGATGGGGGACCTCGGCCGAGACCGCGTTCAGGGTCAGGCGGCCGCCTTGAGCGCGGCGAGACCCTCGTAGGCGGACGGGTGCGCGGGCGTCCAGCCCAGTTCCCGCTCCGCCTTCGCCGACGACACCCGCAGGGTCGTGCGCATCACGACATGCGCGTACGACATGGGCCTCATCATCCACAGCGGTACGGTCATCGGCTTCGGCAGGCCGAACTCCTCGGCCACGGCGCGGACATGGGACGCGAAGCCCAGCGGCGTGCGGTCGGCGACGTTGTACGCCTGACCCGGGCGGCCGCGTTCCACGGCGGCGGCCACCGCGCGCGCAGCGTCGGCGAGGTCGACCCAGGGCAGGACCCGACCGTGGTCGTCGGACACGGGGAGCCGCCTCCCGCGCAGCATGGGCAGCAGGGCGTCGGTGCCGCCCTCGCCGTAGAAGAGGCCGAAGCGCAGTGCGACCCCCTCCAGACCGGCGGCCTCCAAGGTGAGGCGCTCCTTGATGCGCATGGCCGCGATGTGCCGTTCCAGTTCGGGCGTGGCCCCCTCGGGCCCGAAGGTGTCGGTCTCGGTGACGACCCGGTCGCCGTGGTCGCCGAATCCGTACCCGAAGATCATCGACTCGGCGACGAGCCGGCGTGCGCCGGTGGCCCGCGCGGCCTCGACCAGGTGGGCGGTGCCGTCGACGCGCAGGGCGTCGGTCGCGTGCATGTCGCGGTGGCGCAGGGGCGCCTTGCGCAGGGCGGTCGCGGCCAGCACGACCGTGTCGTAGCGCTGTCCGTCGACGGCCCGCAGCAGCGCGTCGCGGTCCATCAGATCGGCCCGGACACCGTTGGCGGGACCGCGGCCGAGGCCGGTGACTTCATGGCCCGCTTCCGTCAGGGCCCGGGTGATGTGCCGGCCGAGGACACCGCTCGCACCGGCCAGGAGAATGCTCTGGTTCGTTGTCATACTGATGCGACGGGTCACGCACGCGGGGATGTGACATCGGCCCCGGACGCTCCCACGGCCTGCGGACGGCGCGTCACCCCTCGTAGATGTACGGGGTGGTCGTGGTGAGCGGCTGGAAGCCCAGCCGGGTGAGGATCGGGCGGCTCTGGCTGGAGGCGTCGACCTGGACGTATCGGTAGCCGCGCTCCGCGGCGACCCGGGCGCGGTGGGCGACGAGGGCGCGGTAGATGCCGCGGCCCCGCCAGGCCTCGACGGTGCCGCCGCCCCACAGTCCGGCGAACCGGGCCCCCGGCAGGAGTTCCATACGGGCCGCGCTGACCGGAACGTCGCCGGCCAGGGCCACGACGGCGACGACCGTGTCCGCGTCACCGGTGAGCTGGGCGAGCAGTTGGTGGCGCAGGAGGGTGCTGTCGCCGCCGAAGGCCTGCTCATGGACGTCGGCCATGAGGGCGACGCCCGCGCGGTCGGTGACCGGCAGCAGCCGTACGCCCTCGGGCGGTTCGACGTCGAGGGCCAGATCGCCCAGCTCGGCGATCATCAGCGTCTCCTCGGGCTCGGCGACGAAGCCCGCGGCCCGCAGACGCTGCCCCAGGTCCTCCGGCCGGTCGTGCCCGTACAGCTTCCACTCGAAGCCGCCCCCGAGCCCGGAGAAGAACCGCACCTGCCCGGCGATGGCCGCGTCGGCGCTCGTTTCGTCGAGGTCGGACCAGAGCACCGCGTTCCAGCCCTTGTCGGCGCCGACGTGGCGCACCACCTCGCCGACGCGCTCGACCCGGGCGCCCGACGCGTCGGGCCGTGCGCGTTCCCGCATGTCCCGGTCGAACAGGGCCAGTACCGCAATGTGATCCATGAGGTCACTCCAGCACCCCGGGACGAACGGGGCAACGGGAATATGCGGCCCCCGGGCGGTCGGGAAGGACGTTGTGGCCCGGCGGTCGCGACGGACGCCGTGGCCTGGTGGTCGGGAGCGACCCCGGGGCCCGGCGGCAGGGGGGCGACGCCGGGGCCCGGCGGCAGGGGGGCGACGCCGGGGCCCGGCGGCAGGGAGGGGCTCCAGGCTGGGGCGGCTCCTCCCCCTCCGGCGCACCCCGGACGCGAGGGCGTCCGGGCGGACCCTTTGTCAGGCCCCGCCCGGACGCCGGCTCCACGCCGCTCCGGTCAGCCGGTGGCGGCCAGTTCCCGGGGCTGTACGGAGCTCGGGGGCGTCACCTGGACGCGGCGCAGGCCGGTCAGGCTGACGAACACCAGGGCGAAGACACCCGCGAGGGCGAAGGCGGTGAAGCCCGCGGTGGTCGAGCCGGTGGCGAGCAGCCGGCCGCCGAGCCAGGGGCCGAAGACGGCGCCGAAGCGTCCCATGCCGGAGGTCCAGCCGACCGCCGTGGCGCGGTTGTCGTCGTCGGAGCGGTGCGCCACCGTGGCGTAGATCATCGCCTGCGCCGAGAACAGGAAGAGTCCGGTCAGGAAGACGACGGTGTAGGTGAGGGGCAGCGCCATCCTGAAGCTGAGGGAGTAGATCCCGACCGCGGTGGCGCCGAACCAGATCGCGGAGATCAGCGAGCCGCCGAACTTGTCGGTGAGGCGGCCGCCGATCAGCATGCCGACGATGCCGCCGAGGTTGATGACGATCACGAAGCCGATCGAGGACCCGAGGTTGTAGCCGTTGGCCTTCATCAGCGAGGGCAGCCACTGCGAGACGCCGTAGACGAGGAGGAGACCGCCGAAGGACGCGACCCAGAACAGCAGGGTCTGGGCCCACCGGCCGCCGCGGAACAGGGCGGTGACGGCGCTGAAGCGGTCGGCGGCGGCCTGGCGCTCCGCGGCGCGTGCGGCCAGGTCGACGCCGTAGCGGTCGGCGAGCGCGCGGGCCTCGTCGGTACGGCCCTTGGCCTGGAGGAAGGCCATCGACTCGGGCAGGAACACGGCCGCCAGCGGCACCCCGATGAACAGCGGTATCACGCAGATCCAGAAGGAGACACGCCAGTCGCCCGTCCCGAGCGCCACGAATCCGGCGACGATGCCGCCGGCCTGGTGAGCGGTCATCAGGGAACCCACGATCAGGGCGCGGCGGCCCCGCGGGGCGTACTCGGTGACCATGGTGATCGCGCTCGGCAGCAGGCCGCCGAGGCCGAGGCCGGCCAGGAAGCGGCCGAGGCTGAAGACGTCCAGGCTGGAGGCCGAGGCGCAGACCGCGGAGGCCAGGGAGAACACGGCGGTCGACACGATGATCGTCTTCTTGCGGCCGACCCAGTCGCTGACGGTGCCCGAGCACAGGGCGCCGATCAGCATGCCGAAGGTGGCGTAGGAGCCGACGTCGCCGGCCTTGCCGGGGTCGATGCCGAGCGCCTTCGTCTCCAGCATGTGCGGCAGCACCGAGCCGTAGATGAACATGTCGAGGCCGTCGAAGAGGACGACCAGCCAGCAGAGGCCGACGACCAGTGCGGCCAGTCTGCTGCCGCCGCGAGCGGGCAGGGCGAGGGAGGAGGACATCGTTGTTTCCTCTCGTCCAGGAGGCGTGGGCCCTGGAAGGGGATCGGGGATGCGGGTCGACGCGGCTCGTGCGGCTGACCCGATTGTGCGACAGACGCTAAGGAGCGAACTCCCAGAGTGTCAACGCTTTTGTCAACAATTCTGGAATCAATCAGGCCACCGTCCGAGACCGTCGCACAGGCAGCTGAAAGCCAGGTGAAAGCGCGCGCGGGCGGCACACCTCCCATGCCGCCCGCGCGTATGTACTGGCTTGATCCGGTCGCTCAGTTGACCGTCCGACAGGAAGCCGCCGGAGGCCGGTCAGCCGATGGGCGGGGTGCCGTGGGTGTGGAAGGACTCGATGGTCTTCAGGCCCCAGGCCTGGCCCTTCTTCCGCTCGTCCTCGGTCCACGTGATCAGCGGCCAGTCGGGGGCCAGGACGAGGCGGGTGAGCGGGTTGCACAACTCGATACGGTTGCCGCCCGGTTCGTAGACGTAGAGGAAGAACGTCTGCTGGATGGCGTGCTTGTGCGGGCCCGTCTCGATGAACACGCCGGTGTCGATGGCGAGATCGGCGGCGCGCAGGATGTCCTCACGGGTGTCCGTGGCGAACGCGATGTGGTGCAGGCGCCCGCTCGAACCCGTCCAGTCCTCCGTGTAGACGACGTCGTACGACTTGTTGCTGAACGTCAGCCACTGGGCGGCGATCCGGCCGCTGTCGAGCTGGATCTGCTCGGTCGGACGGGCCCCGAGCGCGTCACGGACGAAGTCTCCGTTGGCGGCGACGTCGGCGGCGAGGTAGTTCACGTGGTCCAGGCGTCGTACGCCGACCCCGTGGCCGGGTTTGGCCTGCGGCTGGTTCTTGAGGCCGGGCTTCAGATGGTCCGGCGCCCGGTACCACTCGCTCTCCCAGTACAGGGCGAGTTCGTGGCCGTCGGGGTCGGTGGTGACGTAGACCGGGCCGAGGCCGGGCTCGTCGTTCACCCAGCGGCCCTCGCGGCCGGCGCGCTCGATCTCCTTGACCCGGCGCTGGAGGGCCTCCTCGCTGGAGGCGCGCAGGGCGGTGCGGCGGATGCCCGAGGTCGCGTGGGCGGTCAGGGTCAGGCTGTGGTGCTCGTAGTCGTCCCAGGTCCGCAGGTAGACGGAGTCTCCGGAGCGGCCGTTCTCGGTCAGGCCGAGGTAGTCCGTGAAGAACCGGACGCTGGCGTCCAGGTCGGGGGTGAGCAGTTCGACGTGCCCGAGGTGGGCGATGTCGCCGAGCGGCGGGGCCATGGGGCCTCCTCAGTGTTGTGCGGCTCCGGCCGGCCGGGGGAAGACCGTGCCGTCGAAGATCTTGCGTGCGGTGCGGACAACGGCGGTGCGCCGGGCCACGGGTGGGGCTCCCCCGGGGCCGTACTCGACACCGGCTTCGATGTCGAGGAATCCGGTGGGGTGTTCGATACGCAGCCGGTCGCCCCGTTCTGGCGGGTGTGCCACGGCTTGCCCGACGCCACCCTCCACGCGCAGCCCGGCGGCGACGCTCGCGGCGCCGAGGACGCCGATGGAGGTGTGGCAGCGCACCGGGATGAAGGTGCGGGTCATGACGGCTCCGTCGGCGCGCGGCGGAGCGAGCAGGGTCAGCTTGGGCACGGTGGCGTTCTCGACGTCCCCGAGGCCCATCAACTTGCCCGCTTCCAGCCGGATTTCGCGGAGTCGCCCGGCCAGGGTCCGATCCTCTTCCAGGTCCTTCGGGCTCTCGTACCCGGTGACACCCAGCGAGGAGGCGGCGATCAGCACGGTCGGCATGCCGTTGTCCACGCAGGTCACCGGGGTGTCGGCGACGAGGTCGCGGGCGTGGCCGGTGGGCAGCAACGGGGCGCCTCCCCGCGGGAATTCGATCACCACGGGTGCCGCGGTCCCCGGCACCCCGGAGATCTCGGCGGAGCCCTCGTAGACCACGCGCCCGCCCTCGGTGGGGAAGCTCGCGTGCGCGAGGTCGCCCGAGTTGACCATGCGGATGCGTACCGAGGTACGGCGCTCCCCCGGCTCGACGAGTCCGCGTTCGACGGCGAACGGGCCGACCCCGGCGAGGATGTTGCCGCAGTTCTGACGGTCCGACACCTCAGCCTTGTCGACGGCGACTTGGAGGAACAGGTAGTCGACATCCGCGGCGGGGTCGGCGGAGACCGAGACCACGGCCACCTTGCTGGTCAGCGGGTGCGCGCCGCCCAGCCCGTCGATCTGGCGCGGGTCGGGGCTGCCCATCACACGCAGCAGCAGGTCGTCGCGTTCGGCGGTGTCGGCGGGCAGGTCCCCGGCCAGGAAGTAGGCGCCCTTGGAGGTGCCACCGCGCAGGAGCATGCAGCGCACCTCCTCGGCCCCGCTCACGGCGCGGCCCCGTCCCGGACGTACTCGTCGTACGACTTGTAGGTCACACCCAGGCGTACGAGGGTCTCGCGCAACCCGTAGCGGTCCAGGCCGAGTTCGCCGTCGAGGAAGGCGGCGCGGGCCAGGGCTTCCTTCCGTTCGCGGGCCTCGGACGCCGCGGCCACACGGCGGGCGCTCTCACGGGACACGCACACCACGCCGTCGTCGTCGGCGAGGATCACGTCGCCGGGCCGGACGATCTGGCCGCCGAGGACCACCGGGACGTTGACGGAGCCGCCGGTCGCCTTCACGGTGCCCTGCGGGCTGACCGCGGCGGACCAGGCGGGAAAGCCCATGTCGCGCAGTTCGGCCGTGTCCCGGATGCCGGCGTCGATGACCAGGCCGCGCACGCCGCGCCGGTGCAGCGCAGTGGCGAACAGCTCGCCGAACATGCCGTCGGTGGAGGGCGAGGTGGTGGTGACGACCAGGATGTCGCCCTCGCCGCACTGTTCTACGGCGGCGTGGATCATGAGGTTGTCGCCGGGCCAGGACAGCACGGTGACCGCGGTGCCCGCGACGCGGACGCCCTGCTGGATGGGGCGCAGGCGCGTGCCGAGCAGGCCGGTGCGGCCCATCGCCTCGTGCACGGTCGCGGTGCCGTAGCCGGTGATCGCCTCGACGTCCTTCGCGTCCGCCTTGGGCGGGTCGGTGACGATCACACCGCTCATGCCAACCCCTTCGCGATCTGCGGGAAGGGACGCATGTACGCCTCGGCCCTGGTCTTGTGGGCCAGGCCCAGGTTGGGGCCCGCGTTGCGCTTGAGCTGGACCCCGCGGCGTACGGCGAGGTCGGTGTAGTAGTCCCACAGATGCTGCTGGGCGCCGAGGCATTCCATCGCCTTGCGCTTGGTCTCCCACACCTCGGTGATGTCGAGGAGCACTTCGGGCTTGAAGCCGCTCATCTCGGGCTGGTGGGGCTCGAAGTAGAAGACGGGCGGGGCGCCGATGATCCCGCCCTCGCCGGGGTAGCCGATGGCCTGGGCGAGGACACGGGCCTCCAGCGCCATGCGGTTGGCGGCCGGGTGGTCGCCGTTGTACGGGTCCTCGGTGGGGTGGGTGAGCACGACGTCCGGCTGGGTCTCGCGGTAGACCGTCACCAGCCGGTCGGTGAGCTCGGCGGTGGCGGTCAGGGGGTAGTCGCCGGCGTCGAAGAAGCGGACCGCGGCGCCGAGGGTGGCGGCGGCCTTCTCGGCCTCCTCGCGGCGTATCGCCTTGATCTCGTCGAGCTTCTTGCCCTCACGCCAGGCCTTGGCGGACTCGCCGCGCTCGCCGAAGGTCAGGCACGCGATGGTGACCTTCTCGCCCCGGGAGGCGGCCAGGGCGATGGCTCCCCCGGCCCGCCACACGAAGTCCCCGGCGTGCGCGGTGACGACCAGTGTCGATCGTGAAGGGCGTCCCCCCTGCTCGGGCGGGGCCGAGGGCTCGGGGGCGGCGGGCGCGTTGCCGTGCGTCATTGCAGCAATCTCCTTGGTGGACAGGTGGGCGCCCGCCTCGGCTGTCCGTCGTACCGCGCGTCGCCGCGCGGTACGTCAGTCGCGCAGCGCTTCGATCACACTGCCGAGGTGAGCGCGGACGGCCGCTTCGGCCGCCTGCGGGTCCCTGGCCGCGATCGCCTCGATCATGGCCAGGTGTTCACTCAGGGACTGCTGCGAACGACCCGGGCGCAGCGCCAACTGGAACCGGTGGCGCACCAGTTGGGCGTTGAGCCGCTCCAGGAGTCCCACGGCCGTCTGCTGGCCGGAGAACTCCCTGATCCGGGCGTGCACTTCGTGGTTGAGCTCGGAGTAGGTGACCGGTTCGCCGTCGGCGACCGCCTTGACCATGGCGGCGCCCAGGTCGGCCAGTTCGGCGAGCTGGTCGTCGGTGGCCAGGGCGGCCGCCTTGGCGGCGCAGAGGCCTTCGAGCGCCATACGGCACTCGGTGATGGCGACCGCTTCCTCCACGGTCACCACCCGGACTCGTGATCCGCGGTTGCGGATCCGCTCGACCAGTCCCTCCGATTCCAGCTCGATCAGCGCCGCGCGGGCGCTGGCCCGGGTGACACCGAACTGCTCGGCGAGTTCGTTCTCCACCAGCCGCTGGGCCGGTGCCATCTCTCCGCGCAGAATCGCCTGCCGCAGCTGCACCAACGCGTGCTGCTTGGCCTGCTCGCCGGTGCCTGGACGGGCTTCCTTCTGCATTGCTGCCCTCCCTGAGTGAGTGCCTGTCGAACGTAAATCTAGACCAACAAGATTGTCAACAATTTTGTTCGGCATGTTGCCGACGCGCATCGGGGTTCGCGCGGGGCCGATGTCACTCGCGCAGGCCCGAAGCCGACGGGACGGGCCCCGTGCGGACCGGGCGGGCCCGATGCCGACCGGGCAGGCGTTCCGATCCTCGGCCCTACCGCTTGTGGTGCGTGAGGGTCGGCCTCACCATGAACCTCTACCGCCGCCGTCCGCAGAGCCGACGGCAGTCCGCCCCTCCGTGTGCGCCGCGGACCCGGACGCCGGGAATCCCTGGCCCGGGTGCGGCACTCTGCACAGCGCGAACGCCAACTCACCTTCGGTCGAAGGGACTTACCTAATGCGCGCCTCGCTCCGTACCGGGTCGGCAGGTATAGCGGCCCTGTGTCTGTCGCTCGTCGCCGTTCCCGCTCACGCGACTCCTCCCGGCACCGGGGTCAGCGGCAAGGTCATCGCGCAGACCACCGTCGACGGCACGGACTACACCCTCCGGGAGATCACCATCCCGCCCGGTCAGGCGACCGGCTGGCACTACCACGACGGCCCGCTGTACGGATACGTCAAGCAGGGCGCCCTCAGCCACTTCGACTCGACGTGCGCGCAGGACGGCCTCTACCGGACCGGTGACTCCCTCACCGAGCCGCCCGGCCCCACGAACGTCCACATCGGACGCAACCTCGGCAAGAAGCCGCTGGTCCTGGACGTGCTCTATGTACTGCCGCACGGCGCGCCCTTCTCCGAGGACGCCCCCAACCCCGGCTGCGACTTCGAGTAGCGTCTGAGGGCGCCCGACGAACGGACCCGTATGTCTCTCCTCGCCCGTCCGGCGGTGGCCTCCCTCGCCGCCAGGTCGCTTCAGCGTCTCGCCGTGCTCGCGGACCGGCGGTCGGCCGGACGCGGCTCCGCCGCCGCGTCGCACGCCCGCCTGCCGGAATTCCCGCACCGCTCAGGAGAGTTGACGATCCCGACGACGATCGCCCCGGCCCGCGCCACGGTGTACCTGCCGGCGTCCGAGGGGCCGACACCGCCGGTGCACGTCAACTTCCACGGCGGCGGCTATGTGATGCCGCTGACGGAACTGGACGACCCGCTGTGCCGCTGCCTCGCCGCCGCGGCGGGTGTCGTCGTGGTCAACGTGGACTACGTGGTCGCACCGCAGCACCCGTTCCCCGCACCACCCCGGCAAGCCTACGAGGCCGTGCGCTGGATCGCCGAACACGGCGCCGAACAGGGCTGGGACGGCAGCCGCCTGACGATCGGCGGGCAGAGCGCGGGCGGCGGGCTCGCCGCGGCCGTGGCCCGCCTGGCCCTTGAGGAGGGCGGACCCGCGATCGCCCTTCAGGTCCTCCACTACCCGCCGCTCGACCTGGTGACGAGCGTCAAGGACAAACGGGCCCCCATCCCCCGGCCCGTGCTGCGTCCCTGGATGGGCGAGATCTTCGACTCCTCCTACGTGCCGAACCCGCGCGAGCGCTCCGACCGGCTGGTGTCGCCCGCCCACGCGTCGGACACCGGGGACCTGAAAGGCATCGCGCCCGCCCTCATCGTCACCGCGGAGTTCGACCTCCTCAAGCCGGAGGGGGAACGCTACGCGGAACGGCTGCGGAAGGCGGGCGCGCTGGCCGGCCACATCGACGTGCCGAAGGCGGATCACGGCTACGACGGCACGGACGACACCCGGGCCCGGGAGATCTACCCCCTCATCGCAGGGTATGTACGGCAAGCCGTCAACACCGGGGTGAGCGGGGCCGATTGAGGGAACGGAGGCAGGAGCCTCGGTACCCGTGAGCGGCTCCGGCGCCGACGCCGCCTGGACGAGGCGGGCCGCACGGCCGGATCGGCCTCACGCGCGGAGTGGCGGCACGCGCGGGGCAGCCGCACGACCGGAGCGGCCCCACGACCGGAGCTGATCGCCATCGCCTACGGTGATCATCGGCGTCCGGGGCATCGCGTCCTCGCGCGCCGGGCACCCCTCGCGCGAGGGATCGCGCGCGGGGACGTTCCGATCCCCGAGGAAAGGCCTCACCACGTGCCCGTCGACGCCCCGCGCGAACGTATCCGTACGGCGGCCATCGGTGCCGCCCGTTCGCGGCCGTGCACCCTCGTCGTCTGCCGGGGCTGCTGCTGCGGCGACCCGCGCAAGTTCCCGGACAGCGATCACGCCTGGCAGCTGGAGCGGTTGCGGGCCGGTGCCGAGGCGTCCGGGGGACGGTTCGTCGTCCGGACCACGGACTGTCTCGGGCCCTGTGACCAGGCGAACGTGATCGTGGTGCAGCCGTCGGGTGACGGACGGCGCGCGGGCGGCCGGCCGACCTGGATCGGTTTCGCCATGGACGACGACTGCACGGACGAGCTGCTGGCCTGGGCCGCCGCCGGAGGACCGGGCGTCGCCGCGCCACCGGCCGCGCTGGAACTCCAGTTCGTCCGCCCGCCCCGCGAGACCCGAGCCCGCGCCCGCGCCCGCCGTTGAGGAGTCGAAGGGCCGCCCTCCGACTCCTTCCTCGGCGACGAAAGGCCCCAGCCGTTGTGAGCGAGGACGGCCCCCGCCGACCGGGACCGAGAACGGCCCCGCCCTTGTCGGGGCGGGGCCGTCGTCGGTCGTGAAACCGCGCGCGGCTACCGGGCCGGTGCCCCTTGCGGTGGAGCCGGGGCGAGACCGGTGGGGCGGGTGGTGAAGACGCCCCGGCCCTGGGTCCGGCTCCGCAACCGGGTCGCGTAGCCGAAGAGTTCGGCCAGCGGCACGGTGGCGGTGATCACCGACGTACCCACGCGGGTGAGCGAGCCTGAGACCCGGCCGCGCCGCGCCGCGAGGTCGCCGAGCACCCCGCCCACGGCGTCCTCGGGCACGGTCACGGTGACCTCGACCACCGGTTCCAGCAGGACCATGGCACTGGCGCGCAGCGCCTCACGCAGCCCGAACCGGCCGGCCGTGCGGAACGCCATCTCCGAGGAGTCCTTCGCATGGGTCGCCCCGTCCGTGAGGGTGACGCGCAGCCCTGTCACCGGGTGACCGCCGAGGGGACCCTCGGCGAGCGCGTCCCGGCAGCCTGCCTCCACGGCACGGACGTACTCCTGCGGCACCCGGCCGCCGACGACTGTCGAACGGAACACGAAGCCCGCGGGACTCCCCTCGACGCCGCCGGGGTCGGTCCCCAGCGGTTCCACGTCGAGGACGACATGGGCGAACTGCCCCGCGCCGCCGTCCTGTTTGACATGCCGGTACACCAGGCCCGACACGCCACGGGCCACCGTCTCGCGGTACGACACCCTCGGCCGCCCGACGGCGACCTCGAGCCCGTGGGCGCGCCGGATCTTCTCCACCGCCACCTCCAGATGCAGTTCTCCCATGCCCGACAGCACCGTCTGCCCGGTCTCGGAGTCGGTGCGGACGACCAGCGAGGGGTCCTCCTCGACCAGCCGCGCCAGCGCCGACACCAGACGGTCGGTCTCGGTGCTCCTGCGCGCCTCGACCGCCACGGACACCACCGGATCGGCGACGACCGGCGGTTCGAGGAGCAGCGGTGCCGCCGGGGCGCACAGAGTCGCCCCGGCCCGGGCCGACTTCGGCCCGATGACAGCGACGATGTCACCGGCCACCGCGCGCTCCAGCTCCGCGTGGCGGTCGGCCCGGACGCGAAGGATCCGTCCGATCCGCTCGGTGCGTCCCGTGCCCACGTCCACCACCGCCTGTCCCTTCTCCACCGTGCCCGCGTAGACACGCAGATACGTCAGCCGTCCGGTGGCGGTGGCGTTCACCTTGAACACCAGCCCCGCGAACGGCGCTTGTGGGTCCGCCGCCCGTTCCTGCTCAGCGCCGCCGTGCGTCCCGCGGACGGCGGGCACGTCGAGCGGCGAGGGCAGGTAGGCCACCACGGCCTCCAGCAGCGGTTCGATTCCGCGGTTGCGGTAGGCCGAGCCGCACAGGACCACCACGCCCTCGCCGGTACGGGTCAGGTCGCGGAGTGCGGCCGAGAGGGTCCGTGCCGAGAGGGTGGAGCGGGCGCAGTACTCCTCCAGGGCCACCGGGTGGAGTTCCGCCACCGCCTCCTCCAGCAGCCGGCGTCGTCGTCGGGCCTCGTCCAGCAGGTCCTGCGGCACCGGGATCTCCTCGGCCGACTCGGCGCCGTCCGCCCACACCAGCGCGCGCATCCGGAGCAGATCGACCACGCCCGTGAAGGCGTCCTCCGTGCCGATCGGCAACTGGACGACCAGCGGCGCCGGATGCAGCCGCTCCCGGATCGACGCGACCGCGGTGTCGAGGTCGGCGCCCGCGCGGTCCAGCTTGTTCACGAAGGCGATCCGCGGGACGCCGTGCCGGTCGGCCCGCCGCCACACCGACTCGCTCTGCGGTTCTACGCCCGCCACGGCGTCGAACACCGCGACGGCGCCGTCGAGGACACGCAGCGAACGCTCCACCTCGTCGGAGAAGTCGACGTGGCCCGGAGTGTCGATCAGGTTGATCCGGTGGCCGTCCCAGGCGCAGCTGACGGCCGCGGCGAAGATGGTGATGCCGCGGTCGCGCTCCTGGGAGTCGAAGTCGGTGACGGTGGTGCCGTCATGGACCTCGCCCCGTTTGTGGGTGGTCCCGGTGAGATAGAGGATCCGTTCGGTGACGGTGGTCTTCCCGGCGTCGACATGGGCGAGGATGCCCAGGTTGCGGACGGCGGCGAGGGGGTCGGTGACGGGGTCGGTGAGGTGACGGTGCAGCTCGGTACGCACGGCCCAGGGCCTTTCGGACGATCCGGAGACGGGTCGGCGCGATTCCCGGACGACACACCTGAGTTCAGGCGGTGACGGACCTCCGGCGGGCAGGGTGCACGGCGACCGGGCAGGCGGGCGCCACCGTACGGGCGGAGGTCAGGAGGTCGTCGCGGGCTTCCGGTTCCGGCCGCGCAGCCGGTACCGGGCCCACGGAGACACGAGGATCACCTCGTACTGTGACCGGGGAACGACGACAGCGGTGCGGTAACGCACGGCCCGGCTCCCCTCGTTCGTCACGACACACACGTCGCCGGAAGGGGCGGTGTGTGATTCCGTGGCGAGTGTAGGGAACCGGGCGCGGGCCGCGCACCGGGTTTTCCCGGGTCCGCTCGGCCGGCCGGATTACGCCCGGGCCCTGCCGGCCGGCCGGTGTCCCGCTGACCCGGTCACCCCGCCGATCGGCGTCAACCGGCTTCCTCAGCGGGCTGGTTGGCTCAGTTGCGGCTCCACTTCTGGTTCGTTCCCCCGTTGCACGACCACAGGACGATCGACGTTCCGTTCGCCGTGCCGCTGCCCGACGCGTCGAGGCACAGGCCGGAGACGTTGTTGGTGATGGTGCCGTTGGAGTTGACGGTCCACTTCTGGTTGGCGCCGCCGTTGCAGTCCCACAGGACGACCCGAGTGCCGTTCGCGGTACCGCTGTTGTAGGCGTCCAGGCACTTGTTGCCGTAGACGACGAGTTCGCCGCGCGAGGTGGCGGTGAACGTCTGGTTCTGGCCTCCGCCGCAGTCCCAGAGTTCGGCCTGGGTGTTGTTGGTGATGGCGCTCTTGAAGAAGTCGAGGCAGCGCCCGGAGCCGGTGCCGACGATCGCGGTGCCGTTGGTTCCGGGGAGGGCGCGGACCGTGACGGCGTCCACGTCGGGCGCGGTGCCCGAAGACGCCGCGAAGGCCAGCGTGTTGGAGCCCTTGGCCAGGGAGGCGAGGACGGACACGGTGCGATACGTGCTCGACGACCCGGTGGGCGGGAAGGCGAGGGTCTGCGCGTACTGGCCGTTGACCTGGAGGGTCGCCCTGCGGGCCGTGGAGCCGCTGTTGGCGTAGCTGATGTCGACGAGTTCCGTGCCGGCGGCGGCCGCGCTGACGGCGGTGAAGGTCGGCGTCGTGGCCGAGGTGGTGTCCTCGTACGTCGTCCCAGAACCCTCGGTGCCACCGACGGTGAGCAGGACGGCCTCGCCCGCGGGCACGCTGGTGGTGTAACTCGTGCTGTAGGAACCGGCGTTGGTCGCCGACCACACGTTGCGGACCGTGGCGGAGGCCGTGGTCAGGCCCATGTCCGCCCAGCGGGCGGTGATGTTGGCGGCGGCGGACGTGCGGTTCAGCAGCAGGACCGCACGCTTGCCGGTGCCGGCGAGGACCTTGCTGTAGACCTGAAGGCCCGTCGTGTCCTCGGCGACCTTGACGCCCTGGAGGCCGCGCGGATCCTGGTCGATCGCTATGACCTCGGAGTTGGTGAGGACCGACGCGGTCGACGAGCTCATGGTGGCGAGGTTGTTGCCCGCGAGCAGCGGTGCGCCGGAGATGGCCCACAGTCCCATGTGGGTGCGGTTCTGGGCGGCGCTCAGACCGGTCATGCCGACGGTCATCATGTCGGGGTCGTTGTAGAACCCGGTGTGCTGGGCGGCGGGGTGCAGCGACTTGTCGAAGTTGGCGAGGACGCTCGCCATCGAGGGGTTGTCGGGCCAGTAGACGATGTCGGTGCTGGTGCGCCACAGGTCACCGGTGCCGGCGGCCCAGTTCCACGGGTTTCCCGTGCCCCATTCGCACAGCGACAGGACGAGCGGGTGTCCGGTGACCGCGGTGGCGGCCGCGTTCGCGTCGCGGATCGCCTTGTACGTCGTCTCCTGGTCGAGGCCCTCGGCGTCCCCGCCGCACCAGTCGACCTTGACGAAGTCGAAGCCCCAGTTCTGGAAGGTCTGGAGGTCCTGCTGGTTGTGGCCCTCAAGACCGGTGCCGGGGGTGGCCGGGGTCGTGGAGGGGGTCGGGTAGTAGTAGCCGCAGCCGTTCTTCCCGGCGTCGGTGTAGATGCCGGCCTTGAGACCCTTGCCGTGGATGTAGTCGGCGATGGCCTTCATGCCGCCCGGCCACTGGGTGGTGTCGACGCTGATGTTGCCGCTGCTGTCGCGGGCGCCCTGCCACCAGCCCTCGTCGATGTTGACGTACTTGTATCCGGCGGCGGCCATGCCGGAGGAGACGAGGGCGTCCGCCTGGGCCTTGATGGTGGCGTAGTCGATGGCGCTGGCGAAGCTGTTCCAGGACGCCCAGCCCATCGGGGCCGGGGCGACCCCGGCCTGGCTGGTGGCGACCGCGGCCGGCTCGGCCGCGAGTGGAGCGGCCGGGCGGCCGAGTCCGGTCAGCGCGGCGACGGCGAGCAGCAGGACGGCGCCCTGGACACCCGCGCGTCTGAGGAGGCGTACCAGACACATCATGTTCGAAAGAGGGGACATGCGGCTCTCCCTTGAGGGGTTTGTTCGCAGAGTCGAACAAAAGTCAACGCGGCTCGCCATATGGCAGCGTCTTGGCCGGGCTGCGTCAAGTCCCTTGCCGCAAAGGGCCGTTCACCTTTGAGCCGTCCTTCACGGACGGCGCGGGCGCCCGGGACGGAGGCCCGGCCCGTTCGCCTTGTCACAAAGGCAACCGTGCCGGGACCCGGGCGCCGACGATGCCGACGGCGCCGAAGAGGACGAACGGGACGGGGAGCGACGGCCGTACGCCGCCGGGCACACACTCGCGATACCTTCGCCCTGTCAGGGCCCATGGGGTCACCAGCAGTTATCCAACGTCGGGATGGTCATGCGCGAGGAAGCGATCGTCGAGGCAGCCGCCGGAGTTCATCTGGTGCACGGCAGCAACACGAACTGGGTGGTGCTGTCCGAGGGCGACTCCGTCACCCTCATCGACACGGGGTATCCCGGCGACCGCGAAGAACTCCTTGCGTCGCTGAAGACCCTCGGCCACGCGCCCGAGGCCGTGACCGCCGTGCTCATCACCCACGCGCACAGCGACCACCTCGGCTCCGCCGAGTTCCTGAACAGCACCTACGGGACCCCGGTCCAGCTGCACGAGTCCGAAGTGCCGCACGCGCGCC
Organism: Streptomyces sp. NPDC005784; assembly: GCF_042871525.1. Lineage (NCBI taxonomy): Bacteria > Bacillati > Actinomycetota > Actinomycetes > Kitasatosporales > Streptomycetaceae > Streptomyces > Streptomyces sp. NPDC005784. The sequence continues at coordinate 182,015 of NZ_JBIAIQ010000018.1, forward strand.
GCGAGTTCCTCCACCAGGTGAGCATCGGACAGGTGATGCGGCAGGCCTGGCGTCCCGGTGTCCTGCCCTGGGCGGTGCACGCCATCCGCTCCGGCGGCACGGCGGACGTGACGATGAAGAAGCCCGAGGCCTTCCCGCACGAGGGCCCGCTCGATCTGCCCGGCCGGCCGGTTCCGGTGCACACGCCCGGCCACACCCCCGGCCACTGCGTCTACCACCTGCCGGACGCCGGAGTGCTGATCTCCGGTGACGCCCTGGTGAGCGGTCACCCGACGTCACGGATACAGGGCCCGCAGCTGCTGCCCAAGATGTTCGACACCGAGCGCGCCGAGGCCCTCGCCTCGCTCGAACGCATCGAGTCCCTCGCCGCCGACGTACTGCTTCCCGGACACGGATCCGTGCACCGCGCTTCGGTGCGCGAGGCGGCTCAGCGCGCCCGGGAGCTGGCCGGCTGACGGGGTCCGGCCGCCGCGACCGCCGACCGGGCTAGGCCGTTTCCTTCGGATCATCGGATCGTTGGTTGATGTGTGTCGTTGACTGACGCCCAGTGGGCACGCATCCAGCCGCTGCTGCCGGACCGG
>NZ_JBIAIQ010000019.1:0-168871 GCF_042871525.1 Streptomyces sp. NPDC005784
GGAGCGTCCCGCTTCGCGGGACGCTCCCGAAAACCAGCACGAACCCTTACGGACCACCCACGCCAGGGTTGACGAAACAGATAGGGGCACCCCCCTCCCGGCGGCCCGAGCAACCCGAGCAGCCCGAGCAGCCCGAGCAGCCCAAGAGCCCAGCAGCCCCAGCAGCCCCAGCAGCCCGTGGACGGTCGCGTACGGCCGCGGCGCCGGGCACGGGCCCGCCGCTCGGCGGGGACAATGGCGTCATGGCAGCAGAGAGCAACCGCCACCCGGCCCACGCGGAGCTGACGAAGCGCTGGGCGGACACCGTGCTGGCCGCGCGTGACGGCGACGGCGGGTCCGGCCCCGCGCCCGGGCCCTACGCGGCGAACCTCCTGGACCGCTGGGCCGAACCCCGGCGCCGGTACCACACCACCGACCATCTCCTCGCGGTCCTCGACCACATCGACGTACTGGAGGCGCACGGGGAGCGCGCCGAGGATCCGGCCGCCGTGCGGCTGGCGGCCTGGTTCCACGACGCCGTGTACCTTCCGGACCGCTCGGAGAACGAGGAGCGTTCCGCCCGGCTCGCCGAACGCGCGCTGGCCGAGCTGGGCGTCGGCGCGGACCGCACGGCCGAGGTCGCCCGACTCGTCCGGCTCACCGTCTCCCACGACCCGGCCGACGACGACACCGACGGCGCCGTCCTGTGCGACGCGGATCTCGCGATCCTGGCGTCGCCCCCGGCCGCGTACGCCGCCTACACCGCCGCCGTCCGCGAGGAGTACGCCTTCGTCCCCGACGACGCATTCCGCGTGGGCCGGGCGGCCGTACTGCGCCAACTCCTCGACCTGCCAAGACTGTTCAGAACGCCGTACGGGGAACGCGTGTGGGCGCGGCCGGCCCGCCGGAACATGGGCGACGAGCTGGCGGCACTGACGGACGCATGACGGGTCGTCCCGGGCGCCCGTCCGCAGCCCGGGCGGGTGCGGCGCTGACGGCCGCCGCCGACGGCCCGGCCCTCGGCTCCCTCGGCTCCCTGCGGCAGCACGGCACCACGCCGGGCTCGCGGGTCGTGGACAGGGCGGGCTCGGCGAAGAATCCCGTACGTCCCAGGCGTGATCCGTCCTACTCTCGGCCGTATGGCAGACATGGGTGGGGACCGGGTGGAAGAGGCCGTCGCGAGCTGTGCCGCGCTGCTGCGGCAGGCGGCCGGGCGGGACTGGGAGGGTGTACGGGCAGGGCGGCTGGAGTGGAGTTGTCGGCGGACCGCCGAGCACATCGCCAGTGATCTCATCGCGTACGCCGGGCAGTTGGCCGGGCGGGCCACCACGGCGTACGTGCCGTTCGAGATCACGCTGGACGACGGCACGGGCAACGCCGGGGTCGTCGACGTGATCGAGGCGACCGGCGGACTGCTCGCCGCCGCCGTCCGGACGACACCGCGCGAGGTGCGCGCCTTCCATCCGTACCCGTTCCGCAGCGCGAACCGCGAGGGCTTCGCCGCGATGGGGGTCACCGAGGTGCTGCTGCACACCCACGACATCGCCGAGGGACTCGGCCTGCCGTACAGCCCGCCGGACGAGCTGTGCACCTGGGTCCTCACCCGGATCTTCCCGCAGGTGCGGCCCGAGCCCGACGCCCCGTGGAGCACCCTCCGGTGGGCCACCGGGCGCGGTGAACTGCCCGGCCGGGAACCGCTCACGGAGTGGCGCTGGAGCAACAACCTGGTGATCGACACCGAGCGGCTCACCCTCCAAGGGGTCACCCCGGCCGCCGCCGCCGATCTGCGCGCGGGCGGCACGGGCGGCTTCGAGTGGGTCGAGAGCGGACCGTTCGAGGGCACGCGGGACGCCGCGGGGATGATCGTCGGCGCGTACGAGGAGGGGGTGCACCGGCCGGAGTGGGGAATGTTCGTCCTCGTACGGCGCGAGGACGGGCGGGCGGTCGGCGGGATCGGCTTCCACGGCGTGCCCGACGAGGAGGGACGCGCCGAGGTCGGCTACGACCTCGCGGAGGACGCCCGCGGCCGGGGCTACGCGACCGAGGCCCTGCGCGCCCTCTCCGAGCAGGCCCTGGCCCGCGACGACGTCAAGCTCCTGTTCGCCGCCATCGACCGGGAGAACGCCCCCTCCCAGCGCGTGATCGCCCGCGCCGGGTACACGCGCGTGAGCGAGGACCTGGAGAAGGCGGCCCGCGAACTGCACGGCCTGGAGGGGTCATTGCGGCTGTACTCCCGGGAAAGCTGAGCACCGCACAAGAAGGTCCCGCCCGAGCACCCCGAGCACCCCGAGCCAGGCCCGCCCCAGCCCTGCTCGAAAGGTCCCGACCGGTCACCCAGCCCGGTCATTCCGCGCGCTTACGGCGGCGCAACCCCGCGCCGTGCAGCAGTCGTACGACCTCGCGGCTGCTGACCTCCACCGCTCCCGCGGCGACCGCGTCGGAGTAGCGGTGGGAGGGGATGTCGTAGTGGTCGCGCTCGAAGGCCCGCGGGGGTGCGCCCAACTCCTCGGCGAAAGCGTGGAGTTCGTCGTAGGAGACATCGCTGATCAGGTGGGACCACACCCGGCCGTGGCCCGGCCAGGTGGGTGGATCGATGTAGACGGTCACGAGGGTGGGTTTCCGCCGGTCGCCGAGGCGAGGGAGCCCACCGGGGACACCTTCACGCCCGCCTGGTGGCACACCCAGTGCGGGTCGGGACCCAACTCGGGCTCGACTTCGAGGGCGTGCGGGTCGCCTGCGGCGCACACCGGGCAGAGCGGCCACCGTCCGTACCGCTCCAGGAGCGCGTCCTGTACGTCCTGGGCGACGAGCCCGGCGACGAATCCGGCGCCCTCCGGCCACTGCTCGACCCACCAGCGGCGCTGCACCACCGAGTCCTCGACCAGGGACACGACGTCCGCCTCGGCGACCTGGCCCGCGATCAGGTCGGCGAGCACACGGGCGCGCGCCGCGTGCAACGCCTGTTCCAGGGGGCTGAGGGGGTTACCGGTGGGGTCCATCCCTCAATCTTCGCAGGGAATCCTGACCTTCGGGCAGGGCGGGACCGTGGTCCTCGCCGTCAGTGGTGCTGGGCCATGTGCGTGAGGATCTGTGTGGCGCCGTCGGGGGAGAAGGCGCCGTTGATGCCTTCCGCGGCTCCTTCGGCTGCCTCGATGGAGCGGGGCCGCAGGACGGTTTCGTAGGCGCGGATGGCGTCGTCGATGGTGGGGCTTTCGATGAGGGCGTGGGCGAGGTCGGCGCCGTCGAGCATGGCGAGGTTGGCGCCCATGCCGGAGAAGGGGGACATGAGGTGGGCGGCGTCGCCGAGGAGGGTGACGCCGGGGGTGTGGGTCCAGGTGTGGGGGACGGGCAGGGCAAACAGGGGCCGGTTGGTGTAGCCGGTGTCGGTGGCGGTGATGAGGCCGAGCAGGTCGGGGCTCCAGCCGGTGAACTTCTTCAGGAGGGCCTCGCGGACGGCGGCGGTGTCGGTCAGGTCGAGGCCTGCCTGCTGATGCCAGTCCTGTGCGGTGCGCATGCCGATGTAGACGCGGATGTGTCCACCGCTGTTGCGCTGGGCGACGAAGCCCTGGTTGTCGTCGAGGGCCATCATGGTGCCGTTGCCGGTGAGTGCGGCGAGGCGGGGGTGGCGGGCGTCGGCGTCGTCGAGTCCGGTCTCGACGAAGGTGACGCCCGTGTAGAGGGGCGTCGCGTCGGACAGGAGGGGGCGGACCCGGGACCAGGCGCCGTCGGCTCCGATGACGAGGTCGGCGTCGGTGCTGGTGCCGTCCGCGAAGCGCAGGCGGTGGGTCCCGTTGCCGAGGACTTCGATGCGGCTGAGTTTGTGTCCCCAGCGCACGGTGTCGGGTTTGAGTGAGTCGAGGAGGATGTCGCGGAGCTGTCCGCGGTCGATCTCGGGGTTGCCTTCGGCGCCGTCGGCCTCGGGCGGGATAGCGTCGAACAGGATGCGGCCGTCGCGGCCGACCAGGCGCATCTGCTGGCCTTCGGGGCGGGCTCGGGCAAGGAAGTCGTCCCAGAGGCCGGCCGCGCGCAGGGCGTGCTGACCGGAGTCGGGGTGCATGTCGAGGGTGCCGCCCTGGTCGCGGGCGGTGGGGGAAGTGTCCAGGTCGTGGACGGCCGCGGTGATGCCGTGTTGCTGCAGGATGCGGGCGCAGGTCAGGCCGCCGGGGCCGGCGCCGATGATCGCGATGCGGTGGGTGGGCATGGCTGGTCACGCCTTTCGGGCAGAGGGGAGCATGCGGAGCGGGCCGGGCTGTGCCACGCGGCGCCGCCACTCCAGAAGAGCACACCAACTCAATAAGTGCAACGACTCAACTTTTGAAGTTGGGCAATCAAATGTGTAGGGTCGTGGCATGACCAACGCGACGACCGGCACCCCGGCGACGGCACCGACACCGGCACCGGCAGGGCGCCGCGAACGCAAGAAGGCCGCCACCCGCCGAGCCCTGGCCGACGCCGCCCTGCGCCTCTTCGTCGAGCGGGGATACGAGCAGGTCGGCATCCGTGAGATCGCGGACGCCGCCGACGTGTCCACCACCACGCTGTTCAAGCACTTCCCGGTCAAGGAAGCCCTCGTCTTCGACGAGGACGCCGACCAGGAAGCCCGTCTGCTCGCCGCCGTGCACGAGCGGCCCCAAGGCCGGTCCATCCCCGCGGCCCTGCGCGAGCATGCCCTGCGCCACCGCGCCGCAGCCGTGGACGACGACGCCGATTTCACCGCGTTCATCGAACTGGTGGACAACACCCCGGCACTGCGGGACTACGTCCAGCGCATGTGGTTGCGCCACGAAACCGCCCTCGCTCGTGCCATTGCCGAGGAGAGCGGACTTCCGGCCGACGACCCGGCCTGTGCCGCCCTCGCCCACTTCGCCCTCGAAGCACCCCGGATCGCCCGCGGCAGCCAGGATCCCCGCCAGGCCGTCACGCGCGCCTTCGACCTCCTGGAGAAGGGCTGGGGCGCGGCCGTCTCCAGAGGGTGAGCGCCTGACGCCCCGTGCGCACCCTTGACCGATACCCCGACGGAAAATATCTTTCATAATGTGACCCATGACGTGAAGGAAATTTTCGCGGGTGAGGCACCGCCCGCCCCCGCCGCCCTCGCGGCCAAGGTGCGCACCCTCGCCCCCTCCATGACGCGCTCCATGCAGCGGGTCGCCGAGGCCGTCGCCGGTGACCCGGCCGGCTGCGCGGCCCTCACGGTCACCGGACTCGCCGAACTCACCGGCACCAGCGAGGCCACGGTCGTGCGCACGGCCCGCCTCCTCGGCTACCCCGGATACCGGGACCTGCGTCTCGCGCTCGCCGGGCTCGCCGCCCAGCAGCAGTCGGGCCGGGCCCCCGCCGTCACCGCCGACATCGCGGTCGACGACCCGATCGCCGACGTCGTGGCGAAGCTCGCGTACGACGAGCAGCAGACCCTCGCGGACACGGCCGCCGCGCTCGACACGGTCCAGCTCGGCCATGCCGTCGCCGCCATAGCCACCGCCCGCCGCGTCGACATCTACGGAGTCGGCGCGTCCGGGCTCGTCGCCCAGGATCTCCTGCAGAAGCTCATGCGGATCGGGCTCATAGTCCACGCGCACAGCGACCCGCACCTCGCGGTGACCAACGCGGTGCAGCTGCGCGCCAAGGACGTGGCGATAGCCATCACGCACTCCGGCTCGACCGGCGACGTCATCGAACCGCTCCGCGTCGCCTTCGAGCACGGGGCGACGACGGTGGCGATCACCGGCCGGCCCGGCGGACCGGTCGCGCAGTACGCCGACCACATCCTCACCACCTCGACCGCCCGCGAGAGCGAACTGCGCCCGGCGGCCATGTCGTCGCGCACCAGTCAGCTCCTGGTGGTGGACTGTCTGTTCGTGGGGGTCGCCCAGCGCACCTACGAGACGGCGGCACCCGCGCTGTCCGCCTCGTACGAGGCCCTGGCGCACCGCCACTCCCCACGCAGCGGCCGATAGCCGCGCCGCGCGGACCGGCCTCGCGAACAGACCGGCCTCGCGAACGACCGGCCTCGCAAACCGACCGGGGACTTGATTCAGCGGGGAGACCGCGGTCCGGTCCGTGGGTGGCTGGTCGCGCCCGCGCGGCGGTGCCGCACGTCGTCCCGGCCCGCACCCCGCCCCCGGGGCGCGGTACGACACCTCACCGGAAAGAGCCGCTCCAACCATGACCTCCATGTCCAACTACGGCGATCTTCGAGCAGAGTTGGAGACGCTGACCACCGAGGCGTTCCGCCCGGAACTGTCCGAGATCGACCGGTTGCCCACACTGGAGATCGCCCGGCTCATGAACGGGGAGGACACGACGGTGCCGACGGCCGTCGCCGCGCAGCTCCCGCTCATCGCCGCCGCGATCGACGCCATCGCGGAGCGCATGTCCCGCGGCGGGCGCCTCATCTACGCGGGCGCCGGCACCGCGGGCCGCCTCGGCGTCCTCGACGCCTCCGAGTGCCCGCCCACCTTCAACACCGAGCCCTCCCAGGTCGTCGGCATGATCGCGGGCGGCCCGACCGCCATGGTCACCTCGATCGAGGGCGCCGAGGACTCCCGGGAGCTGGCCGCGGCCGACCTGGACGCGCTCGCCGTGACGGCCGACGACACGGTGGTCGGCGTCTCCGCGTCGGGCCGCACCCCGTACGCCGTGGGCGCGGTCGAGCACGCCCGCAAACAGGGCGCGCTCACCATCGGCCTGTCCTGCAACGCGCACAGCGCGCTCGCGGCCGCCGCCGACCACGGCATCGAGGTCGTGGTCGGCCCCGAGCTGCTCACCGGCTCCACCCGTCTGAAGTCCGGCACCGCGCAGAAGCTCGTCCTCAACATGCTCTCGACGATCACGATGATCCGGCTCGGCAAGACGTACGGGAACCTGATGGTCGACGTACGCGCCTCGAACGAGAAGCTGCGGGCCCGCTCCCGCCGTATCGTCGCGCTCGCCACCGGCGCCTCCGACGAGGAGATCGAGCGCGCGCTCGCCGCCACGGACGGCGAGGTGAAGAACGCCATCCTGACCATCCTGGGCGATGTGGACGGGCCCACCGCCGCCCGCCTTCTGGAGGAGTCCGAGGGCCATCTGCGCGCCGCGCTGGCGAAGGCGTCCGGCTGACCAGCACGCTCGGGGAGTGCGCACACCGGACTCCACCACAGCAGCGGCGATCCTCCCCCTCGTGGGCGGCCCCGCGAACGTCCTGACCGTCGCCCACTGCATGACCCGGCTCCGGCTCGGCCTGCGGGACCGGAGCCTGGTGGACGAGGAGGGCCTGCGGGCCCTGCCCGCCGTCCTCGGTCTGGTCAAGGACGACAACACCTGCCAGATCGTGCTGGGCCCCGGCACGGTCGCCCGGGTGACGCCGGAGTTCGAGGCGCTGCTGACGACCACGGCCGACCGGCTCGCCCCGCACGACGCCGAAACCACCACGGCGGACCTGCTCGCCCTGCGCGGCGCCGAGCTGAAGGCCGCCCGGACCCGCCGCAACGCCACCCCCCTCAAGCTTCTCCTGCGGCGGATCGCGGACATCTTCGTGCCGCTGATCCCCGGCCTGATCGGCTGCGGGGTGATCGCGGGCCTCAACGGCCTGCTGGTGAACCTCGGCGTACTGCCGGGTCTCACCCCGGCGCTGACCGCAATCGCCGCCGGATTCATGGCGCTCATCGCCGTCTTCGTCGGCTACAACACGGCCAAGGAGTTCGGCGGCACCCCGATCCTGGGCGGCGCGGTGGCCTCCGTCGTCGTGTACGCGGGGGTCGCCAAGGTGACGGTCCTCGGCGTGACGCTCGCCCCCGGCCAGGGCGGTGTCCTGGGCGCCCTGGCCGCGGCCGTCCTCGGGACGTACGTGGAGAAGTGGTGCCGCCGCTGGGTACCGCCCACCCTGGACGTCCTGGTCACCCCCACCCTCACCGTGCTGCTGACCGGCCTGGTGACGCTGTACGCGCTGATGTACGCGGCCGGTGCGCTCTCCTCCGCCATCGGCACGGCCGCCGCCTGGCTGCTCTCCACCACGGGCGCCTTCGCCGGGCTCGTCCTCGGCGCCCTGTTCCTCCCCCTGGTGATGCTGGGCCTGCACCAGGCCCTCATCCCCATCCACACCACGCTCATCGAGCAGCAGGGCTACACGGTCCTGCTCCCCGTCCTCGCCATGGCGGGCGCGGGCCAGGTCGGCGCCGCCCTCGCGGTGTACGTCCGGCTGCGCCACGACACCTCGCTGCGTACGACGATCAGATCGGCGCTCCCGGCCGGCCTCCTCGGCGTCGGCGAACCCCTGATCTACGGTGTTTCGCTCCCCCTCGGCCGCCCCTTCGTCACCGCCTGCGCGGGCGGAGCGGCGGGCGGCGCGTTCATCGGCTTCTTCTCGATGCTGGGCGACCGGGTCGGCTCGACGGCCATCGGGCCCTCCGGCCTGGCCCTCTTCCCGCTGCTGTCCGGCAACCGGGGTCTCGCCCTCACCGCGGCGATCTACGCGGGCGGCCTTCTCGCCGGGTACGCCGTCGGGTTCGCGGCCACCTATTTCTTCGGCCTCGGCAACGTGACACCGGCCCGCCCGGCGGAACAGGCCGCGGAACAGGCCGCCGTCTAGGACCTGTCCCGGCCGGACTGTCGGTGGCGCGTGCGAGGCTGGGAGCATGAACCACGCACAGCTTGCCGAACTGGGCCGCGCCCTGCGGGTGCTCGGGGAGCACGGCGACGCCCTGAGCACCGACACCCCCGACGCCAAGCTGCACGAGGTCAAGGCGGACCTGAAGCGGGCCCTGAGCCTGCTCGACGAGACGGTGACAACGGCCAAGCCGACCACCCGTTGCGCCGAGCATCCGAACGGCCCGGTGGACGAGAGCGCCCCGGACCGCTGTCTGCTCTGCGAGACCCGCCGCCGCACCGCCCGCCGCACCGAGGTGAACGACGCGTACGGGCACGGCCGGGTGCCCTCCCCGGACGAGCTGCCCGACCGCACGATGACCCGCTACGGAGTCCGCGCCGACCGCCCCCAGCCCCAGCAGCGCTGGCTCCCGGAGGTCTGGAGCGGCCAGGAGTGGCACCTGTGCGGCACCCCCCGGCGCGACCGCCAGGAAGCCGAGCGCTACCTCGCCGCCGAGCGCCGGACCCCCCGTCCCGGCATGGCCTACCGCCTCGTCCACGAATTCACCGACTACGAGGTGCTCCGCATCTGGGGCACGCCGGTCAAGGTCGACATCGAGCCGATGGGGAACCTGTAGGCGAGCGGTCCGGGAGGGCCGGGGAGCCCGCGAACAGGGCCGCCGGGAAACCCGCCGACGGGTCCGCCGGGGACCGGGCCCGTCCCGGACGCGGGATCACGGCAGGCGCCCCTCCGCGTTGAGCCGTCGCACCCGTTCCCGCAGCACCTCCCCCGGCGGCGCCTCCCCGAGGGCATCCTCGGGACAGTCCCACTCGCAACCGCCGCCGGGCGGCCGCAGTTGTACGAGGCCGCCCCCGCGCCCCATCACCTGGCCGAGCCGCCCGTCCCGCACGTCGACGGCGTACTCCGCGCTCACGCCTCGCCACGACCGTCGCCGGTGCCGCACGCGCGCAGTACGGCGGTCAGCTTCTGGGCGGTGCCCACGTTGCAGCGGCCGAGCGCGACCAGGGCGAAGGGCTCGTCGCTCGCGCCGGTCACCGGATCGACCCGCAGCGACGGCAGCACCACACCGACCCCGGTCAGTGCCGCCCGCAGCTCCTCGACGATCTCCTCCGTCGGCCGCACGCGCCTACTCGACGTCATCTCCATCGCACCGCACCTTCCACGCTGAGTGTTCGCATTCACCACCCAGCGTGGCCATACCCCCTCTAGCCTGGGAAGAGTCGGCGCTCCAACAACCCCTCCTGTGCGACAGGGAGTTGCCATGCCCGGGCCCAAGGACCTCGATCCCTCCTCCTCACCGCGCGCCATGATCGGCGCAGAGTTGCGGCACGCCCGCGAGAACGCCGGCCTCAGCCAGGCCGAACTGGGCGAACCGCTCTTCGTCAGCGGTTCGTTCATCGGTCAACTGGAGTCGGGGACGCGGCGGTTGCAGCTCGAATACGCCGTCCAGATAGACGAGATCCTGGGGACGAACGGGTTCTTCGAGCGCAATTGCCGGGCGCTGGCCAGGTCCAAGTACCCGGACCACTTCGCCGAGGCGGCGGAGGCGGAGGCGATCGCTACGGCGATCAGGGAGTACGCAACACTGCTGGTTCCCGGGCTGTTGCAGACCCGCGGGTACGCGGAGGAGATCTTCCGCGCGTACAAGCCGACCGTGCCCGACAGCGAGATCGAGGCACTGGTGCTGGCCCGACTCGAACGCGCTCATCTCATCGACGATCCAACAACGCCGCTGTTGTGGGTGGTTCTGGACGAAGCCGTACTCCGGCGTGAAGTCGGCGGCGGTCCGGTGATGTCAGGAGCCCTCCAGCACATCACCGGCTTGGCTCGACGGCACCGGATCATCGTTCAGGTGCTGCCGTTCAGTTCCGGGGCGCACGCATCGATGACCGGCCCGTTGAAGCTAATGGAGTTCGAGGACGCACCACCGCTGTCGTTCGTCGAAGGGCCGGACATGGGGAAGCTGCTGGACGATCCAGCAACAGTCGCCCGGCACAGCCTCACCTTCAACCTCCTCCAGGCTGCGGCCCTCTCCCCGCAAGAGTCCCTGGCCCTGATCGAATCCGTGGCGCAGGATTACGAGCATGGAGACCAACACCCGTGAGAACGACCTGACCACCGCCACCTGGTACAAGTCCAGTTACAGCGGGGGCGAGGGCGGCAACTGCCTCGAAGTCGCTCGCTGGCGCAAGTCGACGTACAGCGCCGGTGACGGCGGCGACTGCCTCGAAGTCGCCGACGGTCACCCCACCCTCGTCCCCGTCCGGGACTCCAAGAATCCGCTCGGGCCGGTGATCACCTTCGGGGCCGCCGCCTGGGGCACCTTCGTCGGTCACCTCGGCGCGACCGGCTGACCGGAAAAGGGACGGCGCCCGCGTCGCAGCGGGCACCGTCCCTCCGGGACAGCAGGTCAGCGAGTCCGCTCAGGTCAGCTGAGCGAACCCAGCGCCGCCGCGTCGTACGGGGCCAGGTCGTCGAAACGGCCGCCCAGGACCTTCGCGGCCCACTCGGGGTCCTGGAGCAGCGCGCGGCCGACGGCGACGAGGTCGAACTCGTCGCGCTCCATGCGGTCGAGGAGGTCGTCGATGCCCTTGACCGGGGAGCCCTCGCCCGCGAAGGCCTTGATGAAGTCGCCGTCCAGGCCGACCGAGCCGACGGTGATGGAGGGCTTGCCCGTCAGCTTCTTCGTCCAGCCGGCGAGGTTGAGGTCGGAACCGTCGAACTCGGGCACCCAGTAGCGGCGCGTGGAGGCGTGGAAGGAGTCCACACCGGCCGCGGCGAGCGGGGCGAGGATCGCCTCCAGCTCCTCCGGGGTCTCGGCGATCCGGGCGTCGTAGGCCTGCTGCTTCCACTGCGAGTAGCGGAAGATGACCGGGAACTCGGGCGAGACCGCCGCGCGCACCGCGGCGACGATCTCCGCCGAGAACTTCGTACGGGCCACCGGGTCGCCGCCGTACGCGTCCTCGCGCCGGTTGGTGCCCGCCCAGTGGAACTGGTCGAGCAGGTAGCCGTGGGCGCCGTGCAGTTCGACACCGTCGAAGCCGATGCGCTCGGCGTCGGCGGCGGCCTTGGCGAACGCCTCGATGACGTCGTCGAGGTCCTGCTGGGTCATGCTCTTGCCGGTGACCTCGGCGCCCTCCTTGTAGAGGCCGGAGGGGCCGACGGCCGGAGCGTCCGCGAAGGGCGGCTCGCCCGCCTTGCGGACCATGCCGATGTGCCAGAGCTGCGGGACGATCGTGCCGCCCGCCGCGTGCACGGCGTCGGCGACCTTCGTCCAGCCGGCCAGCTGGTCCTCGCCGTGGAAGCGCGGCACGTCGTTGCTCTGTCCGGCCGAGTCGTGGCCGACGTACGTTCCCTCGGTCACGATGAGGCCCACGCCCGCGGCGGCGCGGCGGGAGTAGTAGCCGACGACGTTCTCCCCCGGCACACCGCCCGGCGAGAACATCCGGGTCATCGGGGCCATGGCGATCCGGTTCGGGACGGTCAGGCCGTTGATCGAGACGGGACGGGAAAGGATCTCGGCTGCGCGGGACGCGGCGTCAGCGGTCACGTGGGGGCTCCTCGAACAGGTGGTCGGTATGACGTCGAGTGGTCGGCGAGGCAGGAGATTCCGTGCGGTATGTGCACATGCATCAACTGCTCTTCAGCGTCAACCGCCGCACCGGGCACGGCATTCCGCCGTCCCGGAACCTGCCGCTGTGATCCGGACCACGCTCACGGAAGACCCACGGAAGACGCGGAGCGCACGGAGAGCGGGAAGTACGGGGAACGCCCGAGGGCGGCACCCCCCTCGCGGGAGGTGCCGCCCTCGGAACGTCAGGACGATGATCGACCGGGGTCGATCAGAAGTCCATGTCACCGCCCGGCATGCCGCCCGGAGCGGCCGCGGAGGCCTTCTCCGGCTTGTCGGCGATGACGGCCTCGGTGGTCAGGAACAGCGCGGCGATGGAGGCGGCGTTCTGCAGAGCAGAGCGGGTCACCTTCGCCGGGTCGATGATGCCTTCGGCGATCATGTCGACGTACTCACCGGTCGCGGCGTTCAGGCCGTGGCCGACGGGCAGGTTGCGCACCTTCTCGACGATGACGCCACCCTCGAGACCACCGTTGACGGCGATCTGCTTGAGCGGGGCCTCCAGGGCGAGACGCACGGCGTTGGCGCCGGTCGCCTCGTCACCCGTGAGCTCGAGCTTCTCGAAGACCGAGGAAGCCTGGAGCAGGGCCACGCCACCACCGGCGACGATGCCCTCCTCGACGGCCGCCTTCGCGTTGCGAACGGCGTCCTCGATGCGGTGCTTGCGCTCCTTGAGCTCGACCTCGGTGGCGGCACCGGCCTTGATGACGGCCACGCCGCCGGCCAGCTTCGCCAGACGCTCCTGGAGCTTCTCGCGGTCGTAGTCCGAGTCCGAGTTCTCGATCTCGGCACGGATCTGGTTGACCCGGCCGGCGACCTGGTCGGCAGAGCCGGAGCCGTCGACGATCGTGGTCTCGTCCTTGGTGATGACGACCTTGCGGGCACGGCCCAGCAGGTCCAGACCCGCGTTCTCCAGCTTGAGGCCGACCTCCTCGGAGATGACCTCGCCGCCCGTGAGGATGGCGATGTCGCCGAGCATGGCCTTGCGGCGGTCACCGAAGCCCGGAGCCTTGACGGCGACGGACTTGAAGGTGCCACGGATCTTGTTGACGACCAGGGTCGACAGAGCCTCGCCCTCGACGTCCTCGGCGATGATCAGCAGCGGCTTGCCGCCCTGCATGACCTTCTCGAGGAGCGGGAGCAGGTCCTTGACGTTCGCGATCTTGGAGTTCGCGATCAGGATGTACGGGTCGTCGAGGACGGCCTCCATACGCTCCATGTCGGTGGCGAAGTACGCCGAGATGTAGCCCTTGTCGAAGCGCATACCCTCGGTGAGCTCCAGCTCCAGACCGAAGGTCTGGGACTCCTCGACGGTGATGACGCCTTCCTTGCCGACCTTGTCCATCGCCTCGGCGATGAGCTCGCCGATCTGGGTGTCGGCGGCGGAGATGGAGGCCGTGGAAGCGATCTGCTCCTTGGTCTCGACATCCTTGGCCTGCTCAAGGAGGGCACCGGAGACGGCCTCGACGGCCTTCTCGATACCGCGCTTGAGAGCCATCGGGTTGGCGCCGGCGGCGACGTTGCGCAGACCCTCGCGCACGAGCGCCTGGGCCAGCACGGTCGCCGTGGTCGTACCGTCGCCGGCGACGTCGTCCGTCTTCTTGGCGACTTCCTTGACCAGCTCGGCGCCGATCTTCTCGTACGGGTCCTCGAGCTCGATCTCCTTGGCGATGGAAACACCATCGTTGGTGATCGTGGGCGCGCCCCACTTCTTCTCGAGGACGACGTTGCGGCCCTTGGGGCCAAGGGTGACCTTGACGGCGTCGGCGAGCTGGTTCATCCCGCGCTCGAGACCGCGCCGTGCCTCCTCGTCGAACGCGATGATCTTGGCCATGTGAAGTGGTCCTCCCGGACGGGGTGGATTTCTCCGGATCGTGCCCGCGCCCGCGACGGACGGCCTGCAAGCCTTGTGGTTCCTTGCCCCACAGGCCCGCGGGCCTCACTGGCCCGATCCAAGTTCTGTCACTCTCACTGGGAGAGTGCTAACGCCAATGATTAGCACTCGACCCCGTCGAGTGCAAGGTGTGCTCGCGAAGCGAGCTCGTTGAGGGGTGGCGGTCGGGTGACGGGCCGGCGCAAACGCCTCTCCTGAAAACGGGCCCCACGAGCAGCCTCCACACGGGTGCTGGGCGTAGGCCCCGCACGGGGGCGCTCGCGGGCGCGCGGGCGCGCACGAGAGAGGGTAAGACCGCCGGGGACGCACGAGGGGCCCGCATCCCTGGTGGGATGCGGGCCCCTCGGCGTGAGTGCGTCGGTGGCCGTTCGCGCCCGGACTAGACGGCGAGTTTGACCATGTCCGCCTGCGGACCCTTCTGGCCCTGCGAGATTTCGAACTCCACTCGCTGACCCTCTTCAAGGGTGCGGTAGCCGTCCATCTGAATCGCGCTGTAGTGCACGAAGACGTCCGCACCACCGTCGACCGCGATGAAGCCGTACCCCTTCTCCGCGTTGAACCACTTGACGGTGCCCTGAGCCATGCCTAACTCCCCTATTACTGGCCCTTGCACAGATCCACACTTCGCGGATCCGGGTCAGACCTCACCCCCCAAACGGTTGGGGGTGTGCGCCGGAACGCGTCGACCGCGGCTGAATGTATCTGTCCAACTGCCGTCTGCAACAGGTCAATCGGACGAGAATTCTGGGCATGGCTGATCAATGATATGCGGAGAATCCGCAAGGATCCGGGGCAAGTCGGGCCCCGTAAATGCCATAAACGGCCCATAAAGGGGAGGCAGTTTGGCTACTTCTTGTCGGCCGCCGAACGGGTACTCATATGCGTCCGGCATGAAACCAACATCGAAATCGAAGTCGCTTCCCCAACTGTAGCGCGCTCAACCATGCAGAATTGCCCCCTCCGTTTCTCTCACGGAAGGGGCAATTCTATGAACTCAGCGTGTTCGGCATTACCGAGGGTAACGATCAGCCGCCGGCGACGGCCGGAATGATCGAGACGCCCACACCGTCCGGGGTCGCCGTCTCCAGACCCTGCTCGAACCGAACGTCGTCGTCGTTGACGTACACGTTGACGAAGCGGCGCAGCTTGCCCTGGTCGTCCAGGACGCGCGCGGCGATGCCCGTGTGGTTCTTCTCCAGGTCGGTGATGACCTCGGCGAGGGTCGTACCCTCTGCCGTCACCTCGGCGGCACCACCGGTGTAGGTGCGCAGGATGGTGGGGATGCGGACGTTGACGCTCATGATGCGAGGCCAGCCTCTCGGAAGGAGTCGAGGTTCGGACGGATGGTCGCGGTCAGTCCGGTGTCCGAGGCCACCGCGTCCAGGGTCTTGAGGCCGTCGCCGGTGTTCAGAACGACCGTGGTGAGGGTCGGGTCGAGGAGACCGTTCTCGATCAGCTTGCGGGTGACGCCGACGGTCACGCCGCCGGCCGTCTCCGCGAAGATGCCCTCGGTGCGCGCGAGCAGCTTGATCGCGTCGACGATCTGCTCGTCGTTCACGTCCTCCACCGCACCGCCGGTGCGCCGCGCGATGTCGAGCACGTACGGCCCGTCCGCGGGGTTGCCGATGGCGAGCGACTTGGCGATGGTGTCCGGCTTCTGCGGCCGTACGACGTCGTGGCCGGCCTTGTAGGCGACGGACACCGGGGAGCAGCCCTCGGCCTGGGCGCCGAAGATCTTGTACGGCTTGTCCTCGACGAGTCCGAGCTTGATCAGCTCCTGCAGACCCTTGTCGACCTTCGTGAGCTGGGAGCCGGAGGCGATCGGCACGACGAGCTGGTCCGGCAGCTTCCACCCGAGCTGCTCGCAGATCTCGTACGCCAGCGTCTTGGAGCCCTCGGCGTAGTACGGCCGCAGGTTGACGTTGACGAAGCCCCAGCCCTCGCCGGCCGGGTCGCCGATCAGCTCCGAGCAGAAGCGGTTCACGTCGTCGTAGTTGCCCTCGATGCCGATGAGCTCGCCGCCGTAGACCGCGGCCATGACGACCTTGCCCTGCTCCAGGTCGTGCGGGATGAACACGCACGAGCGGAAGCCGGCGCGGGCCGCCGCGGCGCCCACGGCACCGGCGAGGTTGCCGGTGGAGGAGCAGGAGAGGGTGGTGAAGCCGAAGGCGCGGGCCGCTTCGATGGCCTGGGCGACGACGCGGTCCTTGAAGGAGTGCGTCGGGTTGCCGGAGTCGTCCTTGACGAAGAGCTTTCCGGCGTCGACGCCGAGCTCGCGGGCCAGGTTGTCCGCCTGGACGAGCTTGGTCCAGCCCGGGTTGATGTTCGGCTTGTCCGCCACGTCCGCGGGGACGGGCAGGAGGGGCGCGTAGCGCCAGATGTTCGTGGGTCCCGCTTCGATGCGCTTCCGGAGTTCTTCGGTCTCGTAGGCCGAGAAGTCGTAGGCGATCTCCAGCGGGCCGAAACACTCCTCGCAGGCGAAGACCGGGCCCAGCGGGACGCGCTGTCCGCACTCGCGGCAGGAAAGCGCCGCGGCCGGGCCGAGGTCCACCGCATCGGCGGAGCTCACGGAGTTCGTGGTACTTGCATCTGTCTGCGCAGCCATGGAGGCGAGGCCCTTTCCTCATCTTCCTCACGACGCACTTCGCCGTGAGACGGATTTGGCACCTTCCCGAGCCGGGAGCCTCGCGACGCGATCGACATCGATCGGTACGAGACCGGCTGGAGGGTTGCCGGGGCTTCATCGGGCCGTATCCCTCTGCCCCTCTGGATGAGCGGTATTTGATTGTTGAACTGTTGAACGCGATACGTGCCGACGATCCAGGACATGCGATGGTCATCCGCGTTGTTCAAGACTGTAACCGAAGGCCAGGACAGTTGAGATAGTCGTCCGAACCGCGAGACGACGGCAATCGATCTGCCGCTGGCCGCAGCGGGCACGCCGATGAGAGCGTGTGATCAGACAGTGAGGAGCCGCAGACCGTGCTGAAAGAAGTCGAAAGCTGGCTGAGCACACGCTCCTGGTCCGTGACCGACCGCCCCCTCCACCGGCTCATGGCCGCGAAACGCATCACCGGGTCGACGGTCAGTGTCGTGCTGCCCGCGCTCAACGAGGAGGAGACGGTCGGCGAGATCGTCGCGATCATCCGCCACGACCTGATGCAGCAGGTGCCCCTCGTCGACGAGATCGTCGTCATCGACTCGGGCTCGACGGACCGTACCTCGGCGGTCGCCGCCGCCGCGGGCGCGCGTGTCGTGCACCGCGACGACATCCTCCCGCGGATTCCGGCCGTGCCCGGCAAGGGCGAGGTGCTGTGGCGGTCGCTGCTCGTGACGAGCGGGGACATCGTCTGTTTCATCGACGCGGACCTCAAGGAGTTCTCGTCCGACTTCGTCTCCGGAATCGTGGGCCCGTTGCTCACCGATCCCGGCGTCGATCTGGTCAAGGCCATGTACGACCGTCCGCTGGGCGGCGCCACCGGCCAGGGCGGCCGGGTCACCGAGCTGATGGCCCGCCCCCTGCTGAACATGCACTGGCCGCAGCTCGCGGGCTTCGTCCAGCCGCTCGGCGGCGAGTACGCGGCCCGCCGCTCGCTGCTCGAACAGCTCCCGTTCCCCGTCGGCTACGGCGTCGAACTGGGCATGCTCGTCGACGCCCTGCACCTGGTGGGCCTGGACGCCCTCGCCCAGGTCGACGTCGGCGTCCGCAAGCACCGCCACCAGGACGGCCAGGCGCTGGGCCGGATGGCCGCCGCGATCTACCGCACCGCGCAGCTCCGGCTGGCGCGCGGCCACCTGATCCGCCCCGCCCTCACCCAGTTCGAGCGCGGCCGGGACGGTTTCCAGCCGCGCACGTACTCGGTGGACACGGAGGAAAGGCCACCGATGACCGAAATCTCCGAGTACCAGCGGCGCAGGGCCGCGTAGACCAGCCCGACCGGCCGCGCGATCGCATACGGCCGAAGGGAACGTTTGAGCGTTTCGAGACGGGGCTAGGTTTCGAGGCATGGCTTCAACGCACGGTGCCCACCGGATTCTGGTCGCGTCCAACCGCGGCCCGATCACCTACGAGGTACGGGAGGACGACTCGCTGCACGCCCGGCGCGGCGGTGGCGGCCTCGTCTCGGGACTCTCGGCGATCGGGCCGGACGCGGGCGCCCTATGGGTGTGCTCGGCCCTCGGCGACGGCGACCGGGAGGCCGTACGGCGCGGAGTCGGCGAGGACGGCGTACGGATGCTGGCCATCGACGCCGAGGTGCACGCCGACGCGTACAACGGCATCGCCAACTCCGTGCTGTGGTTCGTCCACCACATGCTCTACCAGACCCCGCTGGAGCCGGTCTTCGACGCGGAGTTCCGGCGCCAGTGGGCGTCGTACCGGACCTACAACCGTGCCTTCGCCGAGGCGCTGGCCGAGGAGGCCGCAGAGGGCGCCTCCGTGCTGGTCCAGGACTACCACCTGTGCCTGGTGCCGGGCATGCTCCGCGAGCTGCGCCCCGACCTGCGCATCGGTCACTTCTCCCACACCCCATGGGCGCCCGAGGACTACTTCCGGATGCTCCCCGACGACATCCGCGCGGAGTTGCTGGACGGCATGCTCGGCGCCGACCGGCTGGCGTTCCTGACCTGGCGGTGGGCGACGGCCTTCATGCGCTGCGCGGGCGAGATCGACCCCGAGCGCTACCGCGTGACCCCGCCCTCGGAGGAGCCGCGGGCGGTCGAGCACCTGGACGGCGGCCCGCCCCGCCGGACCCGCGTCGGCGTGCACGGCCTCGGCGCGGACGCCGAGTTCCTGCGCGAGCGCTCGCACCGGGCGGACGTCGAGGAGCGGATGGCCGCGCTGCGCGAGGAGATCGGCGAGGGCCGCAGGACCGTCGTGCGCGTCGACCGGACCGAACTGTCCAAGAACATCGTGCGCGGAATGCTGGCGTACCGGCAGCTCCTCGACGAGCACCCGGAGTGGCGCGAGCGGGTCGTCCACGTGGCGTTCGCCTATCCCTCGCGGCAGGACCTCGCGGTGTACCGGGACTACACGGCCGAGGTGCAGCGTGTCGCCGACGAGATCAACTCCCAGTACGGGACGCCGGGTTGGACCCCGGTGGTGCTGCACGTGAAGGACGACTTCGCGCGCTCGCTCGCCGCGTACCGACTGGCCGACGTCGCCCTCGTCAACCCCATCAGGGACGGCATGAACCTCGTCGCCAAGGAGGTCCCGGTCGTCTCCGACGAGGGCTGTGTGCTGGTGCTCTCCCGGGAGGCCGGGGCGTACGAGGAGCTGGGCGAGGACGCGATCTCCGTGAACCCGTACGACGTGATCGGTACGGCCCGGGCGCTGCACGAGGCACTCGTCATGCAGCCGGGCGAACGGGCCGAGCGCACCAAGCGGCTGGCCGCCGCGGCCACCGCCCTGCCGCCGGCCCAGTGGTTCCTGGACCAGCTCCAGGCACTGGAGACCTGAGCACCGTCCAGCCCCTCCGGCTGGATCCCGGCTGCGGCTGCGGCTGCGGCTGCGGCTGCGGCTGCGGCTGCGGCTGCGGCTGCGATTTTCAGCCCCGGCCGGGGAAATTTCAGCCCCTCCGGCGTTTGAGGAGCGGGGGTCCGGGGGCGGAGCCCCCAGGGGCGGGACGGGTAGGGGCGGAGGGGCGAAACCAGTTTGCGGCCCACCCGCCCGCTCAGGCGGCGAGCGGCCGGGTCAGGTGAGGCGGGCCGCGAGAGCGGCGAGCAGGTGGACGACTCCGGCGGGGCCGTCCACCACCAGGTCGGCGCGTTCGGCGAGTTCGCCGACCTCGGAACTGCCACTGCACACCAGAAGTCCGGGTACGCCGTCGGAGCGGAGCTTGTCGACGGCGGCGAAGGCGGGCAGGTCGCCCAGGTCGTCGCCCGCGTAGAGGACCGCTTCGGCGCCGACCTCCCGGACGTACTCCATGAGGGCCACGCCCTTGTCCATGCCCGGCGGGCGCAGCTCCAGGACCATGCGGCCCGGCTCGACGATCAGGCCGTGCCGGGCGGCCAGTTCGGCCAGCGGCTCCCGGAGCGCCTCGAAGGCGGCCTGGGGGTCCTCGGCGCGGCGCGTGTGCACGGCGACCGCACGGCCCTTCTCCTCGATCCAGGTGCCCTGCCAGGCGCCGATCCGGTCGAGGAACCCCGGCAGTTCGGCGCGGACGGCGGCCACACCGGGGTGCGGTGCGGGGGCTGTGACGGTGCCGCTCACCGCGTCCCAGCGCTCGGCGCCGTAGTGGCCGAGGACGACGAGGTGCTCCAGTCCGGGAACCCCCGCGAAGCCGCCGTGGCGCACGGCCACGCCGGCCGGGCGGCCGGTGACCACGGCGACGGAGGCGACCTTGGGGGCGAGTGCCGCGAGGGCCGGGACCGCGTCGGGGTGCGCGCGGGCCCGGTCGGGGTCGGGGACGATGGGGGCGAGGGTTCCGTCGAAGTCGAGTGCGACGACCGTCCGGGTGGGGCGCGTGAGGATCGCCTCCAGAGCGTCGCGCCCGGCGGGGGTCACCGGGGCCGGCAAGGAGTCCTTGGATTCGGGGTGGCTGCCCATGGGTCGACCCTATCCGGGCGGCGGCGGGCGCACCCCTGACTCATGGCCGAGCGGGGGACCCGTGGGCCGGAAAGTCTCGGTCTCACGGCTTCGCCCGGCCGAATGCCCCGGCCTCACCGCTCGTCCCGGCGGGCCTCCCGCACCCGGCGCAGTCTGTTCACCGTCACCGGGTCGTGCGCCAGGGCCCTCGGGTCGTTCAGCAGCGCGTTGAGCAGCTGGTAGTAGCGGACCGGGGCGAGGCCCAGCTGTTCGCGTATGGCGCGCTCCTTGGCGCCCGGGCCGGGGAAGCCGCGGCGCTCCAGGGCGAGAATGCTCCGTTCGCGCGCGGGCAGTTCTTCCATGAACAGCACGGTAGCCCCCGGCACCGACAGGCGCCGGGGACGGGCACCGGAACAGGGATCGGCCGCGATTACCCCATCTGTTGCTGCATCCGTTGCTGCATCCGTTCTTGCGTCCGTCTCGGAATAGGGACATAAGGTCTGTACCACGTGAGTGGACTAGACCTCTCTGGGGGTAAAGGGCGACACTGTCCCCCGTGAGACATGTGATCGCCCTCGATGTGGGCGGCACCGGGATGAAGGCCGCCCTCGTCGGGGTGGACACCGAGCCTTCCCCGGGCCGCCCCGACGTGCCGCCGCCGCGGACCCCCGGGCACCCCGCGCTGCTGTACCAGACCCGCCGGGCGACCGGCCGTGAGCGCGGGCCCGACGCCGTCGTCGAGGACATCCTCGACTTCGCCGCCGAACTGCGCACGTACGGCGAGGAGCACTTCGGCGAGAGCGCCCTGGCGGCCGGTGTCGCCGTCCCCGGCATCGTCGACGCCGAGAACGGCATCGCCGTCTACGCCGCCAACCTCGGCTGGCGCGATGTACCGCTGCGCCGGCTGCTCGGCGAGCGACTCGGCGGCGTGCCCGTCGCGCTCGGGCACGACGTACGCACCGGCGGGCTCGCGGAGGGCAGGATCGGCGCCGGACAGGGAGCGGACCGCTTCCTCTTCGTCCCGCTGGGCACCGGCATAGCGGGCGCCATCGGCATCAACGGCCGCGTCGAGGAAGGCGCGCACGGCTTCGCGGGCGAGATCGGCCACATCGTCGTACGGCCCGGCGGATCCCCGTGCCCCTGCGGGCAGCGCGGCTGTCTCGAACGGTTCGCCTCCGCGGCGGCCGTCAGCCAGGCCTGGGCCGAGGCGTCCGGCGACCCGGAGGCGGACGCGGCGGACTGCGCCAAGGCCGTCGAGTCGGGCGATCCGAGGGCGCGGGCCGTCTGGCAGGAGGCCGTCGACGCGCTCGCCGACGGCCTGGTCACCGCGCTCACCCTGCTGGACCCGCGCATCCTGATCATCGGTGGCGGGCTCGCCGAGGCGGGGGAAACCTTGTTCACACCCCTGCGGGCCGCGGTCGAGCGACGCGTCACCTTCCAGAAGCTGCCGTCGATCGTCCCCGCGGCCCTCGGGGACACCGCCGGTTGCCTCGGTGCCGGGCTCCTCGCCCGGGACCTCCTGAACACCACTCCTACGACTCCCCGGAGGTAACCACCCGATGGCCCCTAGCAAGGTTCTCGCCGGCGCCCGGGTGGTACTGCCCACCGGGATCGTGCACGACGGCCGCGTGATCATCGACGGTCCGCGGATCGCCGACGCGGGTGACCCCTCGGCACAACCTGCCGGAGTCCTTGGGGGAGCCCCCGCGGACACGCCGGTGACCGACCTGTCCGGCCACTGGGTGGTCCCCGGCTTCGTCGACATCCACAACCACGGCGGTGGTGGCGCCTCCTTCACCTCGGGAACGGTCGAGGACGTCTTGCGGGGCATCCACACCCACCGTCGGCACGGCACCACGACCGTCGTCGCCTCGACGGTCACCGGTGACATGCACGGCCTCGCCGAGCGCGCAGGGATGCTCTCCGAACTGGCCGAGCAGGGCGATATCGCGGGCATCCACTTCGAGGGCCCGTTCATCTCGCCCTGCCGCAAGGGCGCGCACTCCGAGGAACTGCTGCGCGACCCGGACCCGGCGGAGGTCCGCAAGTTGATCGACGCGGCGCGCGGCCGGGCCGCCATGGTCACGCTCGCCCCCGAACTGCCGGGCGGCCTCGACTCCGTACGCCTGCTCGCCGAACACGGGGTGATCGCCGCGATCGGGCACACCGACGCGACGTACGAGCAGACGCAGGCGGCCATCGACGCGGGTGCGACCGTGGCCACGCACCTGTTCAACGCGATGCCGGCGCTCGGACACCGCGCGCCGGGCCCCATCGCCGCGCTCCTGGAGGACGAGCGGATCACCGTCGAGCTGATCAACGACGGTACGCATCTGCACCCCGCCTCGCTGGAGCTGGCGTTCCATCACGCGGGTCCCGGCCGGGTCGCGTTCATCACCGACGCGATGGACGCGGCGGGCTTCGGCGACGGCCGCTACATGCTCGGCCCGCTGGAGGTCGAGGTCGCGGACGGCGTGGCCCGCCTGGTGGAGGGCGGTTCGATCGCGGGCTCCACGCTCACCCTCGACCGCGCCTTCCAGCGCGCGGTGACGGTCGACAGGCTGCCGGTCGAGGACGTCGTGGCTGCCATCTGCGCCAACCCCGCCCGCCTGCTGGGACGGTACGACCGGGTGGGCTCCCTGGAACCGGGCAAGGACGCGGACCTCGTCGTCCTCGACGCCGAGTTCAACCTCAAGGGCGTGATGCGCGGCGGAGAATGGGTGGTCGATCCCCAACTGGGGTGATTCACACCTTTGTTGTCTACGGCGGTTGGCCCGGGGGGACTGGGCCGACCGCCGCTGCGTTTGGCATGATCGAGCCTCCGGAACCACCGGCGGGCGCCCGACCGGCGTCCACGTCACAGAACTCTTCGGGGGAGGTCGGCCCAGGTGATCCTCACGGTCACGCTGAACACCGCTCTCGACATCACCTATCGGGTGCGGGCGCTGCGGCCGCACAGCTCGCACCGGGTGACCGAGGTGACCGAACGTCCGGGCGGCAAGGGGCTGAACGTGGGGCGGGTGCTCGCCGCGCTCGGCCACGAGGTGACGGTCACCGGGTTCACGGGCGGCGCGACCGGCCGCAAGGTGCGGGACCAACTGGCCGGGACCGCCGGGGTGGCGGACGCGCTCGTCCCGGTGGAGGGATCGACGCGCCGCACGATAGCCGTGGTCGACACGACGACCGGTGACACGACTCAGTTCAACGAACCGGGACCGGCAATAGCCCCCGCCGAGTGGTCGGCCTTCCAGGAGACGTACGAGCACCTGCTGCGCTCCGCCTCGGCGGTGGCCCTGTGCGGCAGCCTGCCGCCGGGGGTACCGGTGGGCGCCTACGCGGGGCTGGTGCGCACGGCACGGACCGCCGGCGTCCCCGTCCTGCTGGACACCAGCGGGGAGCCGCTGCGGCGCGGGGTCGCCGCGCGCCCCGACATCGTCAAGCCGAACGCCGACGAACTGGCCGAACTCACCGGCTCCCACGAACCGTCGCGCGCCACCCAGGACGCCCGGCGGCGAGGGGCGCGCGCCGTCGTCGCCTCACTGGGCCCGCACGGCCTGCTGGCGGTCACCCCGGAGGGCTGCTGGCGCGCCGTCCCACCCGCCCGGGAACTCGGCAACCCGACCGGCGCGGGCGACTCGGCGGTGGCCGGCCTGCTCTCCGGCCTGGTGGAACAACTTCCCTGGCCGGACCGCCTCATCCGCGCGGTCGCCCTGTCGGCAGCCACTGTGCGGTCCACGGCGGCGGGCGACTTCGACCGCGCGACCTACGAGAAACTCCTGGCGTGCGTGTCGGTGACGGCGTCGTGAAAGCTTTGCAATCCTCACCGGATATGGCCGCCTAGCAGTTTGGCCGAAAAGTACCTTCCCCTCGCATCGGCCGGACGGTCGGATGATCATTGTTCGCTACACCGACCAATAGCGAAAAACATAGGGGAATTCACATGAACTCGCTCAGGAAGAACCTGACGATGATGGCTGTGACCGGCGCATTGCTGGGCGGAGCCTTTGCCACACCGGCTGCGGCGGCTGATCCCAACACCTGCCCGCAAGGGAAGATCTGCGGATGGTCGGGGAAGAACAGGACCGGCACCAGGACCGTCATCTCCGAAACGCCCGGGTGCTATCCGTTCACCACCGCCCGGTCCGTCTCGAACCAGACGTCCTATCGCGTCGAGTTCTGGCACATCACCCCGGGCACCGGCTGCGGCGTCGGCACCCGGCTGGTCACTCTGCAGCCGCACACCTACTCGGACAACCCCGGATCCACCGTTACGGGGATTGAAGTCTACGGGCGTTAGTGCCGCGGCCTTCATACCGGCGGCCGATCCCGAGGTACGACGACGGTGCCACCGCCCATGACGGGCGGTGGCACCGCGCTCAAGCGTCCAGTACCGTCAGGTCCTTATTTCAGGTAGAGCTGGTCGAAGAGCGCGTCGCACTGATTGCCCTCATTGCAAGCTATCTCGATGACGTTGGTCCCCTTGTTCAGGGAGACCGGAGCCCACGTGCTCTGCCAGCCCTTTTCATAGTCCCCCTTCGGGGAACCGATGAAATTCTTCAGACCGAGTGGCTGGTTGTTCGCTTTGCCGTTCACCGTGAGCGTCGCATTGGCATCGGCACCGGGAATGCTGTACCGCGCGTACAGCCGGAAGTCCCCTGCCTTCTGGATGCCGCTCACCGTCCAGGTCACCTTGGCACCGACCTGGTTGAAGCCGCTCACATAGAACCCGCCGTCGGCCTGGGCGCCCTTCACATCCGAGGCGAGAGAGGCGCCGCCGTCCAGTCGCAGCGCCTTCGCGTCGATCTTGGGGAGCTCCGCGGGCGTGTCGGACCCCTTCGTCTCCGACTCTGTCGGGGACGCGCTCTGGGAGGTCGAGGAGGTCGGGTCGGCCTGGTTGCCGCCCTTGTCGTCGTCCCCGCCACCGAGCATGGCGACGCTGATGCCGATCACGACCGCGGCGACCACGGCGATCGCGCCGATGAGGAGGCCCTTGGTGTTCGGGCCACGGCCGCGCCCGCCGC
This sequence comes from Streptomyces sp. NPDC005784, assembly GCF_042871525.1. NCBI lineage: Bacteria > Bacillati > Actinomycetota > Actinomycetes > Kitasatosporales > Streptomycetaceae > Streptomyces > Streptomyces sp. NPDC005784. Next base: position 25,639 of record NZ_JBIAIQ010000019.1, read on the forward strand.
CGTCACCGTGACCGGGCATCGGCGTCCGCGCCGTCTGCGCGCCGCCGGGAACGGTCTCGGGGGCTCCGTAGTGCGCGTTCTGCTGGCCGTAGCCGGCCTGCTGCGGCACCTGGCCGTACGGGGCGGTCGGGGCGGCCTGCTGGCCGTAGGTGCCCTGGGCGGTCTGCTGGCCGTACTTGCGCTCGCCGACCGCCCGCACCCGGTTGACCGAGCCCGGGTAGCCGTAGCCGCCGCCTCCAGAGGGCGGCGTGGCTCCGTTGGCCTGACCGTCGGCGTACAGATAGCCGAACGGGTCGTCGTCCTCGGGCGTGCTCGCGCCGTTGTTGCCGGGCGTCATCCCTTGGTCTCCTCAGCGGGTGCGGTACTGATGCGGTACACGAATGAATGGCGAGCCTACCCGGTTTCGCTGGGCCGAACGGGGGGCCTCCACCGCATCAACCTACTGACCTGTGCCTTATCCCGCACGCCTGTGCTGTTTGGGACGAGAACGTTTCTCGACATACATCCGTTCGTCAGCGGATTTCAACACCTCGTCCGCCGTCATGCCGCAGTGGGCCCAGCCGATGCCGAAGCTCGCGCCCACCCGGACGGCCCGCCCATCGACCCTGATGGGAGGGATGATCGCGTTCCGCAGGCGTACCGCGAGGTCCTGGGCGTCCGCCCGGCCGAGACCGTCGGCGAGCACCACGAACTCGTCGCCGCCGAGCCGGGCCACCGTGTCGCCGTCCCGGACCCCGTGGGTCAGGCGCCGGGCGACCTCGATGAGAACCTCGTCACCCGCGTTGTGCCCGAACCGGTCGTTGATCGACTTGAAGCCGTCGAGGTCGCAGAAGAGCACCGCGAGTCCCTTGGCGCCGTCGTCCGTCTCACCCTCCGGGGCGATGGTGTGCACGTGATGGTCGAAGGCTTCGAACGCCTCGGCGCCGGCCCGGAAGTCGAAGCCGTGCCCGTTCCCGTCGTAGGCGGGGTGGCCGTTGTCGTCGTACTCACCGGTCGTCAGTTCCGCGAAGTCCGCGTGCCCGTACGCCGCGTCCAGCGAGGCGACCGCGCCGGGCGGCAGGGACTGCGGGCGCTGACAGAGACGGGCGCCGAGCCTGGAGCGAAGCTCGGCGGAGTTGGGCAGGCCGGTGAGAGCGTCGTGCGAGGCACGGTGCGCGAGCTGGAGCTCACGGCGCTTGCGGTCCTCTATGTCCTCGACGTGGGTAAGGAGGAAGCGGGGGCCGTCGGCGGCGTCCGCGACGACGGAGTTGCGCAGGTGGACCCAGACGTAGGTGCCGTCGCGGCGCCCGAGCCGCAGCTCGGCCCGGCCGCCCTCGGCGGAGGTCCGCAGCAGGGTGCCGATGTCCTCGGGGTGCACGAGGTCGGAGAAGGAGTAGCGGCGCATCGCGGAGGCGGGCCGGCCGAGGAGCCGGCACAGGGCGTCGTTGGTGCGCAGGATGCGGCCGTGCTGGTCGCCGCCCATCTCGGCGATGGCCATGCCGGAGGGGGCGTACTCGAAGGCCTGCCGGAAGGACTCCTCGCTGGCGCGCAGGGCCTGCTGCTCGCGCTCCAGGCGGACCAGGGCGCGCTGCATATTCGCACGTAGACGCGCGTTGCTAATCGCGATCGCGGCCTGGAAGGCGTACATCTGGAGCGCCTCTCGGCCCCAGGCGCCCGGCCTGCGGCCGTTGCGCGGCCGGTCCACGGACAGCACGCCGATCAGCTCGCCGTGGCCGCTGCCGCCACTGCCGCCGCCGCTGGAGGTGCTCGGGGTGTACATCGGCGCGAAGAGGCGGTCGGAGGGGTGCCACTCGTCCTCGAAGCGGGGCGCGGGACCGTCGGTGTACCACTGCGGTACGTCGTCCTCGTCGAGGACCCAGCCCTCGGTGTGCGGTATGAACCGGAGGTCGCCCCAGGCCTCGCCCATGGTCAGCCGGCGGTCCCAGGAGGTGCGGGACCCGACGCGGCCGGTGATGAGGGCTTCGGCGGCGGAATTACCGGCGAGAGCGGCGACGACGAGGTCGCCGTCGGGGCGTACGAGGTTGACACAGGCCAGCTCGTAGCCGAGCCCGGTGACCACGCCGTCGGCGACGGTCTGCAGCGTGTCGGCCAGGCTGCGGGCGGTGTTCATGTCCGCCATCACCTGGTGCAGCTGCCGCAGGGTCGCAAGACGGACGTAGGGCTCCGACTCGGTCTCCATTCGCCCTCCCCTCGAGACCTCGCAGCAACTCCAGGGTTCTCTCGGCGTACTAGGTGCTCTTCGGTTCCGTACTGACTGCTCGGCGCTTCCTGTGAACCGCTTCACGCCGTACTGCTTGGTAGCTTCCTGCGTAACGCCCCCGCCACTGAATCACAGCGCGCTCCGCACTCGGTACACAGGGTCAACAAAATATGGCCCCTGTGACTCAAGTCACAACGGAACATGAGCAATTGAGTGGAGTTTCTGCATTTCAGTGTGCGTTTATCGAATGCATTATTGGACGACTGTGCAGAACCTGTGCACTCTTGCGCCCACTGAATGAGTACGGATGAGAGTACGGGCGTCCCTGTCTCCACTTCCGTCCACCCCGCCCCAGCTCCGTTCCCGGCTCCGTTCCCGGCTGCTCTCCGTCCCCGGACCTAGGTCCCGGTTCGGGCCGAGGTCCGATGCGCCGCCCCCGGAGCGGAGACTAGCGTTTCGGCGTGCTCACGACTCCCCCCGCCCTGCCCGTCACCCCGTCCGTGCATGCTGAGGGGGTGAGCAACGACGAGTTCCGCGCCGCCATGACCCGGCTGGCCGCGGGTGTGGTCCTGGTGACCGCGCACGAGCCCGCGCTGGCCCCGGACGGACCGGGCGGCGAGGACGTCGGCATGACCGCGACCGCGTTCATGTCCGTCTCCCTGGACCCGCCGCTCGTCCTGGTCAGCCTGCGCGAGGGCTCCCGGATGGACGACCTGCTCGACGAACAGCCCCTGTGGGGCGTCTCCGTGCTCTCGGAGAGCCAGCGCCACATCGCGGGCCGCTTCTCCATGAAGGGCCGCATCAGTGACCGGCTCCTCTTCGAGGACATCCCGTACGTCCGCGGCGAGACGTCCGGGGCGCTCCTGATGGGCGGCGCCCTGGCGACCCTGGAGTGCCGCACCGAACAGCGGATCCCCGCCGGCGACCACACCCTCGTCATCGGCCGCGTCCTGACGGCCCACGTGCCGAGCGCGGACGGCGGCCCCCTGACGTACTTCAAGGGCCGCTACCGGCAACTGGGCTGAGGCGGCCGGAGCGGCCTCCAGTACGACCCGCCGGCCGAAGGGAGCCGACCGGCTCGGCGGGCAGGTCCGGTGACGACGGCCGACCGGTTCAGCGGTCCAGGACCGTGACGTCGAGGACCGCCAGTCGCTCCGGGTCGTTGACGATGTCGATCACGGCGATCCTGCCGTGTACGACCGTGAAGGCGAGAACACCGGCCGGGTGTCCGTCGACGACCACGACGACACCCGCGACGCCGTTCACGAGGGCGGGCCGCGCGATATGGGCCAGCCGCGCGAAGCTGCTCGCGTTGGACGCCACGGCGACGGCGCCGGCCGTCACACCCCGCTCCGAGCGGGCCACGACATCCGGGTCCAGGACGGCGACCAGCGCCTCGAAGTCGCCGTCGCGGGCCGCCGCGAGAAACGCATCGACGACCTCCCGCTGCTGGGCCGGATCGGCGTCCGACACCGGCGCGCCGCCCTGCACCCGGCGGCGGGCCCGGCTGGCCAGCTGACGGGAGGCCGCGGGCGTCCGCCCCAGGACGGTCGCGATCTCGTCGAACGGCACGGCGAACAGGTCGTGCAGAACGAAGGAGAGCCGCTCGGCGGGCGTCAGCGTCTCCAGGACGACGAGCAGCGCGAGGCCGACCGAATCGGCGAGCAGTGCCTCCTGTTCCGGGTCCACCCCGCTGAGGGGACTGAGCACCGGATCGGGCATCCGCACCCCTTGCCACTCCGCCGCCGGCTCCAGCTGCTCCTCCCTCCGGGCCCTGCGCGATCGCAACATGTCCAGGCAGACCCGGCCCACCACGGTCGTCAACCAGCCCCCGAGATTGCCGACCCCGCTCGCGTCGGCGCGGCTGAGCCTCAACCACGTCTCCTGCACCGCGTCGTCGGCCTCGGCGAACGAGCCGAGCATGCGGTAGGCGACGGCGCGCAGACGACTGCGGTGGCTCTCGAACCGCGCGGCGAGGACCTCGATGCCGTCCTGCGCGTGCGCTCCCCCGCCGTCCGCCGTCCGCGCGTCCTTCGGGAAGTCCTCGTGGGCGCTGTCGCTCATCGCCGGTCACCACTCCTTGTCGCGGTCCGTCATGGAAGTGACGGACCACGCGCCGGAGATGTGACAGCCGGCCGGGGAGCGGGGGTCCTAGCCCCAATCGCGGCCGGTGCGGCCGCGCTTGGTGTCGGAGCGCTGCTTCTTCTCGCGCAGGCGGCGTTCGTTGATGCCCCGGGGGATGCGGGTGGCGCGGCGCGGCTTGGGCGGCGGCGCGGTGGCCTCGGCGAGAAGGGAGGCGAGGCGTACGGCCGCCGTCTCGCGGTTGCGCCACTGGGAGCGGTGCTCGGAGGAGCGGACGCTGATGACCCCGTCGACGAGCCGGCCCTCCAGCTTCGCGAGGGCGCGGTCCTTCCACACGGGCGGCAGCGCCTCGGTGTTCGCGAGGTCGAAGCGGAGCTCGACCTGCGAGTCGCTGGTGTTGACGTGCTGCCCGCCCGGCCCGCCGGAGCGCGAGAAACGCCACATGAGCTCGGCCTCGGGCAGGGAGACGGAGCCGCGGATGACATAGGGACCGGACATGTGTTCATGGTCGCGTGCCCGGCCGGTCCGCGTCACCCGGTTTTCGGCGTCTCTCGGGGTGAAGCACGTCTCTCGGGGTGAAGAGGGGAGTCTGGGTAAAAAAGGTAAAGACAGGCGGAACCTCGAGTACCCCCCTTGGCGTTCATAGAGGTGACGGTAGCTTCGTCCCCAGTACGAAGCCCGTACGTCACGAGGGAAGGGACTCCCAACAATGGCTGTAAGCCTGTCCAAGGGTGGCAACGTCTCGCTCACCAAGGAGGCTCCGGGCCTGACCGCCGTCACCGTGGGCCTTGGCTGGGATGTCCGCACCACCACGGGCACCGAGTTCGACCTCGACGCCTCGGCCATCGCGGTCAACCCCCAGGGCAAGGTCTACTCGGACGCCCACTTCGTCTTCTTCAACAACAAGCAGACCCCGGACCAGAGCATCGTCCACACCGGTGACAACCGGACGGGTGAGGGCGCCGGCGACGACGAGGCGATCAACGTCAACCTGGCGGGCCTCCCCGCCGACGTCGAGAAGATCGTCTTCCCGGTCTCCATCTACGACGCGGAGACCCGCACGCAGAACTTCGGCCAGGTCCGCAACGCGTACATCCGCATCGTGAACCAGGCCGGCGGCGCCGAGATCGCCCGCTACGACCTCTCCGAGGACGCGGCCACCGAGACCGCCATGGTCTTCGGCGAGCTCTACCGCAACGGCGCGGAGTGGAAGTTCCGCGCGGTCGGCCAGGGCTACGCCTCGGGCCTGGCTGGTATCGCGCAGGACTTCGGCGTCAGCATCTGATCCTGAGCACCCGCACGACGAGAAGAGCCCCCGGACTTCGGCCGGGGGCTCTTCTCGTGAGGCCGCCCCACCCGCCCCACCCGCGATGCCCTCGACACCCGGCAACCGAACCGGTCGCGGCACCCGGAGACCGTGCTCCGTGATGCCGGCAGCTGCGCCCCGCACGGTGCCCGGCGGCTCACGGATGGGCCGGCTTGCCCTTTCCGTACAGCCAGGTCTTCCAGATTCCGCTGAAGTCCTTGTCCGGCGCGCTCTTCTCGACGTACGCGGTGAAGTCGGCCGTGTCCGCGTTCGCGTGGCGACGGGTGGCGGCCCAGCCCTGGATGATGTCGTAGAAGGTGTCGTCGCCCACCAGTCGGCGAATCTTGTGCAGGACCATCGCGCCGCGGTAGTAGACGGGCGGGTCGGAGATCTGCGCGGCGCCGGGCGGGTCGGCGGGCGGGAAGGCCCAGATCTCCTTGCTGTCGACCGGTTCGTAATAGTCGCCCTTGTAGAGGGAGTTGAAGATCTCGTCGGCCGTGTCGCCGCCGTGGTCCTCCTGCCACAGCCACTCCGCGTAGGTGGCGAACCCCTCGTTGAGCCACATGTCCCGCCAGGACTTCGGGGTGACCGAGTCGCCGAACCACTGGTGGGCCAGTTCGTGGACCAGGGTCTTGGTGTCGGGGGCGCCTGGGAAGACGGGGCGCGTCTGGGTCTCCAGGGCGTAGCCCGCGTCGTCGGCGCGGTCCACGATCGCCCCGGTGGAGGAGAAGGGGTACGGGCCGAAGTTGTACTCCTCCCAGTCCATGATCTCGGGGATCCCCCCGAGCACCTTCCTGCTGGCCTGCGTCTGGGTCGGGTCCACCGCCACGTAGACCGGCAGCCCCTTCTTCGTCGTGGAGCGGGTGATGTCGTATCTGCCGATCGCGAGCGTCGCCACATAGCTCGCCATGGGTTCGGCCGTGTGCCAGGCGTACGTCGTACGGCCCTTCGCGGTCGTCTCGCTCCTCAGCTCACCGTTGGAGACGGCCTGGAGACCCTCCGGGACGGTGATCCTGACGTCGTACGCCGCCTTGTTGAAGGGGTGGTGGTTGCCGGGGAACCAGGCCATCGACCCCGTGGGCTCCCCGAGGGCGAGGGCGCCGTCGGCCGTGCGCAGCCAGCCCTCCTTGGAGGTGTCGGGGTCGGTGATCGTCTCGGGGGTGCCGGAGTAGCGGACCGTCGTACTGAACGTCTCCCCCTTGTCGAGGTCGTCGTGCGGGCGCACGGTCAGCTCCTGGCCCGCCCGGCTCCAGCCGGCGCTCCGGCCCTCGACGGTGATGTCGGAGACGTGCAGTCCCAGCAGGTCGAGACGGAAGGCGCTGAGGTCCGTCAGGGCCCGCGCGGTGATGTCGGCCGTCCCCGTCAGCCGCCTGGCCCGGGGGTCGTAGGAGAGGGTGAGTCCGTAGTGCGTGACGTCGTACCCGCCATTGCCCATCTTCGGGAAGTACGGGTCGCCGACACCGGCCGCGCCGGGCTTTCCGTGCACGTCGTCCCCGCCGCAGGCGGTGAGGCCGGCGACGAGCGTGAGGGCCAGGGCAAAGGGGACGGTGACGGAAGATCGGGGCACATCCGCGATCCTAGGCCGCCACTCCCCCCGCGGGCGGGGCAAGTCGTCCCCACCGGCCGCACTCCCCCGAAGCCGGCCGGAAAACGCCGCCCCGGTGGCACCGGCTCGGCGGACGCCCCCGCCCCCGCGTCCCCGGTCGGCTCCGGACCCCGCCCCGCTGCTCCAGAACGGCCCTGAACACTCAGGCCCCATCCCCAGGAACAGTGCTGAACCAGCCCTCCGGCCCCACCCCCAGAACAGCCCCGACCCCCGGGCCCGCTACCCGAGGGCGGCCGGAAACCGACGGGCGGGAAGCGGTACGCCCGGCGTGACACCATCACCTACGTGCTCGACATCGGCTACGCCCTCTCCAACCGCTTCCCCGACCCCCCGCAGACCGACTACCGCCGCGCGGACGTCCACGCGCTGCGGCACGACCTGTTCTGCGGCGACGTCTACCTCGCCGACACCAAGGCGGACCGAGAGGTGTCCACGGGCTGGGGATGGGTGCCGGTGCTCGACTTCGCGTGGGCACTGTGCGACATCGTGGAGCAGCTCGACCGCGACCCGCTCGGCAGCCGGGCCTCCCGCCCCCAGCAGGCGGAACTGGACTTCACGGAGTCGACCGACCGCATGCTCTTCGAGCGCCGCTTCGGCTGGGTGGACGTCGAGGCCGACTGGATGCATCGCGACGAGGAGCCGCTGACCTTCTCCCACACCGAGCTCCGCCGCGAGGCCCGTGACTTCCTGCACGACCTGCTCGCGGACCTCACCGACCTGCACGACGACCTCGCCGAGAACCCGGCGATCTGGACTCTGCAGGCCCGCTTCCCCCGCGTCTCCTAGTCCCCGTCCGAACCCGGCCTTCCAGCCCACGCCGACGTTCCCCGGGAATCCCGGGGACTGCCGAGGAAGGTCTCAGACCTCCTCCGCGCCGCCGTCCACCCGGACCCCCAGCGCCGCCGCCAGCACCGGTGCCAGGTCCAGGAGCTGGGCCGTGCTGATGACCGCTCCCGCGAGCCGGTCCACGCCCCGCGCGATGTCCAGCTCCGCCGCCGCGCGCAGGTCCACGTCCACGAGGGTGGCCTCGGTGAGGTCCGCCCCCTTCAGTACGCAGTCCACGAACTCCACCCGCTCCAGGCGGGCGCCCCCGAAGTCCGGCTCGACCAGGACACAGCCCTCGAACACGACGTCCTTGAGTCTCGCCTTGCGCAGATTCAGATAGTCGATCTTCCCGCCGCGCACGACCACCCGCTCCAGGACGGAGCCGTGCAGCTGCACTCCGCCGAGGCGGGCGTCGATCACCTCGACGTCACGAAGCGTCGACTCGGCGAGATCGGTGCCCACACCCCGTATGCCCGTCAGGACCGAGTCCAGCACGCGCGCGTGGTGCAGCCGCGTCTCGTCCAGCGCGCAGCCCGTCAGGGCGCAGTCCATGAAGCGGGCTCCCCCGCCGTCCTGTCCGGCGAAGTCCGCGTCCCGGAACTCCAGCCCGTCGTAGTCGCCGTCCGGCTCCAGCTCCGCGCCGTCGTGCGGCTCCAGCACCGGCAGCCGCACCTCCGGCCGCCGTGCCGCCTTCGGTCCCGTCCCCGGCGCCTTCGCACCCGTCCCGCCGCGCCCGCCCGCCGCTCTCCTCGCCATGCCCCCATCCTGCCCGCACCCACTGACAATCCGCGCCGACCTGCGAGAACTCCCCGCATGTCACATTCCGGGCCCTCGACCCGTCGTACGCACAGGAAGGCCTGCTGTCGGAGCACCACCGGACGCCGAGCATCGGCCCCCGAGATCGACCCTGAGATCGACCCCGAGCAGAGGAGACCTCCAGCCATGCATCGCATCACCGTCATCGGCGGCGGCTTCGCCGGACTCACCGCCGCCATCACCGCCGCCGAGGCGGGCGCAAAGGTCACCGTGTACGAAGCGCACCACACCCTCGGCGGGCGGGCCCGGACCGCCGAGGGGCCGTACCGGACGAACGAGGGTCCGCACGCCCTCTACAGCGCCGGGCCGCACTGGACCTGGCTCAAACAGCGGGACCTGATCGGGGCGCTCGCCCCGATCCCGCCCCTGGAGGCCGCCCGGCTGCGGCTGCGTCACAAGGGGGCGCTGCGCCGCACCCCGCCCTTCGCGATGCTCAAGCTGCTGCGCCGCTCCTGCCAGCAGGCTCCCGCGGACGTCGACTTCATGACCTGGGCGACCGGGCAGGCCGGCGCGGAGGGCGCGCGGGCCGCCGCCCACTACTCCGCCGTCGCCCTCTTCCACCACGATCCCGGTTCGCTGTCAGCGGCGTTCGTGCAGGAGCGGCTGCGGCGGGCCATGAAACTGCCGACGGAGGCGAACTGCCCCCGGGGCGGCTGGGCGAACGTCATCGACCGGATGGCGGGGCGGGCCTGGAACCTCGGCGTACGGATGGAGACGCTGGCCCGGGTGGACGCCGTCCCCGCGGACCGGGGCCCGGTCATCGTCGCCACCTCGCTCGACGCCGCCCGCCGCCTCCTCAAGGACGCGTCGCTGACCTGGACGAGCGGCCGTACCGCCCTCGTCGACCTGGCGTTGCGGAGCCGCCGCGGCGACGCGTTCGCCGTCTCCGACCTGGACGCGCCGGGCTGGATCGAACGGTTCACCGCCCGGGACCGCACCCTCGCCCCGGCCGGGGAGCAGCTCCTCCAGGGGCAGATCCCGATCGCCCCGGGCGAGACCGGGGCGCACGGCGTGGCCCGCGCCGAGCAGCTGCTCGACCTCGCCTTCGAGGGCTGGCGCGAGCGGGTCACCTGGCGGCGCGCGAGCGTCGCGAACGGCCGTACGGGCGCGGTCGACCTGCCCGGCACGAGCTGGCGGGACCGCCCGCGCATCGACCGCGGTGACGGCGTCTATCTCGTGGGCGACCAGGTCGCCGCCCCCGGAGTGCTCTCGGAGGTGTCCTTCAACAGCGCGATGGAGGCCGTGGCGCTGGCCCTGCGCATCCGGGAGCGCCTTGACCTCAAGCGAGCTTGAGGTTGAAAAGTGGTTACTCCACCGACCTCGCGAGGTGCCCTCACGGGCCTCACGGACCTGCGGGGCCTCACGGGCCTTGCGGGCCTCGTAGATCTCGCAGATCTCGCAGATCTCGCAGATCTCGCAGATCTCGCAGACGTCAGAGATCTCGCAGATCTCGCAGATCTCGCAGACGTCAGAGATCTCGCAGATCTCGCAGATCTCGCAGATCTCGCAGATTTTGAGGAGTTCCCGATGTACGCGATCCGCCTGCACGCCTTCGGTCCCGCCGAGAATCTCGTCCACGAGCGGACCGAGGACCCCGAGCCGGGGCCAGGACAGGTCCGTATCGCCGTGGCCGCCGCCGGCGTCCACCTCCTGGACACCGCCCTGCGCGCGGGCATGCGGGGCGGCCCGGCTCCCGCGCCCACCCTGCCGACCGTCCCCGGCCGCGAGGTCGCCGGAACCGTCGAGTCCCTCGGCGAGGGCGTCGCCGGACTCTGGCTCGGCAGACGCGTCGTCGCCCACCTCGGCTTCGCCCCCGGCGGCTACGCCGAGCTGGCCGTCACGGACGTCGAGCGCCTCCACGACATTCCCGCGAACCTCGACTTCGCGCAGGCCGTCGCCATGGTCGGAACGGGCCGTACGGCCATGGGGATCGTGCAGTTCGCCGAGTTCGGCCCCTCCTCGGTGGTCGTCGTACCCGCGGCCGCGGGTGGCATCGGCACGCTCCTCGTGCAGTACGCGCACCACGCGGGCGCGACCGTGGTCGGCCTCGCGGGCGGCCCGGAGAAGGTGGCGCGGGCCCGCGCGAACGGCGCCGATCCGGCCGTCGACTACACCGACCCCGGCTGGCCGGAGAAGGTCCGCGCGCACCTCGGCGGCCGGGCGGCGACCGTCGTGCTCGACGGCGTCGGCGGCGATGTCGCCCGGGAAGCCATCGGACTGCTCGGCCCCGGCGGCCGGCACATCGTCTTCGGCTGGTCCGGCGAGGGCATCCGCGGCGGCTCCCCGTACCTCGTGGAAGGGGTGTCCGAGCAGGTGCTCGGCCCCGTGATGATGCGGAAGGCCGGCGGACCCGACCCCGTACGAACCCTGGAACTGCGGGCCCTGGCCGAGGCCGCGGCCGGACGCCTCACCCCGGCCGTCACCCGCTTCCCCCTCGCCGAGGCGGCCTCGGCGCACCGAGCCCTGGAGGACAGGGCAACGATCGGAAAGGTGGTGCTGGAACCATGACCGCGAGCCCGTGGAACGCGTCCCGCGAGGCGATGTCGTCCAAAGATGCGACTCATCATGTTTCATGGTCTTCTGGGCGAATGAGTGTCACCCGGACAGGTGAACCAGAGGCGCCCGTGGGTCCCGACCCCCACCGCTGGTGGGCGCTGGTGATCATCGCGCTCGCCCAGCTGATGGTGGTGCTGGACGCGACCATCGTGAACATCGCGCTTCCTTCCGCGCAGCACGACCTCGGCATGTCCGACGGCAACCGGCAGTGGGTCATCACGGCGTACACGCTGGCCTTCGGCGGGCTGCTGCTGCTCGGCGGCCGGATCGCCGACCTCGTCGGCCGCAAACGCACGTTCGTCATCGGGCTGATCGGCTTCGCCGTCGCGTCCGGGATCGGCGGCGCGGCCACCTCGTCCGGCATGCTCTTCGGCGCCCGTGCCCTCCAGGGTGCCTTCGCCGCCCTGCTCGCGCCCTCCGCGCTGTCCCTGCTGACAACGACCTTCACCGATCCGAGGGAACGCGGTAAGGCCTTCGGTGTCTACGGAGCGCTGGCGGGCTCGGGTGCGGCGATCGGCTTCATCGTCGGCGGCCTGCTGACGGAATACCTGAACTGGCGCTGGTGCCTGTACGTCAACATCCCCATCGCGGTCATTACGGTCATCGGCGCGTTCGGGCTGCTGCGCGACCGGCCGGGCTTCAAGAACGTCCACCTCGACGTGCCCGGCGCGGTGCTGGGCTGCGGCGGACTGGTGGCGATCGTCTACGGGGTCAGCGAGGCAAATTCGCGCGGCTGGACGGACCCGTTGGTGCTGGGCCTCATCGCGGGCGGAGTCGCGCTGCTGGTCGCGTTCGTGTGGTGGCAGAACAGGGCGCCGAGCCCGCTTCTGCCGCTGCACATCGTCAAGGACCGCAACCGCGCGGGCTGCTTCCTGACGATGGGGCTCGCCGTCATCGCCCTGTTCGGCATGTTCCTGTTCATGACCTACTACCTCCAGGTCATCCTCGGGTACTCGCCCGTGAAGACCGGTCTCGCGTTCCTGCCGCTGACCGTCGCCATCATCATCGGTTCGACGCAGATCTCGGCGCGGCTGCTGCCCCATGTGGCACCGCGCAGGCTGATGGTCCCGGGCACGATCCTCGCCGCAGGCGGCATGGTGATCTTCACGCAGCTCACCGTCGACTCCGACTACGTGGGCCAACTGCTGCCCGGTCTGCTCCTGATGGGGCTCGGCATGGGCCTGACCTTCATGCCGGTCTTCGCCACCGCGACCGCCGGGGTCGCCCCGCAGGACGCGGGCGTGACCTCCGCCACGGTCAACACCTCACAGCAGGTGGGCGGTTCGATCGGTACGGCGCTGCTGAACACCATCGCCACCACGACCAGCACGGCGTACATCGCCGCCCATCTCCACAATCCCGCCCAGAAGGCGCTGATCGTCCGGGAGGGCGTCGTCCACGGCTACACCGTGGCCCTCTGGTGGGCCACCGGCATCCTGCTGCTGGCCGGCCTGGTCGCGGGCCTCATGGTCACGGCCAAGGCCCCGAAGCAAGCGGCGTCGAGCGCGGCGGTCCCGGAGTCCGTGGGCTGACGACTCCGCCGGGCCGCCCGGTCAGTGGCGCCCCGACACCCGGTCCGCGAGCTGGGCCAGCCGGGACGACTCCGGGCTGTGGGTGGTCAGTTCGCGGCGGTCGGCCGTGCGGTAGGTCGCGTACATGCCGTGGACGCCGATCCAGCGGAAGGGCTCCGGTTCCCACTTTCGGACCTTGTGGTTCACCCAGGGCAGGGTGGTCAGGTCGGTCGCGCCCGCCTGGCCGGAGTCCTGCCGCACGAGGTCGCGCAGGGTGCGAGCGGCCAGGCTGGTGGTGGCCACGCCGGAGCCGACGTAGCCGCCGGCCCAGCCGAGGCCCGTCGAGCGGTCCAGGGTGACCGTGGCGCACCAGTCGCGCGGCACGCCGAGGACGCCCGACCATGCGTGGGCCACCCGCACGCCGGTCAGCGACGGGAAGAAGCGGACGAGGATCTCGTACAGGGCGTCGATGGTCGCCTGCTGGGTTCGGCCGTCGTTGTCGGTGCGCGAGCCGAAGCGGTACGGGACACCGCGGCCGCCGAGCGCGATGCGGTCGTCGGCGGTGCGCTGGGCGTACATGTACGCGTGGGCCATGTCGCCGAGCGTCTCGCGGCCCTCCCAGCCGATCTCCGCCCACTGGCCGGCGGTCAGCGGCTCCGTCGCGATCATCGAGGAGTTCATCGGCAGCCAGGTCCGCTTCTGGCCCTTGAGGTTCGCGGTGAAGCCCTCGGTGCAGCGCAGGATGTAGGGGGCGCGGACGGTGCCGTACGGCGTCACCGCGTGCTGCGGGCGGATCTCGGTCACCGGCGTCTGCTCGTGGATGGTGACACCGAGTGCCTCGACGGCCGCGGCGAGGCCCTTGACCAGCTTCACCGGGTGCAGCCGGGCCCCGTGCGGGGTCCAGGCCGAGCCCACCGCGTCCGCGACCCGGATCCGCTCGGCGGTCTCCTTCGCTCCGTACAGTTCGCGGTCCGTCTCGCCGTACGACAGCTCGTGCGCGTGGAAGGCCTTGAGCCGGGCCAACTGGGCGGGCGTGTACGCCACTTCGAGAACGCCGCCCTGGTGGATGTCGGCCTCGATGCCCTCTTCGGCGGCCACCTTGACGACCTCGTCCACGGTGGCGTTCATGGCCTGCTGAAGGCGTACGGCCGCCTCCTGGCCGTGCAGCTTCGCGTACCGGTCGCGGCCCGCGATGCCGTTGTAGAGCCAGCCGCCGTTGCGCCCCGAGGCGCCGTAGCCGCAGAACTTCTGCTCCAGGACGGTGACGCGCAGGAAGGGGGCCGCCTTCTTCAGGTAGTACGCGGTCCACAGTCCCGTGTAGCCGCCGCCGACCACGACGACGTCGGCGGACGCGTCGCCGGGCAGCGGTTCCCGGGGGGCGGGGAGGCCGTCGTCCGCGTACCAGAAGGAGATGCCGCCGTTCACTGCCTTGCTCTCCGAGCTGCTCATGAGCGGACGCTAACCCCGCAGAGCGTGCACTGTCTCCTTCGGATTCCATGCCTTTCCGCGCCCTCTGGTCAGCGGATAACAGGCGAGACCGATCAGCACGGAGGTGAAATGCCCGAGATCGGTGAGGGTCCGCGCGGTCATGAAGGGAATCCCGTACACCGCCAGAACGATCACCAGATACGGGTACCGCCAGGGCGTCGCGATCCGGTAGGTCAGCACGCCGACCACCCCCGCCAGGGCGTAGCTCACCCCGACGTCGAGGGTGTCGACCGCGGAATGCGGTGCCACGCCGTGTTTGATCGCCCAGAGCAGCGCACCCTCGCTGACCAGCGTCGACAGGACATGCGCGGCCGCGTTGACCGCGAGCCAGCGGGCCGTTCCGAGCCAGCGTTCGGCCGGCGCCTGGAAGACGGTGTAGAGCACGGCGTACGGCACCCAGTGCCCGCCGTCGATCCACATCGCGCTCGCGAACAGCACCCGCACCGGATTGTTCGACAGCTCGTGGATGTTCGTCGAGCGCTGCCGCAGGAAGTCCTCTTCGAAATCCGGAGACATGTGGTGCAAGGCCACCGTCGTGATGAAGAGAATGGTCAGCCAGACGTACGTGCCCGGCGCACCGCGCACGTACATCCACAGCCTGTGGAGGACCCGGTCAATGCGCATGGTCCGATTCACCCATGCCAGCAGTGTCCCTTATGTGATCGACATTCCGGATGAGCCGGACGGGTTGCGGAGCTAAGGGCTGTCCCGTAATCCCCGGTGGATCAGCGCGCGGCGTCAGATGCGGTGCATCGCAAGGCGGAGGGTCGTCCTCATACTGGGCGTATTCGGGCGATCCGACAACGCGGCGAGGTGCCGTAGCTGTCGTCGTGCGCCCGCCGGGGATTACGGGACAGCCCTTAGTCTCGGCCCATGATCCGTACCGCGACCCCCGACGACATCCCCGTCATCCATGCCCTGGTCCGTGAACTCGCCGAGTACGAGAAAGCCCTGGAGGAGGCGCGGGCGACGCCGGAGCAGCTGCGCGAGGCCCTGTTCGGGCAGAATCCGGCCGCGTACGCGCACATCGCGGAGGACGACGTCACGGGTGAGCCGGTCGGCTTCTCGCTGTGGTTCCTGAACTTCTCGACCTGGCGCGGCGTCCACGGCATCTACCTGGAGGACCTGTACGTACGCCCGACGGCGCGCGGCGCCGGTCACGGCAAGGCGCTGCTCACCGAGCTCGCGCGGATCTGCCGGGAGCGCGGCTACCAGCGTCTGGAGTGGTCCGTCCTGAACTGGAACCGGCCCTCGATCGACTTCTACGAGTCGCTGGGCGCGCGCCCGCAGGACGAGTGGACGGTGTACCGGCTCACGGACGAGGCGCTGGAGACCCTCGGAAAGCGCGGCTGAGGCCCGGCGCTTCCCGGGATCCGGTGCGGGCGACCTGCCGACCCGCCGCGTACACGACACGAGGATATGAAATTGGCCAAATCGACAGAGTGTTCGTAACGGCCCTCGCTACTCTCTGGTGTCGTGAAGGTTACCGATGGTGCGGAAGTTCTCCGTTTCTCCTTGCTGGGCCCACTGCGTGCCTGGCGGGGCGAGACGGAACTGGCACTCGGCTCGCCGCAGCAACGGGCCGTGCTCGCGATGCTGCTCCTGCGCCGCGGGCGGGCGGTCGGTGTCGCAGAACTCGTCGACGGCATCTGGGGGCACGCCCCGCCGGCCGGCGCCGTCCCCGTACTGCGCACCTACGTGTCGCGACTGCGCAAGCTGCTGGAGTCCGAACGGAGCCCGGGCGCCCCGCCCCGGCTCGTGGTGTCCATCGGTGACGGATACGCGCTGCGGACCGAGGAGATCACCAGCGATCTCGGCGAGTTCGAGGAAAGCCTGGCCCAAGCCGAGCGAAGCCGCGCCAAAGGCGACAGCCGTGGGGCTGCCCGGCTGCTGAGCACCACGCTCGCCGGCTGGCACGGCGCCCCCCTGGCCGGCGTCCCCGGGCCGTTCGCGGAGACCGAACGGGCGCGCCTGGCCGAGCGGCGCCTGACCGCCCTTGAGTACCGGCTCCGTGTCGAGCTCGAACTCGGCCGCCACGAAGCCGTGTTGCCCGAACTGGTGACACTGCGCGCCGCGCAGCCGCTGCGCGAGGCCCTGTGCGAACTGCTGCTGGTGGCCCTGTACCGCTGCGGACGGCAGGCCGAGGCCCTGGAGGTCTACGCGAGCACCCGCCGCACGCTCGTCGACGAACTCGGCATCGAACCGGGCCCTTCCCTGCGGGCCGCGCAAGCACGGCTGCTGGCCGGGGACGCCGACCTGTCGCCGCCGCCGGTCCCGGTACCGGCGGCGGACACCGGCGGCACGGACACCGAGGACGGCCAGGGCACCGAGCCGGCGGACGACCCCGACCGGGACGAGCCGATGCGGGCCACGGGCGACGTACACCCCTCCCAACTCCCGGCCGACCTCCCCCTGTTCACCGGCCGTGACACCGAACTCGGCCAGGTGGATGCACTGTTGCCCGCCGAGGATCATCCGGACAAGGCCGTCATCGGCCTCATCAACGGCATGGCCGGGGCCGGCAAGACCGCCCTGGCCGTGCACTGGGCGCACCGGGTCGCCCACCGTTTCCCCGACGGCAGCCTCTATGTGAACCTGCGCGGATATGACCAGGGCGGCTCCGTCATGGAACCCTCCGAGGCGCTGGAGACGTTCCTCGTCGCCCTCGGGGTGGCCCCGCAGGCCGTCCCCGAAGGACTCGACGCTCAGGCCGCCCTCTACCGCAGCGTCCTCGCCCGCCGACGCGTCCTGATCGTGCTGGACAACGCCCGTGACAGCGGGCAGGTACGACCGCTGCTGCCCGGCACACCGGGCTGTCTCGTCGTCGTCACCAGCCGCAGCCGGCTGACCGGGCTGGTGGCCGGCCACGGCGCCCACCCGCTGACCCTGGGCCCGCTGACCACCGGCGAGGCCCGCGCGATGCTCACCCGGCGCATCGGCGCCGCGCGGGTGGACACCGAACCGGAGGCCGCCGACGCCATCGTCGGGCTGTGCGCCCGGCTGCCGCTGGCCCTCGCCATCGTCGCGGCGCGGGCCGCCCACCACCCCGGCTTCCGGCTCGCGGACATCGTCGGGGAACTCCGCGAGACCCACGGAAGCCTGGACGCGTTCACCGGCGGCGACGCCCACACGGACGCCCGCGCCGTCTTCTCGTGGTCGTACCACGCGCTGCCGTCCCCCGCCGCGGAACTCTTCCGCCGGCTGTCCCTCCACCCGGGCCCCGACATCAGCACGGCCGCGGCCGCCGCCCTGGCCGCCGTGCCCCCGCGCCCGGTCCGCGCGCTGCTGGCCGAGCTCACCGGGGCCAGCCTGCTCGGTGAACACGCGCCCGGCCGCTTCGCCTTCCACGACCTGCTGCGCGCCTACGCCCGCGAACTGGCCGACACCGAGGACACAGAGGAGCGGCGCGGCGCGGCGCTGCGCCGCATGCACGACCACTATCTGCACACCACCCACCACGCCTCCGCGATCATCAGCCCGCTCCGTGAGACCCTCCCCCTGCCCTCGAGCACAACGGACGGCGGCGCGGTGCGGTTCACCGGTCGGAAGAAGGCCATGCAGTGGCTGCGCACGGAACGGCACGTCCTGCGCGCGGTCGTCGAGCACGCCGCCGCCCACGGCTACGAGGACCACGCCTGGCGCACCGCCGTCGGCCTCGACCTGTACTTCGACCGGCTCGGCTTCTGGCACGACCTGATGGAGATCAACAGTGCCGCGCTCCGGGCCGCCCGGGCCGTCGGCGACCGGGTCGGCGAGGCGCACGCCCTGCGCGGTCTGGGGTTCTTCCACACCCGGTTCGCGCACTCCGCCGAGGCACGGCGGGACCTCGGCCGCGCGCTGGAGCTGTTCCGGGCCGAGGGCGACGCGTTCGGCGAGGCACGCACCCGGCGCTGCCTCGCCTACCAGGCCAACGGTGAGGGCCGGTTCACCGTCTCGCTGGACCACTACGCGCACGCCCGCGAGCTGTACCTGGCCGAGGGCGACCCGAGCAGCGAGGCCATCGTCCTGAACGAGGTCGGATGGACGTACATCCTGCTCGGTGAGCACGACAAGGCGCTGGAGCACTGCGAGAAGGCCGTCGCCCTGCACCAGGAGATCGGCGACCCGGTCGGCGAGGCCGCGGCACAGGACAGTGTCGGCTACGCCCACCACCAGCTCGGCCAGTACGAGGCCGCCGTCCAACGCTTCGAACACGCGCTGGCGCTGTACCGGGAGGTCGACGACCACTATCTGGAGGCCGACACCCTGCGCCACATCGCCGACTCCCGGCTCGCCGCCGGCGACCGGGACGCGGCGATCGGCGCATTCCGGGCGGCGCTCGTCCTCCTGGAGGAGGCCTCCCACCCGGAGGCCGCCGCCCTGCGGGAGACCCTGCGCGACCTGGACACCACCGAGCCCGGCGGGAGCGGTCCGGCGTGATCGGCCGCGGTCGGGGGTGATCGGGGTGAGATCAGGCGTGGTCCGCGGGGTCTGCGTGGTCCCCGTGGCCAGTCGTCGTCAGGCGCGGTCCGCGCGGTCGGGCGCGGCCAGGCGTGGTCCGCGGGGTCAGGCGGCGGACCGGACCGGCACCGGGTCCGGGTCCGACTGCCGAGGTCGGCCGTCCTCGTGCGCGACGACACCGTGCTCGCGCAGCGCCAGCCGCAGACTGCGCAGCGCGTAGTACACGCGGGACTTGACCGTGCCCTGCGGAATCCCCAGGGCCTCGGCCGCCTCCTGGGTGGTGCGGTCCTCGAAGAACGTCGCCCGGATCACGTCGCGGTGGGCGGGAGTGAGCGCCCGCAGAGCCTCCTGCACCACGATGGACGACAGCATCTGCTCGATGTCGTCCACCTCGGCGCCCAGTTCGCTCAGCCAGGTGGCGCCGCCTATCTCCAACGGCCGCGCCATCCGCGTCCGGTGCGCGTCGATGACGAGGTTGCGGGCGACCCGGAACATCCAGGGGCGTACGGCCATCCCCTCGTCGTCGGCCAGGTTCCGCTTGTTCCAGCAGCGCAGCAGTGTCTCCTGGATGACGTCCTCGGTGCGGTGCGTGTCCCCGCCGAGCATGCGCAGCACATACGTGTAGAGCGCCGGGCCGTGTTCCAGGTAGAGGTCACGCAGCGCCCGTTCCTCGGGAGAGACCGCGCTCGCCGATCCGATGACCGTGACGTTCATGGTGTGCTCCTGTTCCTTGGGAAGACCGGCCCCGGTCAGGGGGACTGGAGCCGGGGCCTCCTGGGGAACGGAGTGTTCCGAGGGGCGTTCCACGTTCGTTTGACGTCGAATGTACGAAGTGATGGACGAGCTGGTCGGGGCTGGTGTGACCGGGGGTACGCGACGGGTTGCGCGCGGTGACCCGGACTCATGCGTACGCCTCCAGTGCGTCCACCTGTCTGCGGACCTGTCCGACGAGTGCCGCGTAGCCGGGTGGCAGCAGGCCGTGCCGGTCCAACGTGTCCCACATGTGCAGGAGTTCACGCCCGTGGGCGACGACGGCCCGGTCGTCGTCGAGCTGCTGCCAGGCGGCCGCGGCCCGCGCCACCTCCGCGGGTGCCCGGCCGTCCCTGGCCCGGCACCGGATCCGGGCCACGGCCAGGGCCAGCACGATGGCCTCCCGGTGGTCGCCGCGCAGATGCGCGAGGTACGCCTCGACGGCCCGCGCCTCCACGGCGTGCGGGTGCTCGGCACCCATCGAGCCGGTCAGGCTCTCGCGCAGCGCGGTCGCGTCGGCGAACGCCTCGTCGAGCCGGCCGTCGGCGGCGAGACCGTTGACACGGCCGATCCGTTCGGCGATGTCGGGGGGGAGACCGGTGGCGGGGGCGGGGGCCGCGACGGCGGCCGGGTCCGGTACCTCGGCGCGGGCGGCGGCCGTGGCACGGGCCCGCGCGACCGCGGTGGCGACGGCGGAGGCGGTGTCCGCGGCGGAGACGGGAACGACGACCGTCGCGACGGGAACGGCCGCCGACGGAGCCATGGGTTCGAGTTCGGGTTCGGGTTCGGGTTCGGGTTCGGGTTCGGGGGACGGTTCCTCCTCCGGTTCGAGGACGCGGCTGGACCCGTCCGGCAGCACCTCCAGGACGAACCGGGCGGCGCCGGGGCTGTCGTACACCGTCGCCACGACGGCGCCGGCGCGGTCCTCCGCGTGCCCGTGCAACCGGTCGAGGACGACCTCGTGCACGGACTGGCCGGGCGCGGGGACAAGGGTGTGTCCGTCGATCTCGGCGAGCCCTTCGCCGGAGATGTACACATCGAAGTGAGCCATGGCTGTCCTCCTCATGCGGCGGTCTGGGTGGAAGCGGTCGTGGTCGCGTCCGGGTCGGGCGTGACACCCGGAGTGGCGCCCGAGGGCGGGGCGCCGATGCCCTGGTACTTCGCGAACTGGGCGCGGATGGCGAGGACATAGCCCTGGGCCTCGTTCGTCTGCGGCACCCCCTTGGCCGCGCGGACGACGTCCATCCCGACGTCGTAGCCAGCCAGGGCGAGGTCCAGGACGCTGTTGGTGGTCCCGTCCCCGTCGCTCTGGTTCACCTCGCCGTTGTCGATCATCTGCTGCCCCTGCTTGGCCAGTTCGCACAGGTAGCGGCCCTGCGCCATGATCGAGTCCTTCGCGTCCAGGGCGGAGGTCTTGCCGTTGCTGTCGTCGTCCTTGCCGTACTGCGTGAATATCTCGGGCGGCAGCTGCGAGAGGCCCTGCTCGCCGTTCGGGCCGACCAGCGCGCTGTTGAAGCCGGACTCCTTCTCGATCTGGGAGGCGATGACGATCGGGCCGATCGCGCCACACAGTTCGCCGGCCTTCTGAATGGGGTCCACCAGGTCCGCGGGGACGGTGGAGGTGTCCAGCTGCCCCTTGCCGTCGCCCTGGAAGATGCCGAGCGACTGGTCCGCGTCGGCCTGGCTCGGGGGATCACCGCCGCCGCCGTGGAAGAGCAGGTACAGCGCGATGAGCGGCGCCAGCAGGACGCCGAACCCGCCCAGGACCACCACGACGACCAGCGTTCCGGCCAGGGCGAGCGGCGACAGCAGGCAACCGCAGCCGGTGCCCGCGATGATCCCGTTCCTGACGGCGGTCGACGAACCGCCCTCTCCGCTCTCTCCGCTCATGAGCGCCCGCCTTCTTCCCCTCGCCTTGAACCGCTGTGGCCACATGGCCCGTTGTGCTGTCCGACGGGCTCGACAGATCGAAACGGGGCCCGGAGCAAATAAGTTCAAACCAGTGGAAACCAGATGAGCCAGAGCAGCGGATCAACGAGCGAAAAGGGGGGCGGGGCACATATGGGCACTCCTTCGGCAATGCCGTCGGGCCCGGGGCCATGGGTACGGGGACCGAAGAACCCACAGCCGGCGCCCCCGGAAGCGCGGCCCGCTCCTGACCCCGACGGAACCGGCCGGCCGGCGGCACCAGGAGTTCCGGCCACTCCGGCCACCCTGGCTACCCCGGCGACACCGGCCGGAACCCCGGTCCCCGCCGGCCGGGCGGCACTTCCCGCCGACCGACCCGCGTTCCCTGAGGGGCCCGCAGGTCATCCCGCATCGCCGCCCACTCCCGTGGTTCAGCCCGCGTCCCCGCAGGTCCCCACGGTTCAGCCCGGCTCATCCCAAGTTCCCCTCGGCCAGCCGGTGTTCACATCGGCCGGCGGTTCCCAGCCCACACCTCCGCAGGCGATCGACAGGCAGCTCGCGGCACCCGTGCCACAGGCCGGGGGGCGGGCAGCCGGGGGGCGGGCCAGGGCGCTACCTCGTGCTCAGGCCGCCGTGCAGCCCGTGGCCACGGTCGCCCCGGCGCCCGCGGCCGGGTCCACAGCCGCGGCCCCGCACGTCGCACCCCGGCCCAAGGCCGTCTCGCCCAAGTCCGCCCCCGGGCGGCGCGCGGCGTCGGTTTCCGCTTCCTCGCAGGCGGCCTGGGGCCAGTCGAAGCGGCCCGGGCCGGCGCGCGGGAAGTCGCGGGACGAGGTCGGCTGGGTCAAGGCGCACGGCGGGTCCGGCGCGACCTCGCTGGTCGAGGCGTTCGGCGGAGTGGAGGTGGGGGCCCGCTGGCCGGACCCCGCCCGTGGCGAGCCACGCCGGGTCGTGCTGGTGGGCCGGACCAGCGCACGTGGACTGCGGTCCGTCTCCCAGGCGTTGGGCGCATTCAAGGACGGCAACGCCCCGCAGGGACTCGAACTGCTCGGCGTGGTCCTCGTCGCCGACGCCCCCGGACGGCTGCCGCTCGGTCTGCTGCGCCGCATCCGCGTACTCCGCTCCGTCGCCCGGGTGCACCGCGTGCCATGGATACCGGCATGGCGTACGGGCGGCCGCCCGAAGTCCACCCCCGGGCAACTCGTCACGCTCGCCAAGCTGGTGGGCAGCGAGCTCTACGGCGAGGGAGCCGTGTCGTGATCCAACCCCTCCTCGACGCGCGGTTCCTGGCCGCCTACACCCCGCCGGTGGAGGCCGACACGATTCTCGGCCTGCTCGCCTGGTGCGCCTCGGCGTGCGGTGTCGGCGGACTGATCATCGTCGGCATCCAGATGGCGCTCCAGTTGCGCCGCGGCGAACCCGGCGAGGGCGGCCAACACTTCCGCGGCGTCTTCTTCGTCACCCTCAGCTGCCTGGTCGCCACGTGCGCCGGTCCGCTCGTCGCGGCCCTCGGCAGCCTCCAGCTCCTCGGTCCCTGACCCCAACACGCCTTCTCGTCAAGCCAGTCACCGTCTCGCCCACCGCTCGTCGCGGGCGCCGAATCCCTCGGAGATCGTCATGTCCTCTCTGCTCTACGAAGCCTCCAACATCCTCGCCGCCGGCGTCCCCGCGCCCTCCGCCGGCGTCCCCCAGCCCGCGGCCAACGCCCCCGGCGAGCTCACCTCCAAGGTCAACACGGTCCTCGGCATAGCCGCCTGGGCCGGCACCGCCGCCGGTGTCGCCGGGGTGCTGATCACCGGCGCGATGATGGCCGTCTCCGTCAAGCGGGGCGAGAGTTCGGAGCACATGAGCCGGCTCGGCATGGTGCTCGGCGGCTGTGTCCTCGTGGCCACCGCGGGCCCGCTGATCAGCTTCGTCTTCGCGTAGGCCCGGCGGACGGTCGTGATGTTCAAACGCAGGGAGCGCCGGCTCGCGGAGTCCGGGCCGTACTACAAGCAGCGCAGTTGGCAGCTGTCGGCGGGATTCCTGGGCGTCGTGGTCGTGGTGGGCGGGATCGTCACCATGCTGTCCGGCCCGGACACGACCACGGCCCGTGCGAACGCCGCGGCCTCCGAAGGCCCGCTGGCCGGCCCGTCCGCCACGAAGGACGGCCGCCCCCGGGACTGCCGTACCGACGACAGCGCGGGATCGGCGCTGCCCCGGGCCGCGCCCAAGGACGTGACCTGGCGCACGCTCGGTGTCGCGCGGGTGCCCGTCTCAGCCTCGGCGGGACCGACCCGGATCCAGGGACCCTTGTGGTGGTGCTACGCGCACACGCCCACCGGGGCCGCGCTTGCCGCCCACATCATCCCCTCGCAGATGAGCGGATCCGACTGGCGCACCGTCACCGAGCAGCAGGTCGTCTCCGGGCAGGGCCGCGAGATGTTCGAGTTCCAGCGCGCCACCGTCCAGAGCACCGACAGCCAGAACAGCGGTACGGCCGTCGCCTCTTACGCCGGCTTCACGGTGACCTCGTACACGGACACCGCGGCGACCGTCCGGCTGCTCCTCAAAAGCGCCCAGGGATACGCGGCGACCAACATCTCCCTGCGCTGGAGCGGCGGCGACTGGAAGGTCAAGGCCGACGACAACGGCTCGCTGCACTCGCCGGTGTCGGCCGTCCAGAGCACCAACGGCTTCACCCTTTGGGGGGTTTGACGTGAACTGCACGTCCGGGAATCCGGTCATCGACCTGGTGAAGGGGTTCTTCAGCTTTCTCGGCGATCCCATCGGGACCATCGTCGACCTGATCGCGAAGACCATCCTCGCGGGCGCGGTCGCGGTGTTCGCGGCGCTGACCACCAACGTCCCGACACTGGAGCAGACCCAGACGTCGAAGGACATCAGCGGCGACACGCAGTGGATCGTGGTCTACCTCGCCGTCGGCTCGCTGCTCTTCGCCGCCTGCCGCATGGCCATCGAACGGAAGGGCGACGCGGGCCACACGGCGCTCAAGGGCATCATGCGCGTGGTGCTCGTCTCGGGTGCCGCCACCACCGTCGTCGTGGCCGCCGCGGCCGTGGGGGACAGCTACTCCAACTACCTGTTCAACAACGCCGTACAGGATTCGCTGAACAACGTCGGAGCCTGCTCGGACGGCAGCGGGATCCAGTCCTTCCTGCTGCTGGTCCTCGCGTTCCTGCTGCTGATCGCCGGGATCATCCACACGGTCCTGATGTACATCCGGCTCGGCGTGATGATGCTGCTGCTGGGCACCCTTCCGATGGCCGCCGCGGCCTCGATGACGGACTGGGGCGCGGGCTGGTGGCGCAAGCACATCGGCTGGATGATCGCCTGGCTGCTCTACAAACCCGCGGTCGCCCTCGTCATGAACGCGGGCATGGCGATGATCACCTCGGGCCAGAACAGCGGCACCGGCGACACCGCCACCATCAACACCCGGATCGCCGGTATCGGCGTGATGCTGCTGTCCGCCATCGCCCTGCCCGCGCTGCTGAAGCTGATCGTGCCCGCGACCGCCGCCATGGGCACCGGCAACCCCATGGCCAGCATGGGACAGGCGGGCTCCAGCCTGGCCAGTGGCGCGGTCCAGCTCGGCGGCAGCCGCGGCGGCTCCGGCGGTGGTGCGCAGGTGGGTCCGAGCGGTGCGACCGGATCCGGCGGCTCGGGCGGCTCGTCCGGTGCGGGCGGGTCGTCGGGGGCGAGTGGAGATGCCGGTGCGACCGGATCGGGCGGCGCGGCCGGAGCGGGCCGGGCCGGTGCCTCGGGTGCCGGAGCGGCGGGCGGCGGCGCGGCGGGCGGCGCGGCCGCGGCGGCCGGACCGGCGGGGGTCGCCGTCCTCGCGGCGGTGGCCGCGGCACAGGTGGCCGGTTCCACCGTCTCCGGCGCCGTCGAGGGCGCCGACGGCGAACTGGGCCACAACAAGTGATGCCCGGGGAGACGACGGCGGCCGGACCGCGCGCCCGATGCGGGCGCGACCGGTCGGCACCGGCGAGCAGTCCCCGCTGACCGGTCGGCACCGGCGGGCGGTCCCCGCCGGTGAGCGGCGGACTCCCCGTCGTCTCACCTCCCCCCCCATGAACGGCCGCCGGGCTCCCGCTCCCCCCTGGGAGCCCGGCGGTCTCCCCACCGCCGCGCCGTACCCCCCGTCACTTCACGAAGGGAAACCGGACTCATGTCCACGGAAGCCGTCATCCATCCGACCTACGGAAACTGGCGCAGGCCACGGCGGCCGGGGCTCGGACCGCTCGGACTCGTCGGCACCTTCGGGGTGTTCGGCGGGCTCATCGTCACCCTGCTGGCGTCGCTGATCTCGCTGTACGCGGCGCTGGTCGTGCTCGTACCGGTCGTCGTGTTCCTCGCACCGCTCGCCGTCCGTACCCAGGACGGGCGCAACGTCTACCAGTTGATGACCCTGCGCATCGGATGGTGGCGCCGCAAGGCGAAGGGCGCGCACCTGTACGTCTCCGGCCCGCTGTCCGCCCGCCCCGGCGGCCGGTTCCGCCCGCCGGGACTGCTCAACAAGGTCACCGCGACCGAGGGCCGGGACGCCTACGACCGCCCCTTCGGCGTCCTGCACCACCCAATCCGCAACCTGTACACGATCGTCCTCGGCTGCGACCCCGACGGCGGCTCGCTCATCGACCCGGACCAGGTCGACGTCTGGGTCGCGCTGTGGGGCGAGTGGCTGGCCCGGCTGGCCCACGAACCCGGCCTGCGCGGCGCCACCGTGATCGTGGAGACCGCCCCCGACCCGGGCACCCGGCTCGCCCACGAGGTGCTGCCCCGCATCCACCCCGACGCTCCGCCGGCCGCCCGCGCGGTCATGGAGGAGGTCGTACAGCGGTACCCGAGCGCGTCGTCCGAGATGCACACCTACATCACCCTGACCTACGGCATCCCACCGGGCCAGCGGCGCAAGAAGGACGACGTGATCACCGATCTCGCCATCCGTATCCCGGGCCTGCTCAGCGGGCTCGTCGCGGCCGGCGGCGGTGCCGCGTACCCGCTGTCGGCCGAGCGGATCGCCGAGGTCGTCCGGGTCGCCTACGACCCCGCCGTCGCCGCCGACGTCCTCAACGCCCGTGCCCAGCAGGGCGGAACGGGCCTCGAGTGGGACGACGCGGGCCCCGCCGCCGCCGTCGAGACCGTGAACAGCTACCAGCACGACTCCGGCGTCTCCCGGACCTGGATGCTGACCCTGGCGCCGCGCGGCACCATCCGCTCCTCGGTGCTCCGGGGCATGCTGGAGGCGGCGCCCGGCACCCGTCGCAAGCGGGTCGCCCTGGTCTACCGGCCCATCGACCCGGCCACCTCGGCCCGCATCGTCGAGGCGGACCGGCGCAGTGCCCAGTTCATGGCGTCGTCCGGCAAGGGCATGGTGCAGGCCCGCGCGGCCTCCGAGGTGAGGGCGGCGGAGCAGACCGCAGCCGAGGAGGCGTCGGGCGCCGGACTCGTGGAGTTCTCGCTGATGCTGACGGTCACCGTCGACAGCATGGAGGAGCTGGCGGACGCGAGCGTCACCGTCCGCAACCTGACCGCCGCGTCCCGGGTGCTGATGCGGCCCGCGGACCGGATGCAGGCGGCGGCGTTCAGCTGCACCCTGCCCGCCGGAATCCTCCCCTGGGAGCAGACCCTCGTCCCGCACGAACTTCAGGAGGCGCTGTGAGCCGGCGCGAGCAGAAGCAGGCCGAGCGGGCCGACCGGCTGGCCGAGGAGCAGGCGCTCACGATGCTGGACGGGGGCCGCTCCGGGCGGGACGAACGCCGGGCGAAGACGTCCGCGCGGAAGCAGGCCGCGAAGGGGACGTCGGACGGCCGGCCCGGCGGCTGGGACGGCGCGACGGGCCAGGTGGGCCAGGCCGGCACGACGGACCAGGTGGGCAGGACAGGCAAGGCGGCCAGGGAGAAGGCTCCGGCGAAGCCCAAGGAACTGTTCGTCCCGCATCGCGGCTGGTACGGCGTGGGCGGTGGGCGCGTCGGCTACATGGATCCGCCCACCATGTGGCGTGCCACTACCGTGCAGGCCTGCGGCATGTGGCCGTTCGCCGCCGGTTCCGGCTCGCCCATGACCGGCGTACCGCTCGGGCAGCACCTGTTCACCGGCGCCACCGTCTGCGGCGACCCGCTGAACTGGTTCACCCGGGCCCGCTACATCTCCAACCCCTCGCTGTTCATGCTCGGAATGCCGGGCCTGGGCAAGTCCACGCTCATCAACCGGATGCTGATCGGGCTCGCCGCGACCGGTGTCGTCCCGCTCGTCCTCGGCGACCTCAAGCCGGACTACGCCGACACCGTCCGCGCGCTCGGCGGCCAGGTGATCTCCATCGGCCGCGGCCGGGGCGGCATCAACGTCCTCGATCCGGGCGCCATGGGCGAGGCCGCGGCGAAGATCGGCGGCGAGGCCGGCGAGGTCCTGAAGGCCGAGGCCCACGGACGCGTACTGAACATGGTCGCCGCCCTCATCACCATCGTTCGCGGGCGGCCCATGGACGACCACGAGCAGTCCGTGCTCTCCGCCGTCCTGCACCACCTGCGCGAACGCACCCACCAGGGCCGGGCGTTGCTGCTGCCCGACGTGCTGCGGGTGCTGACCGAGGGCCCGCCCCGGGTCCGCGCGGTCACCCTCGACCGGGGTGACGACGCCCGCTACCGGGACGCCGTCGACCCGCTGCACCGCTCCCTGCTCGGCATCCTCGACGGCCCGCTCGGCGACACCTTCGCCTCCGAGACGTCCACCCGGATCGACCCGGACGCGCCCGCCGTGTGCATCGACATCTCCGGCATCGGCGAGGCGGACACCCAGCTGACCGCCGCCGCGATGCTCGCGGCCTGGTCCGACGGGCTCGGCACGGTGGCCGCCTCGCACGCCCTCGCGGACGCCGGACTCGCGCCCAGGCGCTGGTTCTTCACCGTCCTCGACGAACTGTGGCGCCCGCTGCGCGCCGCCTCCGGCATCGTCGACCGCATCGAC
This sequence comes from Streptomyces sp. NPDC005784, assembly GCF_042871525.1. NCBI lineage: Bacteria > Bacillati > Actinomycetota > Actinomycetes > Kitasatosporales > Streptomycetaceae > Streptomyces > Streptomyces sp. NPDC005784. Next base: position 54,096 of record NZ_JBIAIQ010000019.1, read on the forward strand.
GCGCTGACCCGGCTGAACCGCTCGCTCGGGCTCGGCGACGCGAAGATCACCCACACCCTCAAGGACGCCGAGGCGCTGGGCACCGACGCCGACCGCGCCAAGGCCCGCGGCTTCGTCGAACGGGCCGGGATGGTGGTGTGCGCCGGGCTGCCGAAGACCGAGATGGAGGACCTGGGCAAGGTGGTCGGCCTGTCGCGGCGCGAGATCGAACTCGTGTCGTCCTGGTCCTCGCCGCCCGGCTGGGGCGTCAACGGCGACAACGAGGAGCCGCCGGGCCGCGGCCGCTTCCTCATCAAGGTCGGCGGCCGTCCCGGCATCCCCATCAAGGTCGCCATCACCGACGCGGAGCGCCGCCTGCACAACACCAACACCCGTTGGACGACCAACGAGGAGGCGGTCGAGCAGGCCGCCGCCCGTGCCGCCGAGCAGGTCGCGAGGGCCGCCCAGGAGGGTGTCCACGGACTCCCCGGCGTCCCCGGCGGCCCCGGCACCGAGGCGGCGGCCGGGCGGTGGACCGCGTGAGCGCCCCCCGCAGCGGTGGCGGCGACCTGCACGACCTGCTGCCGTGGGCCATCGTCGCTCTCGCCGGCACCGGTCTGCTGATGTTCACCGTCGCCTGGTCCGGCGGGACCCTCGGGGCCGGGCTCTCCGGCAACGGCTGGGACGCCCCGCCGTTCGCCCTGTCCACCGTCACCCACCTGGTCTCCGACGGACCGGGCTCGGTGTGGGCCACGACGCCGGCCGCCACGGTCTACGCGGGCATGCTCGGCCTGCTGGCGCTCGTCGCGGTGCCCGTCGCCCTCGTCGTACGCCTCGTCCTGGACCGTGCGGCCCGCCCCAAGGGCCTGGCCGGGCGGCGTGAACTCGCCGCCTTGTGCCCCAAGGGCATCGAGGCCCGCGCCCGCGACCTGCGCCCCGGTCTCCAGGGCCGCGACCGGGTGCACCCGGACGAGACCGGCAACCTCCTCGGCGACCTGGAGCCCAAGGGCCCCGAGCTGCGCAGCAGTTACGAGGACGTGGAGCTCGACCTCATGGCGCCCCGGGCCGGCAAGTCGACCGGGATAGCCGTGCCCCGGGTGCTGCGCGCCCAGGGCGCCGTCCTGCTCACGTCCAACAAGGCCGACGTGTACGCCGTCACCCGCGCCGAGCGCGCGAACGCGGGCACGGTCTGGACGTTCGACCCGCAGGGCATCGCCCACACCCCGCGCGCGATGTGGTGGAACATCCTCGGCGAGTGCCACACCATCGAGGGCGCCCGCCGGATGGCCGGCCACTTCGTCGCGTCCGTCAACGACGACACCGCGAAGAAGGACTTCTGGATCTCGGCCGCCCAGAACACGCTCACCGCGCTCTTCCTCGCCGCCGCGCGCGGCAGGGCCCCGCTGACCGAGCTCCTCGCCTGGCTCGCCGACCCCGCCGACCGCTCCCCGATCGACCTCCTTCGCCAGGTCGGACTCGTCGCGATGGCCGAGCAGTTGCAGGGCACGGTGCGCGGCGCGGTGGAGACCCGGGACGGCATCTACGAGACCGCCCGGCAGACCGTGTCCTGCCTCCTCGACCCCGAGATCCTTGCCTGGGTCACCCCCGACCCCGACCTCCCGGAGTTCCGTCCCGATCAGCACGTCCTCGGCCACGACACGCTCTACCTCCTGTCCAAGGACGGCGGCGGTTCGGCGGCGGGCGTCATCGCGGGGCTCGCGGACGCGACGATGCGGGCAGGTGTCGTCGCCGCCGAGCGCATGGGCGGGCGTCTCGACCCGCCGCTGACCGCGGTGCTCGACGAAGCGGCGAACGTGTGCCGCATCTCCGATCTCCCCGAGCTGTACTCGCACTTCGGCTCCCGCGGCATCAATGTCGTGACCCTGCTGCAGAGTTACCGCCAAGGAGCGCGGGTGTGGGGTGAGGTCGGCATGGACGCGCTGTGGAGCGCGGCGACCGTCAAACTCCTCGGCGCGGGCCTGGACGACGCCGACTTCGTCCAGAAGATCTCCATCCTCGTCGGTCAGCACGACGTACGCACACCGAGCATCTCCCGCAGCAAGGACGGCACTTCACGCTCGTACTCCTACCGCCAGGAGGCCGTCCTGCCGCCCGACAGGATCCGCGCCCTGCCCAAGGGAACCGCGCTGCTCCTCGCCACCGGGATCAGGCCCGCCCTGATCCGGCTGCGCCCCTGGTACAAGGAGCCCGGCGCCGGTGCCATCTCGGCGGCGGCGAAGGCGGAGACTGCGGCGATCACGGAACGGGCCGCAAGTCGTCTGCTGCCGGGCGTGGCCCTGGAGAAGACGGCCCCGGGGCGGGACGCCGCGCCAGCGTGACCGTGCGCAGCACCAGTTCGGCGGGCCCGTACCGGCCACGGTTCATCAGCCGTGCGCCGAGGGACAGTTGGAGGCCGTACAGCACCACGCAGCCCGCGAGTACGACAGCCGTGCCGACCCGGTCGTAGAGCCCGAACCCGTACCCGGTGAACACGCAGGCGAGGACCAGCGACTGGGTGAGGTAGTGACTGAGCGCCATGCGCCCGGAGGCGGCGAGCACGCCCGCCGCCGGGCGCAGCGCGTCGGCCAGCAGGAGCACTCCGCACGCGTACGACACCGTGAGGGCCGGCGCGGTGAGCAGCGACACCGCGTGGCCGACCAGGAACCACCTGCTGTCCAGGGGCCCGTTCGCACAGCACGCCGTGACCGCGCCGCCGGCCAGGCCGACCGGCAGCCACCGTACGACCGTGCGCCGCAGCCACGCCCGGTCCCGCCCGCGCCGCTCGACCAGCCCCGTCTTCGCCGCCGCGAGCCCCGCCAGGAACGCGGCCAGCATGTCGGGGGCGTACATCAGGTTGGCGCCGAGCGCGGTCGGCAGCTCGCGCAGGTGCGCCCCGATCACCGACAGGGCCCCGCCGCGATAGGCGGCCACGGTGTCCGCGACCTGGGGAGCGTACTGGGCCGGGGTGAGCGGCTCGGTGAGGGCGACGGTCAGCAGTCCGTACCCGAGCAGCAGGACGGCCAGGCCCGCCACCAGGCAGACCGCGACCCGTACGGCGGCCCGGGGAGTGAGGTCGCGCAGGCCGTACAGGACCAGGGCCAGAGCCGCGTACGTCATGAGGATGTCGCCGGGATAGAGCAGCACGGCATGCGCGAGACCGAGTCCGAACAGCCCCGCCGTGCGGCGCAGATGCCGTGCGGCGAACGCGGCACCCGCCTTCCGGGCGGCACGCCTCTGGAGGACGAAGCTGTAGCCGAACAGGAAGGAGAACAGCTGATAGACGGTGGTGGTCGCGGTCACCCCCCACGCGGCCGCCCGGTCGATGTCCGAGGCGTCGGGACCGCCGCCGAACGCCGTGTAAGGACCCGCCATCAGCTGGGCGTTGACGAGCAGGATGCCGAACAGGGCGAACCCGCGCAGCGCGTCGATCCCGTGGACCCGCCCGAGGCCGTCGGATCCGCCCCCGCCCCGCCGCGCCGCGGCCACGTCCCGGCTCACGACGAGACCGCGACGCCGGTGCCGAACGCCAGGGTCGAGGACAGGAACCATCCGAACGACGGCGCCAGCAGATACCGCAGCGTCCACAGCCGGGCCGTGGCCGGCCGGTTCTGCGCGTAGACCACGGGCACGCTCCCGCCGACCGGCGGCAGCCCGCACAGCGGCCCCCGCCACCCCGGGTCGAAGACCAGCCCCCGCCCCAGGTGGTCGGGGAACACCACGAGCCCGCCCCACCGCCGGTCCGCGGCCATGCGGGGCGTCACCTGACCCATCACGCGCAGCCCGCGCACCCACAGCCGTACGGCCCCCAGCGCCGACCGTGTCGCCAGCGTCAGAAAGCCGAGGCCGAACCCCGTGCACAGCGCCAGCGGCACCAACTCCGCGCCCATACCGATCCCTTCGTCCGCGAACCGCACCTGGGACGCACAACGGGTCACGCGTCCGGCCGGTTCACACCCCGCTTTGAACCACGGGACGCCACCGCCCCGTTGTGCTGACGACCCCGCCCCGCACACCTCATGCGACGCCCACGAAAGGAGCTTCGGCACAGATGAGACGGACTCTGCGCGCACACGGCCACCGGACGGCGGCGACCGTCACCCTGGCCCTCGCCCTGACGGCGACGGCCCCGCAGCCGGCCCGGGCCGAGCCCAGCACCCTGACCGAGGTACGCGCCGAACTCAAGCGCCTCTACCACGACGCGGAGGTCGCCACGAACAAGTACGACGCCGCCGACGAGAAGGTGACCGAGCAGGAGGAGCGTGTTCACACGCTCCAGGGCCGGATCGAGGCGGCCGAGACGAAACTGGGCCGCCTCACCTCACTGGCCGGGGCGGCGGCCCGCGCCCAGTACCGGGGCGACAGCCTGCCCGCCGAGATGCAGTTCGCCCTCTCCGACAACCCTGAACGCGCCCTGGACAACGCGTCCTTGGCCCGACAGGCACAGCAGGCCACCCAAGGGGTGCTGACCTCCCTGAGCGCCACCCGCAAGGACCTGGGGAACCGCACCGACGAGGCCGCAGGCGAACTGAGGAGTCTGCGGGCGAGCCGCCGAGCCAAGGACACCGAGCGCCAGGCGATCGAGAAGCACATCGACGACGCGAAGAAGCTGGAGTCGCGGCTGGAGAAGAAGGAGGTCGAGCGGCTCGCCGCGCTGGAGAAGAAGGAGGCCGACGACGCCCAGGCGAAATGGGTGGACACAGGCATCCTCAAGAAGGTCGGCACCGACGCGACCCCGGCGGGCAGGAAGGCGATCACCTTCGCCACCCGCCAGCTCGGCAAGCCTTACGTATGGGGAGCCGAGGGCCCCGACTCCTTCGACTGCTCCGGCCTCACCTCGCAGGCCTGGCTGGCGGCGGGCCACCCCATCCCGCGCACCTCGGAGGAGCAGTGGCGGCTGCTGAAGCACGTCCCCATCGAGGACATGCGCCCCGGCGACCTCGTCATCTACTTCGCCGACGCCAGCCATGTCGCCCTCTACATCGGCGGCGGCAAGATCATCCAGGCTCCCCGGCCCGGCCGCTGGGTGTACGTCTCCCCGGCCGCGTCGATGGAGATCCTCGGGGTGGTCCGGCCGGACGCCTGACTCTGGACCTGGACCTGGACCTGGACGAGGACGAGGGGCGGAGCGCCATGGTCCGCCCCTCGTTCCGCCGGAATCCTGAACGCACCCGTCAGCCCCGGGCGCGTCCTTCAGCCCCGGGCGGGCGGCGGTCCGGGCGGCGGCGCGAACGGGTCGACGGCGTCAACGGTGGGAACCTCCTTCGGTCGGTGCGAACCGGGCTTGCAGCCGGCGAACGCACCCGACGGGTCCCGCAGGTTCTGCATGACCGGACCCAGGAAGTCCCGGTGCCAGCTCGCCGGGCCGGTCATGCCGGACTCGGAGCCGGTGTCGCTCAGTTCCCCCCAGGCGAGCCACAGCCCGTGCAGCTGGGCCACCGCCTCCGGGTGCTCCCACCAGCGCGAGCACCACGGAGCCATGGAGGTGACCTCCCGGCCGTAGACCGGCAGGAGCACGTGGTGCACCCACAGGGTCAACTGCCGCAGCGCCCGGCCGTACTCCGGCGCCTCCAGATAGAGGATGAACTTGGGCGCCGGGGGCGCCGGGGGCGCTGCGGTCACCTGCTCGGCGTCAGTCGTCTGGACCGTCATGGCGCTCCTTCCTGATGTGCGGTGAGAGCCGCGTCGGACAGCGGTCGGGGAAGCCGTGGAGCACGAAGTCCAGGTCCCGTCTGGGCACCACAACGCACGCGTGTGGTACGTGGTTCACGGATCCCGCGGATCACCGGCGCCGACAACGGGTTGAACCGCCGGGCCGCGTCCAAGGGTTGACCCGCTCACCGGAAGGTGGACGAACGGACAACGGACACCTCGTCATCTGCGTCGGCCTTCGAAACAGCCCCGAACGCGCCGACTGATCATGCTGCCGTACCGGGAAAGTCCAAGATCCCCGCCAGATTCGAGCCGAGGGCGGGTGAACCGTGGGAGAGCTCTTTCCGTTGTTGCCTGTCAAGACAGACAGGGCGGTGGGATCCGCCCACAGGACAACCGCACACGATCATGTGAGCAATCGTCGGTCCCACCCCGTTCGATCCGCAGTGCGGGTAGGCGGCGACTGCTCGTCAGGCAGAAAGGGAAGACACCGCGATGGCTTTCAGCGAATCAAAATTCCGGCGCGGGCGAGAAAAATCCTTCGAACGTCTGAACCGCTACCGGGGTCTGCGGGCGGCGGACAATCCTGCTCTCCACGCGGCCATGACAGCCTTCTACGACCAAGTAAGGTTCGAAGGGCGCGAGATCAATGCGGGACGGCAGCCCGTAGCAAACACCCAGGTGGTTCACAACCTGGTGCGAGAGCTGCAGAAGAAAGGTGCTTTCTCGGTCCGAGCGCGCTGGTGGCTGGACAATCAGAACAAGGACTCCTACAGCAGGAACAGCAAATGGGAAGCTGCTCTGGAGAAGGCAGGCGCAGAGCACGTAAGGAACACCGGCGCATGGTCGAAGACGACCGGGATGCCGGCGGAGTTGAGGGCAGAGCTCAACAACGGAAGGACGCTGGAGAGCGCCCCCGGGGCAGCGATCCTCGACGGGCTCGACACGGGACACGACCGCGCGACGCCCTCGCCCTCGATGAACTACATGTGGGGCGAGGCATCTCAGACCTTCATGGCTGAATCCCGCGGAACCGTTCACGCGGACGTCTACCGGGGGGTGGACGAAAACAGCGTACTGAAGACGATCGAGATGCCTGAACTGCTGAACAAGATGGAGAGGGGGGAAGTCGACGGCGTAACTTTCCATGTACGGCGGCGGAACCAACAAACGGCTGTGCTGGATGAGGTCGCCACGTACACGGTTCGGTCCCAGAATTCCTGGGACCAGGTCATGACTCTCGATCGGACGCCTTCGTATTCCGCGGAACAGAACCGGGAGTATCAGACCCAGCAGGTGGCGCGCTCAATACTCAGAAACCGCCAGGGAATTCAGCAGTCGCTCGACGGTTTCAGGGGAATTCTCGACAACGCGAATCGGGACCCCGACCAGGCCGTCTTCGTGACGGGCGCAGGCGCAGAGTTCCCTCACAGCACGGCGACCCGTGAGCAGATCGCAGGATGGGAACGTCATCCGTCGCAGAGCTCGCAGGCCGGTCAGAACTGGCCTGCCGCGCCGTCGGCGGCTCAGACGCTGGAGGACAGGCTCCAAGCCGTCGCTTCCGCGCAGGAGGCGCGAGGGAGCGCGTCGACCCATTCATCGGGCTCCAACCCACAGGTCCCCGGAAATGTGGCGAGGGGGTCTCTCCATACGGTCACCACGGCCTCCAGCAATTCCGGCTCCGGCGGTTACTTGGGGCCGGTGAACACCCTGAGCAGCGGGCAGCACGCGTACATGTCCAATGCTCGCCATCAGCTTCCGACCGGAGGCCAGATGATCAGCGGCTACCCGGCCGCCGGTGGCTCGGTGCCGCACTTCGACACCCCGGACTACGAGATCGAGAATCCGCTCGCAACCACCATGTCCAACATGAGCGTGGCGGTCTCACCCGGTGAACGACCGGGTGCCGCCCAGTCCTCGTATTTCGACTACTACGGCAACCAGAATCCGGGCCGGGCCTACGGCGGCTCGTACGGCTCGGGCGAAACGGGCCCCGTAAGGAACCCGTCAGGTCCGTACGCCGGGTACAGCATGAGCGCCCAGCCGCAGATAGATTCGGTGGACCGTCAGTCCTACTTCCCTGATTCTCAGGCGAATCGTGGCGCCGGCACCTACTCCGACAGCCAGTTCGGCGAACCCCTGAACCGGGTCAACGCCAAGGCCTACACCGCCTCCTCCTCGTCTCCGTCATCCGAACCCGCTCCCGTTGCGAGGACGGCGACGTACAACCCCTCGTACGACGCTCAGGAGCGCACCCCGAGCACGGGCTCGGCCTCCTCGAACTTCGGAGCACCCCTGGCCCAGGCACCCAGGAACCCCAGTCCGCCGCCCGAGGCGCCGGCCCCGGTGAAGAGCAGTTCGTCGGGGCACGGACACAGCGGGAAGAAGAAGAAGGAGACGAAGGCGCCGAGCGGCGTGTTGGCATGGATGGCAGGAGCCCAGCAGAAGAAGAAGCCCGGCGGCCACGGTAAGTAGGGACTGACGGACACCTCCCGGCCCCCGCGGCGTGCTCGCGGCGGTGCGGACCCGGGCGCACGGCCCGCTTCGCGTGACGAAGCGGGCCGTTACGGCCTTTCAGCTGCCCCCGGCGGCCGGCCCACGGCCGTTGCCGTTGCCGTTGCCGTTCGTGGAGTTGGTCCGCGGGACCAGTGTCGTCGTCCGGCGGGTCGCGGTCGGCCTTGGCGTCGATCCCGTCGAGACGCCGGTCGCCAAGGAGTCGTGGCGAGCGATGGGCCGGTCCGCCGGCAGGGTAGGCGGCTGCTGCTGGTCCGCGGGCTGCTGCGTCGCACGGCACCGTTGTCGGTGTCGGCCGCGAGGTAGGCCTGCGCCTCCACGTCGAAGACGCCCACCGGGTTCTGTCCGGGCGGGTCGATGGCGGGGATGGGCGGCGGGCCCACCGGCAGGGCTTCCTCTACTGCGGCTGACACGCTGGTCCTGGATGCCGCTTCTCCTCTCTCCGGTGCTCCCCTCCCCCGCCCCTTTCCCCGGTTCTCGTCCCGTCGGCGGTGCGCCGCGTCACCCAGTAGTGGGGCACAACGGGGCCGTACCACCGGGGGCAATCGCACGGCCACAGCACTCCGACGTCCGTTTCGGGGGCGATGGGTTGAACCACCGGGCGCGCCTGGTCCGTTGTTCTCCTCCGACTGGCGTCGGCGCCCGGCCGACGGATCACAGCCGACAGTTGGGGAGGTACGCCCATGACCGCGGCCCACGCGTGGCGGTTCGCGTCGCAGGGTCTGCTGGAGCGCCGCCGGTCCGTGTCCGACGCGGACGGCTGCTATGCCCGTCGCACGGCCCCTTCGCGACCGGTCGACGGCGCCCCGTGGTTCCCCGAAATCCCGCTTCCCCCTGGCCTGCTGCCGTTGCCGAGCGGGTTCGAGCTGCGCGGGGCGTGACCCCGCCCACCTCCGACCGGAGGTCGCACATCCGATATTCCGACATGAGTGAGGGGCAACCGTGGCGAACGACAGCGCGGCTTCCTCGGCCAGGAGGCGGTTGGCCAGGAAGACGCCGCCCGAGCAACCGGTTCCCCCCGAAGTCGCTCTGGCGCGCAGCCTGCTCAAGACTGAATACGCCATACGAGGCCGACGTCCCGGCAACGAAGCGCGCCCGACGAACACGGAAGGCGCCTGGGATCAACTGGCGGACGAACTGGGTCGCTTCATCGACCGCCTCAGGGGCCGGTCGCCGTCGGGAGGGGGAGCCCCCTCGGCCGGCGGCGGGGAGGAGGTGGGCGGCGGGCAGGAGGCAGGCGGATTCGGCCGGGCCGAGCCGGACTCGACTCGGGCGATGAGGGACGGCCCACCGCAGCGACCTCTCTCCGCTCCGTCGCCGCTGTCGTCGAGGGCGGCCTTCGAGGGGACGGTCAACGGGCTTCCGCCCCATGCACGAGAGGCCTTCGAAGACGCGGTTCTGGAGCTGGTCAGAACCGAGAAGAAGTGGAAGAAGGCGTACGACAGATCCCCCACCAGCATGCCGAGTGTCGCGATGTACGCCAACAACGCGTACATGAGGGAACTGCGGCGCAACGCTCCCCCGAGCGCCGACCCGCCGACGCGGGAGCGGAGCACGTCGCGGGGCGATGTACCGCGGACGGTCACGGCCGCGGAGGCCATGACCAACGCCCGGACCGCCATCATGGCCCAGGACCAGGAGCAGTTCGAGCGGCTCCGCGCACGCTGGGAGCGCCCGGCGGCCGGTCAGCGGGACTCGGCCGCAGCGTCGGCCAGGAGCAGTTCGGCCAGGAGCAGTTTCGACTATCCGCGCGAGAACGAGATGAGCGACGGCGGCGCCTTCCAGGCGGCCCAGCGGGCACAGTACGTCTGGAGCACCGACAACTCCCGCAATCCGGGCCAGGATCAGCTGAGCGACGCTCTCGGCTTCCAAGCAGCCGAGGAGGCGAGACTCGAGAGAGTCACCGCCGGCGCCACAGGCCCGACGCCCACCCCCGTCCAAGAGGCCGAACAGGCCCACCATGCCTGGAACAACGCCGACTTCAGCAACCCGGGCCGGGAATCGATGAGCGACGGAACCGCCTTCCTCTCGGCCCGGACCACCCCGCAGTTCGGGAGCACCGCGCCCCTGTCCTTTGCTCCCCCGAGTCCCGTGACTCCGGTGTCTCCCCTGCCCGGTTCCGCTGTCCCGGCGACGAGCGGGCCGCCGCCCCTGCTCAGCGACGAGGGGCGCACCATCCTGGGCGGCTCGATGGCCTCCACCCGGTCGGCCTCGGCCTCCCGCGGCGGCGACTCCCCCTCAAGGTCCACCGCCTCCGTGCACGCCGGACAGAACACGAACACGCCCGCCCCGAGGGCGCGACGGGCCTGACATCCACCGCCGGGATGAACCATCCACCGTTCCTTAAGACTGAGCAGGATTGAGCCCATTCAGCCGCACGCCCCGAACGGTCTTGAGCGCTCCCCCACTGCCTTAAGGGCGTGGGAGGTACCCCCAGGTCCCCGGCGTACTCAACCCCGGGGCAGCGACACGCATCCTGTGCGTGGTCCGATCCCGAGAGGCCAGTTCCCTAGCACGACCTGGTCAAACAGGTACGGCCAGAGGCGACGGGGAGGCCCCGAACCATCTCTCCGGTGGAGCGGGGGCCCCGCACGCCGACGCCGTACCCGGCGTCCCAAATCGCGCGATCACGCTAACCCAGTCGGCCCAGGAGACCGCAAGCCCGCGAGCCCGCGAGCCCGCGAGCCGACCATCACACGATCGAGCTAATTCGGCCTTGTGAGCACTATCCAACGAACAGTTGCCAACCCCCGACCGTCCGTCGTGCCCGCAGCGACGCATCTGATCGCCGAACCAGCGCAAGCCCCACGGAGAGGCACGCCCTATGCGCAGACGCACATCATTACTCCTGGCACTGCTCCTGATCGTCGTCGGTGTGACAGGCACCGCCGTGGCGATCCGGGCCCACCGCTCCGGAGACACCGGCATCCAGGGAACACCGGCCGCCGACGTCGGTGCCGCCGAGCACACCGTCACCCTGCAGAACAGGACGGCCAGCCGCATCTGGGTCGGCAGCACGGTCAATGCCGACGGTTCGACCGCGCTCACCGGCCTGCCGGTGCTGGACCCGGGCCAGTCCGCCACCCTCACCGTCCCCGAGCGCGAAGGGGCCGGTCACTGGCGCGGCACCTTCTTCGCCCGCCAGGGCTGCGGTGGCGAGGAGGGCAGTACGTTCCACTGTGCCGTCGGTGACTGCGGACCGTACGCGGACCGCTGCTCGACAGGTGAACAGCCCGCCGGGCTCGCCGAGTTCAACTTCGATCCGGCCGACTCCCTGGCTCCCTGGTACGACGTCAGTTACGTCAACGCCGTGGCGGAACCCGTCACCATCACGCCCGACGGCGAGACACCGCCCGCGAGCGGTGCGTGCGCCGTCGCGGGCTGCGCGGAGGACCTGCTGTCCGCCTGCCCGGCCGACAACCTCGTCAAGGACCCGGGCACGGGCTCGCCGCTGGTGTGTGTCAACCCGGACCGGGACGCCAAGACCGGCTACAGCGACATGATCAACCAGAAGTGCCCCACCGCGTACGCCTGGTCCAGACAGGACGCCGAGCCCGGCAACAAGGTCATGTACCAGTGCACCAGGTGCGCCGGCCTGACCGTCGCCTTCGGCACCGGCGCCGCCGCCCCGGCCGACCCCGCCACCACGGCGCCGCCGGGCCCGGGGAACCAGAACCCGGCCGCCACCCGCAAGGGCGTCAGCCTCAACCCCGTCGACGGCGCCTCCCAGGCGCTGGCCGACTCCGGCGCGTCCTGGTACTTCAACTGGGCGTCCTCCACCGGCGCCGTCGCCAAGCCGGCCGGTGTCGACTACGTCCCGATGATCTGGGGTCCCGGCTCGGTCACCGACGCGGAACTGGGCCAGGCCGCCAAGGAGGGCAAGGAACTGCTCGGCTTCAACGAGCCGGACTCGCCGAAGCAGGCCGCCATGGCCCCCGAGCAGGCGCTCGACCAGTGGCCCCGGCTGGAGGCGACCGGGCTGCGTCTGGGCGCACCCGCGGTCGCCACCGGCGCCGACGTGGCCGGCGGCTGGCTGGACCGCTTCATGCAGGGAGCCGCCCAGCGCGGTCTGCGCGTGGACTTCATCCCGCTTCACTGGTACGGCTCCGACTTCGGCCCGGAGGCCGCCGCCCAGCTCCGCGGCTACCTCCAGGCCGTCCACGACCGTTACCACAAGCCGATCTGGCTGACCGAGTACGGCCTGATCGACTTCTCCCAGGGCACGCCCCGCTATCCCGGCGAGCAGGAGCAGACCGACTTCATCAGGTCGTCGACGACGATGCTGGACGGCCTGGACTTCGTGGAGCGCTACGCGTGGTTCACGCTCTCGACCGTGACCAGCCCGACCGGCCTCTACGACGGAGCGACCGCCAACGCCGGCGGCCGGGTCTACCGCGACGCGAGCTGACACGGCCCCCGTTTGAACCGTGCTCTCCTGTAGTCCGTTGTGCGGGTGAGCCCGGCCGAGGCCCTGCCCCGGGACCTCGGCCGGACCCGGATCGAAGGATTCAAAGGAACCGAAGGAGACGTATGTCAGGCGGTCCGCCCCGGCTCGGCAGCCTCCTGGGCGCGGGCGCCGGGCGGGGCGTCCTCCAGCCGGCCGAGCCGCGCACGGACCGTCTCGGCGTCCGGATGGTCGAACTCCACGAAGATGGCCAGGGCCTGAAGCCAGCTGTCGCGCGCGGCCTCCGGTTCCTGGGCGTCCAGATGTACGTCCCCGAGATTGCTCAGGGTGTGGCCCTCTCCCCACCGGTTGCCGATGTCCCGGTGCGTCCTGAGCGCCTGGAGGTGGTACTCGACCGCGGCATCGTGGCGCCGCAGGCGGCGGTGAACCGTGCCGAGGATGTCGAGGGTGACGCCCTCGACCCACCGGTTGCCGTTGACACGCAGGATGGCCAGCGCCTGGTCCAGGCAGTCGACGGCCTCGTCGAACCGGCCGAGCCGCTGATAGGCGTCGCCCAGGTTGCTCAGGGCGATGCCTTCGCCCCAGGCACTGCCGATGACCCGTTCGATGGCCAGCCCCCGACGGATGTACTCGACGGCCTTGGCGAGCTGCCCGGACTGGAGATAGGCGTCGCCCAGGTTGGACACGGCCGACCCCCGGCCGTCGTGGTCCCCGAGATCACGGTAGGCGACCATCGCCTGACGCAGGTGGTCGATCGTCTCGTCGAGCCGGCCCGAACTGCGCAGGGCGGCCGCCATGTCCGCGAGGCCCTGGGCCTCGCCCTCGCGGTCGTGGGCGGCGCGGGCGGCGGCCAGTCCCGCCCTGGCGGTGTCGAGCCAGTCGTGCATGTGGCTGCGGAGGTAGAAGAACCCCCACAGGACGGCGGGCAGCCGCCAGGCAATGCCGGGATGCCCGGAAACGACGGCCTGGTGCACCGTGCTGACCAGGTTGCTCCGTTCCCTCTCGCACCAGCCGAGCGCCTCGTCGTGCGTCGTGAACCCCAGCGGCAGACACAGGGGAGGCAGCGGATCGAGGGGGATCCGTAGCCGGCGCGGGGTGATGTACGGGTAGGCGGCGTCGGCGGTGTGCAGATACCAGGAGAGCAGCCGCTCCACCGCCCGGTCCCGCTCCTGCGGTGTCTCCTCGGCGTGGACCCGTTCGGCGGCGTACACGCGCAGCAGGTCGTGCAGGGTGTAGCGGCCCGGGAAGTGTTCGGTGAGCAGATGGGCGCGGGTGAGTTCGACGAGCAGACCACGGGCCTCCCGCGGCGGGAGCCCGGCGAGAGCGGCCGCGGCGGGCGCGGAGATGTCGGGCCCGGAATGCAGGCTCATCAGGTGGAAGAGGCGCGCGGCCGGGGCGGACAGCACCTTGTACGACCAGGAGAAGACGGCCCGTACGTCCGTGGTGATGTCGTCGCCCCCCGCGAAGGCGTCGAGGCTGCCGTGGCTCTCGCGGAGCTCGTCGACGATGGCACTGAGCGGGAAATCGGGGTACGCGGCGGCGTGGGCGGCGACGATGGACAGTGCCAGCGGCAGCCGGGCGCACCGCGTGATGATCTCGTCCACCGCCCGGGGTTCCGCCGCCGGCCGGTCGGTGCCGAGGCGGCGCACCAGGAGGTCGTACGCCTCCGGGGGCGTCAGCTGGTCCAGCGTCAGCGGGTGCGCCCCTTCCGCGGCGACCAGGCCGGTGAGCTGGTTGCGGCTGGTGACGATGACCAGACAGCCGGGGGAGCCGGGCAGCAGCGGGCGGACCTGGTCGGTGTCGCGGGCGTTGTCGAGCAGGACGAGTACCCGCCGCTGGGCGAGCATGCTGCGGTAGAGGGCCGCCTGGGCGTCGAGACTCGCGGGGATCCGCATCGGGGGGACGCCGAGCGCGTCGAGGAAGGTCCGGATGGCGTCCTCCGGCATCATCACCACGCCGGTCGGGTCGAAGCCGCGCAGGTTGACATAGAGCTGTCCGTCGGGGAAGCGGTCGGCCATCTCGTGGGCCCAGTGCACGGCCAGGGTGGTCTTGCCTATGCCGGCCATTCCGCCGATCGCGCCGATCACCACCGAGGTCGGAGCTTCGCCCGCCTCGGGCAACAGGGCCCGCACCCGGTCGAGTTCGGCTTCTCGACCGGCGAACGTCGGCAGGTCGGCGGGCAGTTGGGCCGGAAGCGCCGCGTGCGTGACAACCGGCGGGTCCGACTCCGCGGGCGGCTCGGGTTCGGGCGGCCGCGGCGGCCGCGACGGCCGGGCGTCCAGGGAGGCGTCGGCGGCGAGGATGCGGTCGTGCAGATCCTTCAGCGGCGTGCCGGGGTCGATGCCGAGCTCGGTCACCAGGGTGCCGCGCGTCCTGCGGTAGGCGGCCAGCGCCTCGGCCTGCCGCCCGGACCGGTACAGGGCCAGCATGAGCAGCCGGCACAGCTGTTCCCGCAGCGGGTACTTCCCGGTCAACGAGACCAGTTCGGCGATCACTTCGCCGTGGCGTCCGAGTTCCACGTCGACGTCCAGCCGCATCTCCAGCGCGGCCAGCCGCTGCTCGTCCAGCCGGGAACCCTCGGACTCGGCGAGCGGTCCGGGCACTCCCGCCAGTGCCGCCCCCTGCCAGCCGCCGAGCGCGGCGTGCAGCAGATCGGCCGCCGCGGACGGATCGCCCCCGGCGCGCAGTTTCCTGGCCTCGGCGACCCGCTGCTCGAACAATCCCAGATCCAGGGCGGCTTCAGGGATCCGCAGCAGGTATCCGTCACCGACCGAGACGACCACCCGCGGGGCGTCGGCGGAGCCCCGTCCCGGTTCCAGCCCCTTGCGCAGACGCGAGACATATGTCCGTACGACCGACACGGCTGCCGCCGGTGGCTCCTCGCCCCAGACAGCGTCGAGGAGTTCGCCGAGCATGACGGGGCGCCCTCGCCGGAGCAGCAGCGCCGCCAGCACAGCCCGCTGCTGTGGGGAACCGACGTCCACCTCCTGATCGCCACGCCATGCCCGGACCGGTCCCAGCACGGCGAAGCGCACAGAATCCTCATAGGCGTTCACTCTCCGCACTCTACTGAACACTCCAGTCCGCTTAGGGGAGTTGGGAGTGTGCAGGAGCACACATCCCCTCCGCCTCCGTGCCGCGCCGCGCCGCCCGGGAATTGAACCGTTCCCGGGCGGCGCCCGTTGCGCTACGAGGAACCGACGCGACGGGCCCGGCCGACGCCACGCGGCCGGGACCGTCAGGAAGGAAGCGCCATGAGCCGGGGCGAAGAGACAGCCGAACCGACCACAGGGGGCGACCCCGCCGTGCCCGGGAAGCCGACGGACCTCAACAAGCCGGAACCCGCGGGCGAGGCACCCGAGTGGGAACCCCCAGGTGATGCGTCCTCGCCCGAACGCCCGGCGGAGACGCCCGCACCCGAACCCGTGGGGGAGGCGCCCGCGCAGGTTCCCCGCTTCGCGGTGGTCATCTCCGGCGACGGCTCGGCCGCGATCGACGGAGAGCCCGTACCGTCGGCGGACGGGGTGACGATCGACGCCGCGATCCTCGACACGCTGCACGGATACGCGCGGGACCGCGGCACCACCGTGACCGCCACCGTCTCGGACCCCTCCGCGGGTTACGTCGCGTTCGTCGAGGTGGCCCCGGACGGTTCGAGCACGCTGGTGGACCAGAGGGAGCAGCCCTCCGGGACCGCGGCGGCGCAACCGGCTTCCGGCCCGGCGCCGACGCCCGGCGTCGAGGAGCCTCCGGAGCCGGCCGAGGGCGCGGCCTCGGCGCACGGACCCGGGCCCGCCGGAGACGACGACGGCCTGGTCACAGGCTCCGAGGACGATTCCGCCGAAGGATTCACCGGGGAGTTCACCGAAGAGGCAGCGGCCGACGAGACGCTCGACGAGGACTTCGACGGCGCCCTGGACACCGATGACCGGGACAACCATGACCCGGACGACGACCTGGACGACGACGGCCTGTTCGACGATGACCTGGACGACGATGACGACTTCGACGTCGAGGCGTACACGCTGGAGCAGCAACGGCAGCGGGAGTCCGCGCCGCTGCCGTTGCCGCCCTCCCCCGGCGGGGGCAGCATCGCCGACGGGAACGGTATCGCTGGCGCGGGCTCCGACCGCGGCGCGAGGCCCGGTCCGCAGCTCGTCCGCAGGAGCGGATCGCGTCAGTCGGACGACGAGTACGTGGGGCCCGGCCTGCTCCACAGGCCTCTGGTGGTCGGGCCGGTGGCCCTCGTCGTGGCCGCCCTCGTCATCGTTCCGCTGGTGATCCTCGGCAGCGGCGGGTCGGACGACGGCGGGCGCCAGAAACAGGCCGCCCGGTCGAGCGACGAGACGAGCAGGAGCCCGCAGGCCGGGAAGTCGGGGCCGATCTCCACCTCGTCCGCGAGCATCCCACCACCCCCCAGCCCTTCGGTCTCGCCCTCGGTCAATCCGAAGGAGTCGAAGGGCGCGAAGGGGTCCAAGGGCTCCAAGGGCGCGAAGGACCCGAGGAGCGGCGGAGGGGTCACCGTCACCGTGACCGCCAGGCCGCCGCAGGCCACGGTGACCGCGAAGCCCGCGCAGGACACCGCGGCCACCGCCGTGAACCGTCTCGCCCGGAACGATCCCTCGGGGCGGCACATCTGCTACCGCGCCTACGTCTCCGGGCAGGGCTGGCAGAAGCCCGTGTGCGACGGCACGATGGCCGGCACCTCGGGCCGGAACCGTCCGATCAAGGCCCTCAACATCGCGGTGTCCGGCAGCGACGGCTCGGCCGCGAACGCCTTCGTCCACGACCCCGAGTCGTCCAACGGGCAAGGCAAATGGGAACCGCAGTGGACGGCCGTCATCGCCGACGGCAGGAACAACTACATCGGCAGCACGAAGAAGAGCGCCCCTGTCATGTCGGGCTTCGCCATCAACATCGGCAGCGGCCGGATCTGCCAGACGGTCAAGGTCCACGGCTTCGACTGGGGCGGGCAGGGCTGCGCCGACGCGCGCCCCGGCTTCGTCTTCGGCGGCGCCCTGGAGAACGACCGCTGGCTCGAAGCGGTCAAGTTCACGGTCTGAGGCACCCGACGGCCTGCCGAGGCGGCCGAAGCCATCGGTGCCGCCCCGGGCTGTCGCTGAGCCACCCTTGAGACCTTCGCCGTAGCGGCGTGTGCTGGCCCGGCTGCGCGCGATATCGCGGCGCCGCCCCGACCCGGCGGGCCGCCTCCGCGCCGACGATCTCGTCCTCGACCAGGAGCAGCACGCGGAACGCGACGGCCGCACCCTGACCGTCGCGTACGGCCCCGCGACGGTGCGGGTCGACCCCCGCTGGCTGGAACCGGCCGTGGGCACCCTCCTGGACAACGCCCTGCGGCACGGTCGCGGCGCCATCGTGGTGCGCGCCGAGGCACGCGACGGCCGGCTGTCCCTGTCGGTCTCCGACGAAGGCCCCGGCTTCCCGCCGGACTTCCTGCCGCACGCCTTCGACCGCTTCAGCCGTGCCGAGGCAAGCCGCACCACGCCCGGCGCGGGACTGGGCCTGGCGCTGGTCGCCGCGGTCGCCGCCTCGCACGGCGGGACGGCCCGCGCCGCGAACATCTCACCAGGAGCCATGGGAGGCACGGGAGTTACGGAAGCTGCGGGGGCCGCGGTCACGCTCGACGTGCCCTGCTGAGTCGGCCGGCGGAAGGTGCGCCGGTGCGCGACCCCGTGGCTCGGCGTACGAGAGCGGTCGCGGGGGCGACGGCGACGGCGACGGCGACGGCGACGGGCAACGGCAACGGGCGACGAGCAACGGGCCGCCCGCGTAGCCGAGTTCGGGGCCGGGCTCGGCCGGAATACCCGCCACTTCAAGACCATTTCATCCGCGACCGACTGTCACAGGACAGCTATTACGCTGAGCGGATGTTCGAACGAGCACCGTCCGCATCCTCCTCGTCCTGGCCTGCTTACACGGTCGAGGTCGGAACCGAACCGCTGGTCCGTCCGGCGCGGAACTCGGTGGGAGGCCGACCCTTTCTCGACCAGGACCAGGACTGGCCCGAGTGCTTCTGTGGTGAGCGGATGGCTCTGTTCTTCCAGTTCGACATCCCCTGGGACCTGGAGCCTTTCGGCGGAGAGCACCTCCTTGTCTTTCACTGCCGTGCGCACAACGACGCATCCGACCCACAGCTTGCTGATGGCCGGCTCGTACCGAGGTACTGGGACGCTCCGCAGCCGCCCTACCCGGCCCCGTTCTGGCGCGTACTGATTCAGAGCCGCGCGGCGCTGCCGGACCCGGAAACCGAACCGTCCTTGTGCGCGCTGCCGCTGGCTCTGCGGCCTTTCGTGGACACCCCCGACGAGGAGGGCGTCGGGTCCCAGACTTTCAAGGTGGGCGGTACCCCGTCCTGGGCGCAGGGGCCCGAGGACTACAGATGCGCGTGCGGTGCGGACTTGGTGTACGTCTGCCAGATTCCTGAGGGTATGGACTTCGCTGTGCACCCCGGCCGGCCAGAACAGCCGTACAGCGTCAGGGCCGACACCTACTGGCTGTTCCTGGGCAACGAGGTCTACCTGCTGGCGTGCCCGGCCCGCTGCGATCCGGCGGCCGTCTGGCCGGTCAACCAGAACTGACGCGCCAGCACCACCGCCCGTGCCCGTGCCCGTGCCCGTGAAAACGGGTGGCCGGCACTTCAGGAAACGGGTGGGGACGGCACTTCAGGAGTCGTTCCGGCGTCCCGCCGAAGACGCGTACCGCGCCGGGGAGATGCCTATGGACGCGGTGAAGTCGCGGGTGAAGTGTGCTTGATCGGAGTAGCCCAGTTCGACGGCGAGAGCGGACCAGTCCTGCGGGTCGGCGGCCGCACGTGCGGCGGCTTCCTGCATGCGGGCTCGCCGGATCACCCACTTGGGTCCGATGCCGACGTATTCGGCGAACAGCCTCTGCAGCCGGCGCACGCTCATGTCGGCGATCGCGGCGAGCTGGGACACCCGTAGAACAGCGGGATCGGTGCTGATCGTTTCGACCAGCCCGGCCGCCATGTCGACGGCAGGGTCGGGCGCGGGCCGCAAGTCGCGCAGGAGCGTGGCTGCGAGGTGGAGCGCGGTGGGCACGCGGGGTTCGGCGATGATGGCGTCCGCTGCTGCCCGCGCCGTCGGGCCGAAGATCTCTTCGATGTCCAGGACTCGGTCGGTGAGGGTGGACACCGGGGCGGTGAGGAAGGGGCGGAAGCCGCCGGGCCGGAATCGCAGACCGAGTACCCGGCCGGTGCCGGAGATCTCTCGGGTGAACGTGTCGCTGACGATGCCTGTGATCTGGGCCTGCCCGCCCGTGGTGAAGGTGAGGTGAACCACCGGGTAGGTGAGGACTTGCTGCCGGTGTGGTTCGGTCAGGTCCCAGTGGAGGATCCAGTAACCGTCCACGAATGGGGCCAGATCAGCCGGGGTCGGTTCGTGGTCGAGTCGGAACCGCTCAGCCGCGGTGCGCGGGTCGAGGATGGCCCGCTGTCGCGTTTCTTCAATACCCGTCATCGTCGTCCTGTCTACCGTGCCTGACGGCGAACGGGGAAGGGATGGCGTGGAGACGAGATCTGTGATGGCCCGAGCCTCGAAAGCGGCGGTGGACATCGTCCGGGGGATCGAGCCGGACGCGTTCGACGCGCGCACACCGTGCTCGGAGCTGAAGGTCGGGGCACTCCTGAATCACCTGATCTTCTTCACCGGCGGGCGGGGGCACACCGCGGGACTGAAGCAGCCCCCGCAGGCTCCGGATGAGTTGGCGGAGGGGCATGACTTACGGGCAAGGATTGGGCACGGCTTACGGGCACGGATTGCGCACGGCGCGGGCTACTTGTGCTTCCCGCTGCCCTTCGCGCCGCTTGCCCGGCCGTTTCCGGCCGCGTTGCCCGCGCCGCCGGAGTTGTTGCCGGAGGCACCGTTGCCGGAGGCACCGGCGCCTCCCGCCTTGCCGTTGGCGGCGGACCCGCTCGGCGTGGCGGTCGCCCGCGCCAGTTGTTCGGAACAGTATGCGGCGACCTTGTCCTTCCCGCCGGCGGCCGTGACGAGTCGCTGCCAAGCCGTTCCGTCGAGCGCTTTGCCGCGATCCTTGACCTGCTCGTAGGCGCGGCAGTGGGCTTCTGTGTCCTGGGCGGTGGCCGGGCGGTCGGTCGGTCCGGGGACACCCGAGGACGCCGACGAGGCCTCACCGCCCGGCTGGTCCGGGGCGACCGCCGACGGATGCGCTGTCCCCCGCGCGGCACCGTCACCGTCCGTGGACGAGCCGACGGCACCGATGGCCGCGACCGCGACTCCACCCAGCGTGAGGCTGGCGAACACCACGCCGAGCGTTGTCTTCACAGGACGCCTGGCACGCCGCTCCGCGGGCAGCCGCCAGTCGTCCCGGCGCCGGGTACGCGCCCGGTGGGCACCTGCGTCACGGGCGGCCCGGAAGGCGGCCAGGGTCCGCTGCTCGACCTCGGGGTCGAGACGACCTCCGCGCAGCACGGCGCCCAGCTCCGTTTCCAGCGCGGCGGCGTCACGCACCTCCCGCGGGTCGGACACGGCGCCGCCAGGGTGCGCACGTCGACGGCCCGGAACTCCGTCACCGCCCAGCCGTTCACCCATGTCCGCTTCCGTTCCTGTTCGACCGGTTCGATTCGTTCGGCGTCCGAGTCCGATGCCTGTCCGTCGGTCACTGTTGCCGACGTCGTTCATTTCGAATCACCCAGCGTTGAGGAAGCCTCATTCGTCACACCCTTGTCCGCTTCGCCGGCGACGCACAACTGACGGGCCAGACGTTTCAGGCCCCGGTGTGCGGCAGTGCGCACCGCTCCCGGACGCTTGCCGAGGACGCGTGCGGCGGCGGGACCGTCCAGGCCGACGACGACCCGCAGGAGCACGGCCTCGGCCTGGTCCCGTGGCAGCCCGCGGACCAGTTCCAGCGCCCGCTCGGTGGACAAGGACTCCAGGGCCTCTTCATGGGTGCTGTGCCGGCCGGGCAGGTCCAGTACGTCCTGTTCGGTCCCTCCTGCCCGGGGCCGTACGCGCTGGCGGCGCAGATGGTCCAGCGCCCGGTGCCGGGCGATGGTCGAGGTCCAGCCGCGGAACCCGGACCCGTCCCCCTTGAAACGGCCGAGGTCACGGGCGATCTCCAGCCAGGCGTCGGAGGCCACGTCCTCCGCGTCGTCGCCGACCAGGCCGCGCAGATAGCCCAGCGGGCCCGGCTGCACGATCCGGTACGCGACCGCGAAAGCGGCCTCGTCGCCGTCCTGGGCCCGCGCGACCGCCGCGCCCAACTCCCCGTCGTACGCCTGTGTACGGCGGGGTTGTACCTGGCCCAAGACTGTCCTCGTTCGTACCGGGTCCATGGCGAGTGCATGCCGTCCGCCGTGCTCCGGTCGCATCGGCGGCCCCATGGTTACCAGCGTCCGCCCTTACGGAAGTGTCACAACGCCTCGGGCGCCCCTTCACGTCGCAGCCGGTGCCCGTCACCCGGCGGGGTCCGTCGGGCCGTGTAATGCTCCGGCGCCCCCGTGCGCTCCCTCTTGCATGAGTACGTACCTCCGTCTGCGAGCTGTACCGCCCCCCGCACTGCGCAACAGCACGACCTGGCTCGAACGACTCTTCGAGGACGACTCGGAGACCGTCCGGCGCCGGGTCGGCCGGCACCGTGAAGAGTCGCTGGACAAGCGTTATCTGGATCAGGAACGCATCTACGCCGGCGCTCCCCCGCATCGCGCCGAAGACCGGCCCCGGACCCAGGTGGTGCTCGGTGGTCGGCCGGTGTTCCGCGCCGACCGGCACAAGCCGCCGTTCCTGGTGCTGACGGCGGCCCAGGCCCGCCGGGTGGCCGGGTTCCTGGCGACGGCCGACTTCGACGCGCTGTGGGATTTCGCCCGCGCCGAACTGCTGCCGCGCTACGGCGGCGTGACCGCGGAGCCCGAGACGTGGCATGCGTTCGCGGTGGCGCACCAGGAGTTGAGGGCGTTCTACGCACAGACGGCCGAGTGCGGGGACGCGGTGGTGAAGTGGCTGCCGGCTTGAGACGCACGTAAGCCGCGGGTCAGGAATCCGCGGCCGACAGAGGCACCCCTTGTCAGCGTCGCCGTGCGAGGGCAGCCGCGTGCTCGAGGGCAAGGACGGCCGGGCCGCTGCGGACGGCCAAGGGGCTGACCAGCGCCAACGCGTGACACATCGCCATCGCAGTGGTCTGCGTCACCACAGCCTGTTGGCCTGTGACGTTCGCCGGACGCGGTGCGCTGTAGAGGGCGGCTGCCTGTGTGACAGGTGTGCCTCATGTGACTATTTTTCTGTGGCCTTTGTGGGCCTTCTAGGGGTGGATACGTCGTGG
Organism: Streptomyces sp. NPDC005784; assembly: GCF_042871525.1. Classification (NCBI taxonomy): domain Bacteria; kingdom Bacillati; phylum Actinomycetota; class Actinomycetes; order Kitasatosporales; family Streptomycetaceae; genus Streptomyces; species Streptomyces sp. NPDC005784. Next base: position 76,957 of record NZ_JBIAIQ010000019.1, read on the forward strand.
GTCGTCGTACATCGCATGTGTACAGACCGCTGAGCATGAAACGACGGGCGTGGCTGACGCTCGGTGCGCTGGTCCTGGGAGGCGGGGGTGTGGTGACCTACGCCGTCGCCAGCCCGTCCTCCGATCCTGGCGCGGCCCGCCGGGCCAAGCGACCGGCGAAGGTGTACGACCTCGCGCTGAAAGGCGGCACAGGCGACAAGCGGGAGCTGCCGCGCACGGACACTGAGCAGTTCTCGATGCTCGGCGTCTCCTGGACGGGGGCGGCCAAGCGGCTCGACGGCACGGCGCAGGTACGCACCCGCAGCCTCGAGACCGGCCGGTGGAGCGCCTGGCAGGACCTCGAACTGAACGTCGACCCGCTGGAGCACCCGGGCGCCGGAGTTCGCGGAGCCTCCGAGCCGCTGTGGGTCGGCCCCTCCGACGGCATGCAGGTGCAGGTCGTCCGCAAGAACGGCGCCGGCAGCTCCGCTCTGCCCAAGGGGCTCGAGGTCAACCTGGTCGACCCGGGTGTGCTGACCGACGCCGAGACCAAGGCCGGCGGCACCGCAGCCGAGCGGGCCGCGTTCGTCGTCGATGAAAGTCCCGGCGCCACGGCGTCCGCGCCGACCGACGGCACCACCGACGGCACCACCGTCACGCCGACGGACGGCCAGACCACCACGTCCCCGGCTGCGACGGACACCCCGCCCGCAGCCACCGACTCCGTCCCGCCCACCGCGTCGGCGTCCCCCACGGACTCCGTCCCGCCCTCTGACTCGGCGTCCCCCACGGACTCCGTGTCGCCCTCGCCGAGCACGTCGTCCAGCGCGCCGCCCCCGGCGCCGCCGTCCACCGTGCCCGAACCGCCGATCGTCTCGCGCGCCGACTGGGGTGCCGACGAGTCGATCAGCCCCGAGGCGCCGGAGTACATCGCGGACGTGAAGGCGGTCTTCGTCCACCACACCGACGGGGCCAACGACTACTCCTGCGCCGACTCGCCGTCGATCATCCGGAGCATCTACGCGTACCACGTCCAGGTCAGCGGCTGGAAAAACATCGGCTACAACTTCCTCGTCGACAAGTGCGGCACCATCTTCGAGGGCCGCAAGGGCGGCGTCGACCTCCCGGTGTTCGGCGCACACACCTACGGCTGGAACCGGGAGTCCGCAGGGATCGCGGTGCTCGGTGGGCCGGCGCCACCCTGGCCCTGGGCAGCCACACCGTCGCCGTGCGGGCCGTGCACCAGTCCGGCAGGACCGCGACCAGTGCCGCGCTGACCGTCGTCGCCGAGACGACCGCACCGACCTTCACCACCAACCCGGGCCTCTCCCTGCGCTCCGGCACCGTCAGCACCAGCGCCATCCCCGTGGCTCTCGGCTGGAAGGCCACCGACGACAAGGCCCTGCGCGAGGTGAAGCTGCTGTCCCCCACCACCGCCGGCTTCGGCCCGACCACCACCACCTCCAACCAGACCGCCAAGTCCGGCACCGCCACCACATGGTCGATGCGGGCCTACGACTACGCCGGCAACTACCGCACGGCCTCCCCCTCGTACACCCCGGTTGTGCTGCAGGAGACCGCCGCCACGAAGTCCGGCAGCTGGACCACCCGCTCCTCCACCAGCTACCTCGGCGGCCAGTCCTACTCCAGCAGTTCCAAGGGCGCCGCCCTCACCTGGACCTTCACCGGCCGCTCCGCCGCGTGGGTGGTCTCCCGCGCCGCCACCTCCGGCCAGGCCTACATCTACGTCGACGGCACCAAGATCTCCACCGTCGACCTGAAGTCGTCCACCACCCAGTACCGGCAGGCGATCTGGACCAAGACCTGGTCCAGCAGCGCCAAGCACACGATCAAGATCGTCGTGGTCGGCACCAGCGGCCGCCCCACGGTCACCACCGACAGCCTCGTCTACATCAAGTAACACCGAAGGGACTGCGCGCGGGCCGTGTTCGAAGGCATGGCGGGCGTCGACGAGATCCGTCAGGACGACATGCCGCGGCTCAGGATTCGTACGACCAGGACGTACCGATCTGCCGGTACGTCCTGGTCGGGCAGCGGGGCCGACGCTCAGACGGTGCGCCTGACGACGACCGAGCCGGCCATGGAGTCCACCAGGCTCTGCTTCTCGCTACCGAAGATCTTGAACAGATTGACCCAGGCGGCGATGGTCAGCGTGATCCCGCTGAGGAAGCCCATCACCACGCCGGCCAGCAGGAAGTTGCGGACGAACATGTCGCCCCAGGTCAGCCGGACGCCGGTGTCCTTCTTCACTATGGTCAGGCCCATGATCTTCTGGGCCGGGTTCGCCGCGTCGGTGGACCAGGTGACCATGGCCCAGACCAGCCAGCCGATCCCCAGGGTGACCACTATCAGCAGCAGGTTCAGCAGGTAGGCACCGAAACGCGCGCCGGCGCCCACGCGCAGCTCCTTCGGCACGGTCTGCGTGACGTACACGACGTAACCCGGCCCCGGTGCAGGGACAACGGGCGCGGCGTATCCGGCGGGCGCGGCATAACCGGCGGGCACGACCGGAGCGGGCCCGAAGCCCGGCGCCTGCGTCGGGGCCGGCCCGGTCGTGGCTTCGGTCGTGGCTTCGGTCGTGGCTTCGGTCGTGGCTTCGGTCGCGGTGTCAGCCGGAGCTCCGACGGGTGTCTTATCCATGTTCATGGCATTACTCCTCAAAAGGTCGACATATTCAGGGGTTTGCGGAAAAAGCTGCTTGCGGTACGGCTCCGGCGGACGCGGCGCGGTGTGCGGTGCGGTGCGGCGGGATCTCGCCGCACCGAGTCCCTCGGCCATCAGCGGGAGAGGACCCGATCACGGCCGGATCCGATCACCATCCGTAGTCGTAGCCCGAGTCGAAGGTCACGGTGGTCGTGGTGCCGGAGAGATCGACGGTCGCCGAGAAGGACTTCGTGCAGGTGTCCTTCTGCTTCTCCTTGGCGCCGGCCCAGTCGTCGACGCTGACCCAGCTGACCTTGAGGTCCAGTTCGCCGGTGACTGTCACGGTTCCGTCCTCGGCCAGCTCGGCCGCCGGCACCGGCTCGGACTGCTGGGTCCAGTGGACGTCCTCGACCTCGTCGAGCGAGGAGTACCAGCCGTCCGGACTCATCGGGCAGTCCTCGGGTTCGAGGGTCGTACTCCGCTCCGCGCACTGCGCCAGCTCGGTGACCACGGCCTCCCGCGCGGCCTGCTCGCCCTCATCGGTGAGAGCCGCGTCAAGGTCGTCGGGGGTTTCGCTGCCGCCGGGATCCACCATGACCGAGCCGCCGCCACTGGCGGCGACATAGCCGGAGTTCACGCCCTCGACGGTCACCATGCCGGGATAGACAGCGAGTTCGGCGGTGCCGTCCTTCAACGGCACGGACACACCACTCACCTTGGCCTCGCTCAGCAGCGGAGACGCCGTCACATCGACCCGCGCCAGGCCGCCCGAGACCTTCCAGCGCCGCCACAGACCGAGGTGCTCGTCCTCTTCGTCGGTGACCAGTCGCAGCGAGGTCTCGCGCTTCTCCCCGCCCACCGAGTAGGTGACGGTGGCGGTGGCCGTCGTCCCGGACTCGTCCACCTCGTCGACGCTCACATCGGTCAGCGGGGCGGCCTTCCGCTGGCCGTCCAGCGCCGCCTGCGTCAGCAGCCGGCCGGAGGGCGAGCCGTCGAGCAGTTCCAGGGCGTCCTCGGCACGTCCGTCCGCGACGGCCTGCATGTAGTCCTCGGCAGCCGCCTTCGGGCCGTAGACCTGGGAATCCACGACCGCCCAGGCAGCCGTGCCGCCACCGCCGAGCACGACGGCGACGATCAGGCCGACACCGGTGAACCGTGCCCACTTCGCGTCGGTGGCCAGCGGCTCGGTCAGCGCGCCCGTCAGCCGGGGCGGCACCGGGCGGCCCTTGCGGTGCGCGGCGTCGGCGAGCAGCGCGGCCCACTGCGGGTGCACGGGCAGGCCGGGCATCCGCAGCACCCAAGTACCCGCGGCGGGGAAGACGCTCAGCAGCGGCCTGGTCAGGAACTGCGCCGCGACGAGCAGCAGCCCACCCCACAGCAGCGCCACGAACAACGTCCCGAAGACACTCAGGCCGAAGGACACCGAACCGTGCGCACTACCGCTGGCGCCGAGGGGCCCCACCCCGATATCGACGCCCCCGTCGACATCGGCCTTCAGTCCGGACACGATGCCGAGCGGCATCCACAGCACGGCCATGGCGGCCGCGAACCTCCACAGGGTGCTCAGCATCCGCTCCCGGGGGTCGTGGGCGAGCGCGTGACGCACCGCCGTAACGACCACCACCAAGGCGACGAGAAGCAGCAGCAGATAGGCGGCACCGGGCATGTTGCCGGTGAACAGGCCCGCCTTCACGTCCTTCAGCCGACTGGTGTCATCGCCGCCGAGGACGGACTGGATGCCGGCGGCGCCGTTCAAGGAGCTGCCGGCTGTCACACCCATGGCCACACCGGTCAGCCAGACCGCGGAGTTGATGAAGGTGAGCAGCGAAAGGCCGAATGCGGCACCGGCGTTCAGGTCACCGGTGTCGCCGAAGACCGCGAAGCCCAGCACCGTCAGGGCGCCCAGGCCGAGCAGCACCGCGCTCACGGTGCCCGCGGCGACCATCGGGGACCGCCAGTCGCGCAGCCGGCCGGCGAATCCGCCCGGCAGCGCGCCCAGGGTGCCGTGGCGAACGGCGGCCCGGGCGGCGAAGTCGGCGAGGAAGACGAAGACGACGGTGTACGGGAGGAGCGGCCACACGGCGACGCCCAAGTCGACCGACACCGGCCCGAGTTCCTCGGTCTTCATTCCGAAAACGGAGGAGGAGTGGGTGGCCAGAGTTAGAACGCTCATGGCGAGGGCGTAGACAAGGGCACCGGTGGCGGACCGGCCCGCCACGCGGGCCCAGGTGTCCGCCGCCGCCCGCCGCTCGCCACGCCGGGCGAACCACCACACCGCGAACAGGGCGGTGCAAGTGAACAGCAGCAACTGCAGGGTGAGGCCGATCTCCGCTTGACCGGCGAAATCCCCGGGCATCAAGTCGCCGAAGCCGCTGCCCGATTCGGATTCCCCACCCCCCTCGACCGTCAGGCCCAGGGTGCCCCGAAGGGCCAGTCCGGCCACCCACACCGCGGCCGTCAGCCAGTCGGCGACCGTGCCGGTGTTCCGCTCGGGCAGGAACTGGGCGGCGACGGCGAGGACGACGAACAGCAGGCCGAGCTGGCTCCCCAGAGCCGACAGGGCGCTGACGGCCGCGGCCTTGGCGGACTGCGCGTCCGGCCGGACCTGGCTGAACCATGCGGCCGGACGACCGGAAGCGGTCACACCGGACTGCCCGGGTGCCGACTGAGGCACGGCCGGGACCTGCGAGTTCCCCGGCGCGGGCGGTGCGGACGGAATCGGCGGCATCGGCGCAGTTGCCGACGGAGCTGGCGCGACCGGTGCCCCGCAACGGCCGCAGAACGCGTGACCTGCGGCTATCGGTTCAGCGCAGGACGGACAGGTACTCATTTGCTTCCCTGAAGGACGGGCGGCCCGGGGGGCCTACGGGTGGAATCGTGCGAACTCCCCCGACCACCCGGACACATCACGGGGCCGGGCGCCGGTTGGGGGACCCGACATTCGGCCTGCGGTCTGCTGATGCGACCGCGCCATGAGCGCCGAACCGACAAGGACGTTCTTCACGTTGTGAAGATCCCGTGGTTTATGCGTGGAGCAATTGATAGCAGCCCAGAGTGACTCATGCAATATGCATGAGTCACCGCGGCAGCGCTGACCGGCGGAAACGAAGCGCCAACCCCCCGACGGAATCCGCCTGTCGGCACGACCACGCCCCCGCAAAGGCGTTCACATGTCCGCCCCCACGACATGACGCACCATCACCCGACCGTCCCGATCAACCACTTGGCGTGCGTGACGAATCACCCAGAGCGACGACGATCACGCGATCCCCTGGCCCTGGCTTCCCCGGCACAGCTGGGCCCTGGCCAATCGGCACGGTCACCACCGATGGCGGCTTCCCCCTCCAGGACGGCCCGGGTCCACCCTCGACCCTCTTCCGAGCCCATGAATCTGCAGCGGCACGGCACCAACGCGTGTAGCGGACTCCTGAGAGGCACCCCGAGCCCACAGAAAAGACAAGTCCCGATGAGCACCGCGCTCCGAGCAACGGACCAACTGCTCTGGCGTCGGAATGGGATTCCGGCAAGGGGAAGTACTCGGCTTCCGGTGGCCGTACGTCGACCTCGATGGCGGGACGTTCCACCCTCAGTGGCAGTTGCAGCGCCTCACCTGGCGCCACGGCTGCAAGGCCCCACACGCGTGCGGCGCACGGCGCCGTATTCACGCGCCCCGGCGGCCGACCGCTCGACCCCCGAGCCGACTGGGAGGAATTCAAGGAGCTGCTTGCCGATGCAGGCATCGACGACCGCCGCCGCTACGACGGGAGCCGTCACACGGCCGGCACGATTCCGAATGAGCTGGGCGTGGACATGGTCACCATCATGGAGATCCTCCGGCACACGCGGATCAGTCGGACGCGGCTGCACGTGAAGGGGCGCTCTCACCTCTGGAAGGACGCCATGCGCCGCACGGGAGACACCTTCATGCCACCGCCGGAAGCCCCTCGCGAGACCGCAACCGAGACCCCGGACAGCCGCATGACCCGCGCCAAGCACCGCCGCGTCCGCCGAACGCAGAAGCCCGGCTCAGACACCGTCCGAGCCGGGCTTGAAAAGTGAGCCCCCTGTCGAACCGACGACCTACCGGGTACAAGTTGTCCGAGCTTGGCCCGAGGGCATCCGTACGCCTCCGCGCCCGTTGCCGCACGTTGACGGACGGTGCGGGTCCCCGTGGATTCAGCGACTTCGGAACCATGCATGCGGCGATTGGGTCTCATCCCTAGACGATTCAGCAGTGGGGGGACGACGTTGGACGCCAACACAGGCACTGCTATCTGCGCGACCCTGATAGCCCTCGGCTCATTGTGGATCAGTCTGGTTCAGACAAGAGCCGGCCGAGAACACAACCGACAGTCAGTACGGCCCCTGCTGCAGTGTCGGACGGTCAGGGCAGGCTATACGGACGACGTGGCCCGCCTTGAGGTCATCAATGCTGGTATTGGACCGGCGATTGTGACCAAGACCTTGGTGGTGCTCGACGGGGAGGCCATCGGGCCCTGGGACCTACAGACCTACCGCAGAGTGGCTCAGCCCCTCCCGTTTCATCCGAAGGTAATGACTCTGGTCGAAGGTACAGCTCTTGTTCCGGGGCAGAAGAGCTACCTGTTACACATCGACGAATGCAACGGAGATGAGCCCAGGTGGTTTTGGGAACTCATCTCCCAAAGAATGCTCATCGAGATTCATTACGAGTCTCTTTATGGCGGAGAAGACTTCATAGTTCGGTCGGCTCGATTGTGATGCGCTGTGCACTGGAGAGCACTTCGGAGGTTGGCGCCTCGTCCTCAAATCCGTGATGCGCCGACCCCGTATACGGCTGGAGCCCGGCCACCTTGAGGCACAGGGCCCGGCATTCCCCCTTGAATGTCCCGGTTCATGGCGATTTCGCGATGCCGTAGAGGGCGAGGCCTTGGTGTCGGTCGGTGTGGGCGCGTCGGGCGGAGGCGACGTTGACGTGCCCGGCCGGCTTGAGAGCACCACGGATCAGGTCGCGGACGGCGGCCAGGACGGCGGGGGTGTTATGGGCCCTGACGACACGCGTGCCGTGGCCGCGCATTCATGGCCCCGCCCGTGAATACCACCGCCCGGACAACGGTTTCAGGCCGTGCCGGGGCCGTAAAACGGCCAAGCCTTGACCACCACAGCGCCCTCATAGAAGATCCCTCCGAAGCCCCCGATAGCGGGGAGCGGAGAAGGGGTAACGTGAAAGAGTTTGGAAAGTTAATACTTTTCGGCATTTCGGGCGCCGCGCTTGCGGTTTCCAGCTTTGCCACCCCGGCGGCGGCCTACGGCCCTCAGGGCGGAACCGGTACCGGCGATACCGTGGTTGAGGCCGGCGACGGCCTCATACCTGGGCAGCCCATCACCCACAAGAGGGGTGACGGCGTCAACCCGCCGGCGGAGCTGGGTGACCCCTCCGAGTGGGGCGTGGTAAAGCTGGAAATCAATGAATCGGCCGCTCAGCTGAGAGGGAATACCTGCGAGAATGTGACCCATGGCAAGTGGTGCTATGGGGACGATCTGGTGTCGGATGGAAAGAAGTGCTACTCGAACTACATTGCGGATGTGAAGCACAAGACAACGGTCAGGGTCCGGAACATCGACCATTCAAGTGGCTGGGTGGCGAAGGGGGAGACTTCCTACGCCAACACAATAAATGGTGCGGCATACACTTGCTATGCCTATTACAGTAATGCATAAATGTGTCCACCGTGATGAGGGTTGACCTCCCTCGGGTGAGGCATTACTCCGGGCGCACACGGGCCCGGAGTAATGCCACATCAGGGCTGGAAGGGGAGAGAGTGAACTTTTGGGGTGCTCGGGCCGCGTCGTTTGCGGTGCCACTCGGGCTTGGCTTGTTGCTCGGCCTGATAGGGCCTACCGCTGAGCATTGGGGCGGCAGTCCGGGTGCGGCCATGGGCGCCGTTTTCACCGGTGGGTGGCCGTGGGCCTGTTACCCGTTTCTGGTGGGCTATTTCCGCCGATCCAAAATCGAATCGGTTGTTCTCGCGCCTCTGGGACTGGCTATCGGCGTCGTGACCTACTACCTGACCAAGGGAAACCTGGCCTCCCTGGGTGGACTGGATTCCTCAGGTGCGGGATCATCCGGAATCGCCCTCTGGGGTGTGCTGGCATTCCTCTTCGGAGCACCCCTTGGACTCCTGGGGAACCTCGCACAGGTGCCGGGCATCGGCGGCCTGTTCTTCCGGCTGCTTATTCCCCTGGTGGCCTTTTATGAGACTTCCATGCGTCTGGAGATGGAGTCGCGCGGGCCGAGTCAGGTTGTTCTGGGTACCTGGACCACCGTTCGGTTCACGGCTGTTGCCGTTGCGGTCGCTCTGGTGGGCCACACGGTCTGGGGTTGGTGGAGGTCTCGCCGTATTCGTTCCGCCGGGGTGGGCGTTGGCTAGTCGCGTGATCCTGTCCATGTCGGTTCGAGTGGACTTGATGACAGCTTGCCGGGACGCAGCCATGGCAGGGCCCCGCCGGAAGCCCCTGGTGAGACCACACCTGAGACCCCGGACAGCCGCGCGGTCCGCGCCAAGCGCCGCCGCCGCGTCCACTGAACGCAAAAGCCCAGCTCAGACACCGTCTGAGCTGGGCCGAAGATGAGCCCCCTGTCGGATTCGAACCGACGACCTACGCATTACAAGTGCGTTGCTCTGGCCATCTGAGCTAAGGAGGCCTGCCGCGCGCGCGGGGCGTGCGTGCCCGTGCAGTGTACCCACGTCGCAGCGGGGCCCTGTCGAGAGTTTCCGCGAACTTCACCGGTGCCCGGGTGCTGACAGAACACATGAACGCCAGGTAGCGTCCTGACCCAGTTCACTCATGTGGACTACACCACTATGGGCGTTTCCATAGTGGATCACCACCTTTACAACGGATCGTCCGGCACGTTCCTGCCGGTGAAGGGGGCCCATCACCATGGCCACTGTCTCGTTCGACAAGGCGACCCGGATCTACCCGGGTTCCGAGAAGCCCGCCGTCGATGCCCTGGAGATCGACATCGAGGACGGCGAGTTCCTCGTCCTCGTCGGTCCCTCCGGCTGCGGCAAGTCCACCTCGCTCCGCATGCTCGCGGGGCTCGAGGACGTGAACGCCGGCACCATCCGCATCGGTGACCGCGACGTCACGCACCTGCCGCCCAAGGACCGGGACATCGCGATGGTGTTCCAGAACTACGCGCTGTACCCGCACATGACCGTCGCCGACAACATGGGCTTCGCGCTCAAGATCGCCGGCGTCAACAAGGCCGACATCCGCCAGAAGGTCGAGGACGCGGCGAAGATCCTCGACCTCACCGAGTACCTCGGCCGCAAGCCGAAGGCCCTCTCCGGCGGTCAGCGCCAGCGTGTCGCCATGGGCCGCGCGATCGTGCGTGAGCCCCAGGTCTTCCTCATGGACGAGCCGCTGTCGAACCTCGACGCCAAGCTCCGCGTCTCCACCCGTACGCAGATCGCCTCGCTCCAGCGCCGCCTCGGCATCACCACGGTGTACGTCACCCACGACCAGGTCGAGGCCATGACCATGGGCGACCGTGTGGCCGTGCTCAAGGACGGTCTGCTCCAGCAGGTCGACTCGCCGCGCAACATGTACGACCGCCCGACCAACCTGTTCGTCGCCGGCTTCATCGGCTCCCCGGCCATGAACCTGATCGAGGTCCCGATCACCGACGGCGGCGTGAAGTTCGGCAACAGCGTCGTCCCGGTCAACCGCGAGGCCCTCAAGGCCGCCGCCGACAAGGGCGACCGCACGGTCACCGTCGGTGTGCGCCCTGAGCACTTCGACGTGGTCGAGCACAACGGCGAGGCCGCCAAGTCGCTCTCCAAGGACACCGAGGACGCCCCGGCCGGCCTCGCCGTCTCGGTGAACGTCGTCGAGGAGCTCGGCGCCGACGGCTACGTCTACGGCTCCGCGAAGGTCGACGACAAGCTCACGGACCTCGTCGTCCGCGTCAGTGGCCGCTCGGTCCCGGACAAGGGCGCCACGCTGCACGTAGTGCCGCGTCCGGGCGAGATCCACGTGTTCTCGACCTCGACGGGCGAGCGCCTGTCCGACTGACGTCGGCCTGACGTCCGCGTCAGCCCGGCGGAAACACGCACCCCGTAAGGGTTGAATTCACTCAAGTTGACGAAGAGGGCCCCGCAGCAGGCTGCGGGGCCCTCTTCGTTGTCGACAAATACCCCGGCAGACCGGGCATTTCGATATGCGTGCGTCAACACGGCACCCTGAAAACGCCGCTTCCCCATCCCCCGAACCGGTGACTAAATGTCGCCAAATCATCACCCCGCGCTACCCTCACTCGCGTGAAGCACTCCACCACTAACCAACGGACCCGGCGTGGCCGTGGCCCCGCCCGCCGGATCGGCCGCACCCTCGCCCTCGTTCTGCCTGTCGTCCTGGTGCTCTCCGGGACTCTCGCGGTCACCCGAGTCAACTGGTCGGGGAATTCCTCGAGCTCGGTGCTCACCGCGTCCTCCGAAGACGTCTCGACGCGAGCCGTCGCCCGTGCCCCGCAGGACGTCCTGCGCGACACGCTTCTCCTGGAGCTCCAGGAGAAGAACCCGGGTGTGGCCCTCACCCACCTCCAGGAGGCGGTGAACGGCCGTCCGGCGCTCGCGAAGCACTGCGCCTCCATCGCCCGCGCCCTGGGCCGCGCCGCGGTCCGTGTGTACGGACCGACCCGCGCCCAGTCCTTCGCCCGGCCCGTCTGCGACACGGCGTTCGCCTCGGGGGTCGCGGCCACCCATTTCTGAGGTCACCGCCCCGTCCCCGGGCGGGCTCCCCTCGGAGACCACAGCTCCCTCCGAGGGGTACAGCCCTTCGGGGCCGCCCGCCCCACAGCGTCGTGAATCGGCCGATTCCGGGCCGCCCGGTAACAGCTGATTAAGGAACGGTTGCCGCAGGAGGCCGGGTGCGGGGCGCCACGTACAGTTCGGGCATGACCGATCCGAACGCCGCGTCGCGCCCCGTTCAAGCCGTTGTCCTGGCCGGCGGCCAGGGTTCCCGGCTGCGCCCCTACACCGACGACCGGCCCAAGCCGATGGTCGAGATCCCCGGCACCGGGACACCGATCATCGGCCACCAGCTGACCTGGCTCGCCGAGGAGGGCGTGACCGACGTCGTCGTCTCCTGCGGTCACCTCGCCGACGTCCTGCAGAAGTGGCTGGACTCGGCCGACCTCCCGCTCAATGTCACGACGGTCGTCGAGACGGAGCCCCTCGGCCGCGGCGGCGGCCTCAAGTACGCCGCGGCGCACCTCCCGCACCCCGACCTGCCCTGGTACGCGACGAACGGTGACATCTGGACCCGTTTCTCGCTGCGCGACATGGCGGACTTCCACGCCGAGCGCGACGCGGTCGCGACCCTCGCGCTGGCCCGCCCCCGCATCCCGTGGGGCGCCGTCAAGACGGACGGCTTCGGTCACATCACGGACTTCATCGAGGCCCCGCCCTCCACGTTCGAGATCAACGCGGGCGTCTACGTCTTCTCCCCCGAGTTCACCGAGATGCTCCCCGAGCGCGGTGACCACGAGCGCACCACCTTCCCCCGCCTGGCCCGCGAACGCCGGCTGTCCGGCTTCCCGATCCCGCAGGGTGCCTACTGGCGCGCCATCGACACCGCCAAGGACCTCACGGAAGCGGCGAAGGAGCTCGCGGCCCTGGGCCGTTAGAGACCGTCAGAGACCCGTCAGAGACCCGTCAGAGACGCTCTCCCGGCTCTACGGGAGCTCCCGACGCACGACCGCCTCAGGGCCGCGCACGCAACACGACGGCAGGGCCCCGCGCACTTGCGTGCGGGGCCCTGCCGTCGTTGCGCGGGGCGAGGGTGTCAGCCCGGCTGAGCACCCACCAGGCGGTCGATCCAGCTGACCACCCGCAGGGCGATCAGCCCAGCAGACCGCCCACCAGGCCCGGCTGGCCGGTGGACGAACTCCCGCCGGTGGAGGTGCCGTTCGCGGCGCCCGTACCACCGGTGCCGCTGCCGCCACCGCTGCCGCCGGTCGCCGTGCCGCCGCTGCTGGTGGGGCCCGCGCTGGTGCTCGGGGCCTGGTCGACCGGCGCGGAGTGCTGGGGCGGGGCCTGGCCGCTGCCCTGGGTCTGGCTGGGCTGCCCGGCGCCGGTCCGGCTGGTCTCCTGGGTCGCGCCCGGCGTACCGGCCGCCTGCGACGGGGGCGCTGAGCTGCTCCGGCTGGGCGCCACGGAGGCCGACGGGGTGGCCTTCTGATGCCGCTTGCCGGGCGTCTCGGGGAGCGGGGAGCCGGGCAGTTCGTTGCGCGGGGCCTCGCCGGGTCCGGGGACGACGATCCGGCCGGAGTCGCGGACGGCGCCGCCGAGGAGCGAACCGATGAGCAGGGTCAGTCCGGCGACGACGGCCGTGAGCAGCGCGCCACGGCGCAGCACCCGGGCGCGCAGGTCCCAGATGTCGGCGCGCGGCCCGAGCCTGCGCCAGGCCTCACTGGCCAGCCGCCCGTCGGCGGAGTAGACCGGGGCGCCCGCGATGATCAGCGGGGACCAGGCGGCGAGGTAGATGATGTCGGGCGCGTCGTACGCGGGAACCGTCTTCCAGCTGACCGTGACGATGAGCGCCGCCGACAGCATCGCGCCGACGACCGCGGCCACCCGCTGCCACAGCCCGAGGACGGTCAGGACGCCGACGATGACCTGGAAGAAGGCGATGACGAGCCCGGAGCCGACGGGGTGCTGGAGCGCGAACTGCCGCAGCGGCTCGGCGACTTCCCACGGGTGCAGGGTGTTGAGCCACTTCACCATGGAACCGCGCTTGCCGCCGTCGAAGTAGACGGGGTCGCAGAGCTTGCCCATCCCCGCGTAGACGGAGATGAATCCGAGGAAGACGCGCAGCGGGAGCAGCACGACGCCGAGGTTCATCCGGCGGCCCGGGTGATAGGCCTGCCGGACCGGGTCGGAACTGCGCCGCCTGCCGGAGGCGTCGCCCGCCGTGTCGTCGAAGCCGTCGCCCTCGAAGCCGTCGTCCCCGAAGTCGGTGTCCGTGTAGGCCTGTTCGTCGTAGGCCTGTTCGTCGTAGGCACTGCCCACGCTGCGCATCTGCGGCAGCAGCCGCTGCTCTTCACCGAGAGGGGCACGCTGGCTGCCTACGAGCGGCGTCTCGACCGTGTCGACGGTCAGATCGCCTGCGTAGCCCGGCTGTTCGCCGATGCGCGGGATGACCTGGGTCGAACCGGCGGCGGCCGTCGGCCGGGTGGAGCGGTGGGTGAGGCCCGCGCTCCGTACGGCCTGGAGCAGGCGGTGGGCGCCGGTGTCGTCCGGTGCGGACTTCCCGCTCCAGACGACGGGGGCGCGGCGGCGGGCGCCGTCGGCCGGACCGGCCCCGCCCGCTCGGCCCGGCGCACCTGCGCCGGGGATCCGCGCGGCGTCGCCGGGAGAGCCCAAGTGCCGTGCGATACGCGGGGACTGGCCGCGCGACGCACCCGCCAACTGGACGCGGAAGCTCGCATGATTGACGATGACCTGCGCCGGATCGCTCGGCACCTTCACCATGCTCAGCGCGGGAACCTCGTCGAATCCCGACGAGCGGTCCCCCGTGGGTGTGCGGGGTGTTCTGGTGTCCACACTCATCTAACCGAGTGACGTGTGGTTAGGACACTGCTTTGACCACGCCGAACTGTCCGGACCGCGTCAAGATCGTCCAGAACATCCCGATTGCCCCACGGGGGTGACCACCTGGACGTTTGTTCAGGCGCGTCGGCGTGCTGCCTCGTACAGCACAACTCCCGCCGCCACACCGGCGTTCAGCGACTCCGCGCCACCGGGCATCGGGATCCGCACCCGGAAGTCGCAGGTCTCGCCGACGAGTCGGGACAGGCCCTTGCCCTCGCTGCCGACGACGATGACGACGGGGCCGCCCAGCGCCTCCAGGTCACCGACCTCGACCTCGCCGTCCGCGGCGAGTCCGACCACCACGAGGCCGGCCTTCTTGTACGCCTCCAGGGCCCGCGTCAGGTTGGACGCGCGCGCGACGGGAATACGGGCGGCGGCACCGGCCGACGTCTTCCAGGCGCCGGCGGTCATGCCGGCCGCGCGCCGCTCGGGCACGACGACGCCGTGGCCGCCGAAGGCGGAGGCGGAACGGACGACCGCGCCGAGGTTGCGCGGGTCGGTCACCCCGTCGAGGGCGACGATCAGCGGGTCCTGGCCCTCGTCGTAAGCGGCGGCGGCGAGGTCCTCGGGGTGCGCGTACTCGTACGGCGGGACCTGGAGGACGAGACCCTGGTGGTTGAGCCCGTTGGTCATGCGGTCGAGCTCGGGGCGGGGGGCCTCCATCAGGTGGATGCCGCCGCGCTCGGCGACGAGCTGGAGCGCCTCGCGGACCCGCTCGTCGTTGTCGATGAACTGCTGGACGTAGAGCGTCATCGCGGGGACGCCCTCGCGCAGCGCCTCGACGACGGAGTTGCGCCCGACGACCATCTCGGACGTGCCCTTGCCGCCGCGGCCCTTGGGGTGGGCGGGGCGGCGGACGATCTGCTTCGCCTTGGCGCCCGCGATGCGGTTCTTCTTGTGGCCCTTGCGCGCCTCGGCGGGCGGGGTCGGACCCTTGCCTTCCAGGCCCCGGCGTCGCTGGCCGCCACTGCCGACCTGCGCGCCCTTCTTGCCGGACATGCGGCGGTTGTTAGCAGCCATGACCTACCTGTCTGTTTGAAGCGTGCGTACGTACGTATATGAAGTGTGCCGCCCGGAGGTCCGGGCGGCACAATCGATCAAGGCCGACGGGGGTCGGCCGGGGCCGCCGGAGCGGGTGCTCAGCGCGGTCCGAGCGTCCAGCGCGGCCCCTGCGGGCCGTCCTCGATGACCAGGCCGGACTGGTTGAGCTGGTCGCGGATGGCGTCCGCGGTGGCCCAGTCCTTGCGGGTACGGGCGGCCTCGCGCTGGTCGAGAACCATCCGGACGAGGGTGTCGACGACGCCGTGCAGGTCATCGCCGCGGTCGCTCTCGTCGGCCCACTGCGGGTCGAGCGGGTCGAGCCCGAGGACCCTGAGCATGGCCCGCACCTCGGCGAGGCGGGCGACGGCGGCTTCCTTGTCGTCGGCGGCCAGGGCGGAGTTCCCCTGCCGGACCGTCGTGTGCACGATCGCGAGCGCCTGCGGGACGCCCAGGTCGTCGTCCATCGCCTCGGCGAACGCGGGCGGCACCTCGGCGGACGGCTCGACGACGCCCCCCGCCTTCTCGACCACCCGCTGCACGAAGCCCTCGATGCGCGCGAACGCCGACTCGGCCTCGCGCAGGGCCTCTTCGCTGTACTCGATCATCGAGCGGTAGTGCGGGGTGCCGAGGTAGTAGCGCAGCACGATGGGGCGCCACGCCTTGACCATCTCGGAGACGAGGACCGAGTTCCCGAGGGACTTCGACATCTTCTCGCCGCTCATGGTGACCCAGGCGTTGTGCACCCAGTACTTCGCGAACTCGTCGCCGAAGCCCTTGGCCTGCGCGATCTCGTTCTCGTGGTGCGGGAAGATCAGGTCGATCCCGCCGCCGTGGATGTCGAAGGCGCTGCCCAGGTACTTGTGGGCCATGGCCGAGCACTCCAGGTGCCAGCCGGGACGGCCCCGGCCCCAGGGCGTCTCCCAGCTCGGCTCGCCCGGCTTCACGGACTTCCACATGGCGAAGTCACGCGGGTCGCGCTTGCCGGTCTCGCCCACCCCGGACGGCTGCTGCAGGTTGTCGAGCTCCTGGTTGGAGAGCTGGAGATAGCCGTCGTACGACCGCACGTCGAAGTAGACGCTCCCGTCGGACGCGTACGCGTGACCGCGCTCGATGAGCCCGCGCATCATCTCGATCATCTCGGGGATGTGGCCGGTGGCACGCGGTTCGTACGTGGGCGGCAGGCAGCCGAGCGCGTCGTAACCGTCGTTGAAGGCGCGCTCGTTGTCGTAGCCGATGGACCACCAGGGGCGGCCCTGCTCGGCCGACTTGGCGATGATCTTGTCGTCGATGTCCGTGACGTTCCTGATGAACGTCACGTCATAGCCGCGGTACTCGAACCAGCGGCGCATGATGTCGAAGTTGAGGCCCGAGCGGATGTGCCCGATGTGCGGTGCCGCCTGCACGGTCGCGCCACACAGGTAGATCGAGACGCAACCCGGCACGAGCGGGGTGAAGTCACGGATCTGCCGGGCGCTGGTGTCGTACAGACGAATGGTCACCACTCCAGGGTAGTGGGCCCCGGGTAGTGCCCCGCGACCCTTCCCCCGCAAGGCCACGTATTCGTGACATACGGGGGACGGAACCGAAAGGACGAACCCCGGGACCCTCTCCTGTCTCAGCCCGGCCGCCTGTCTCAGCCCGCCCGGACGACCAGTGCCGTGGCGACGGCCATCAGGCCCTCGTCGCGGCCCGGGAATCCGAGCCCGTCCGTCGTGGCACCCGACACCGACACCGGCGCCCCCACCGCGTCCGAAAGGATCTTCTGGGCCTCGTCCCGTCGCTTGCCGATCTTCGGGCGGGGTCCGACGACCTGGACCGCGACGTTGCCGACGACGAAGCCGGCCTCGCGGACGATCCGCGCCGCCTCCGTCAGCAGCACGACCCCGGACGCCCCGGACCACTCCGGGCGCCCGGTGCCGAAGTGGGCCCCGAGGTCACCGAGGCCCGCCGCCGAGAAGAGCGCGTTGCACGCGGCGTGCGCCACGACGTCCGCGTCGGAGTGCCCTGCGAGTCCGGGGCCCTCCCCCTCCCACTTCAGGCCGGCACACCACAGCTCCCGCCCTTCCTCGAAGGCGTGGATGTCGGTGCCGATCCCGACGAGCGGGATCACCGGGCCCTGAGCCCGTCCCTGGTCCTGCCCGGCCGTCCGCTCCGGTGTCTCAGAACCCATCGTTCAGCCTCCGCCGTGCGAGAACCGCCTCCGCCAGCACCAGGTCCAGCGGGCGTGTCACCTTGAACGCCTCCTCGTGGCCCGGCACGACCACGACCCGCACGCCCAACTGCTCGACCATGCTCGCGTCGTCGGTCACCTTGTCGGTGACGGTCTCGTGGGCCCGCAGAAGCGTCTCGCGGTCGAAGCCCTGCGGCGTCTGCACGGCACGCAGCCGCGCCCGCTCGGGGGTGGCCACGACCGGCTCGGGCTCCCCGGCGACGGCCGCGGGCTCGACCTCCTTGACGGTGTCGGCGAGCGGCAGCGCCGGTACGACGGCGGGAGCGCCGTCCCGGACGGCCTCGATGACGGCGTCCACGGTGTCGACGGGCACGAGCGGCCGGGCCGCGTCGTGCACGAGGACGATGTCGATGCCGGGCGGCAGCGCTTCGAGCCCGTACTTCACGGACTCCTGGCGGCTGTCACCGCCCGGGACGACGAGGAAGTCGGTGCGGTCGGGCAGCGCGTGCGCGTCGAGCAGCGTCTTCACCTCGGCCGCGCCGTCCGGCGGAGCCACGACGACGACCAGGGAGACGGCGCGGGACGCGGCCATCGCGCGGACCGCGTGGATGAGCATGGGCGTGCCGTTCAGCGCGCGGAGCGCCTTGGGGGCGCCCGGACCGAGGCGCACACCTCGTCCGGCGGCCGGAATCACGGCGGCGGTGCGGGCTTCCGGCGGCGAAGAGAGCGAAACGTCAGACATCGGTTCCTGTCAGGTTTTAGTGCTCGACCGGGATGGGTATGGCCTGGGGGTACCCCCTGCTCGGAGAGCTGGGGGAGCGCCGGGCGCGACGCCTTGACCGGACCCTTCCGTGACATCCGGTCGAGTCGACCGCCCGGGTCGGCACCCCAAGTATCGGATACGCCGGTATACCGCGGGAAAGCCGATGCCGGGTGAACGTCCGGTTTACCGAATGGGCGCGGGTACGAACATGCCGCAGCGCCCGGCGACAGCAATTTGGCAATTGCGTCATCGGGCACCGCGGCATTTCATTGCGCTGCTGCGCGGGCTTGGGCGTACGTCAAGACGACTGGCGTCTCGGCGACTGAGCCGGCGTCAGGACGCGAGAACCTCGTCGAGCAGGGCCTCGGCCTTGTCCTCGTTGGTGTTCTCCGCGAGGGCGAGCTCGCTCACCAGGATCTGGCGCGCCTTGGCGAGCATGCGCTTCTCACCTGCGGAGAGTCCGCGCTCGCGCTCACGACGCCACAGGTCACGCACGACTTCCGCGACCTTGATGACATCGCCGGAGGCGAGCTTCTCCAGATTTGCCTTGTAGCGACGCGACCAGTTCGTGGGCTCCTCGGCATACGGCGCGCGCAGCACCTCGAAGACCCGGTCCAGCCCGTCCTGACCGACCACATCACGTACGCCGACGAACTCCGCATTGTCCGCTGGCACACGTACCGTCAGGTCACCCTGGGCGACCTTCAGCACCAAGTAGGTCTTGTCCACGCCTTTGATCTGGCGAGTTTCGATGGCCTCGATCAGCGCGGCCCCGTGATGGGGATAGACCACGGTGTCGCCAACCTTGAACGTCATGTGACAGGTACCCCTTCCGTGGCTATCCAGAGTAACACGGAAACGGCGTCTTCTGAATGGCGTTTTCGCAGGTCAGGGCATATCTCGGGGCTTGACAACCGCAACAGGAACGTGCTGCGAGGGGCGAGCGGAAGAGGGTATTCGCAGGTCGGAGCCGCTGTCCAGGCGGAGTGAAACGCGTACGTTACAGGCACCCGGAGCCCGTCACCTGCGTCTGAACATCCCGTTTTGTCCGGCTCCAAGAGCGCGACTTCCGCTACTCCGTTCGATGGGCGGAGCCGAGTACGAGACGAATCCGGAATTGATCAAGGCGTTCGATGATCACCTGCTCATCGGCCCTCGATGACCCCGTGATCCATTTTCCGGAGAGCCGGCATTCATTCCACGAAATGCGCAAGCCTAAGTCTGCGGAACTTAAGTGAATGGCGGACGAGCGCGCGATCAAAGTAGCCGACGCGCCACTGGAGCGGAGCGTGAACGGCGGGGCGCACACCCGGCGCAACGGAGCCCGCGGGCGCATGCCTCGCGAGCCCGCCCCGCCCGGAGCGCGACCACCCCTGAGCCCGTTCCACCGGAGCCCGCCCCAACCCGAGCCCGACCCATCCTCAGCGCGCCCGGGTTTCCCCTCGGGCGAGCAAAGTCGGCGGCTTGGGGAGGGTCGGGTGCGGTCGCGCGGGAACGGATCGGTAACCTAAGGCCGCTGACAGACCCTTAGGGCGGCTTTACACAGAGGTCGCCCTGCTTCGCCCACGTTCAAGGAGTTGCCGCCGCCGTGAGCAGCAGCCTTCGACGCGGCACTCTCGCCGCCGCCGTCATCGCGTTCTCGATCGCCTCTCTCGCCGCGTGCGGTGCCGGCAGCGACGCCCAGACGTTGGAGGTCAAGCCGGACAACGCGGCCACCTCCGTGGGCGACATCAAGGTCCAGAACGCGCTCGTCATCACCCAGCCCGACGTGAAGGCCACCGGTCCGGCGGTGATCTCCGCGACGCTGTTCAACAACGGAACCAGCGCGCAGACCGTGGACTCGATCAGCGTCGAGGGCGAGGGCACCGCCCAGATCACGCCCGCGAGCGGCACGGGCAAGCTGACCGTCCCGGCTGGCGGCTCGATCGTCCTCGGCGGCAAGGGCAACGCCTCCGCGGCGCTGTCCAGCCCCTCGGGAACCGTCCTGAACGGCAGCGTCCAGAAGGTCACCTTCGCCTTCAGCAAGACCGGTGACGTGAGCCTGAGCGCCTACGTCGTCCCGGCCGAGAGCTACTTCACCAAGTGGGGCCCGAGCGACATCCCGGCGGCGCCGACCGCTTCCCCGGTCACCTCGCCGTCGGAGTCGGTCACGGGCTCCCCGTCCGCGCCCGCGTCGGGCAAGCCGTCGTCGAGCGCGACGGCCCCGGCCACCGCCACCTCGTCGGCGTCCGCCTCGTAGTGAGCTGACGTCCGCCGGGCGCGCACAAGGGTCCGTACACGACCCATGACGCGGCCCGTACGCGGCCCATACGCGAGCCCGTACGCGCCACAGCGGTCCGTACGACAGTGCGACGAAGGGCGGGACCCCTCTCCAGGGGTCCCGCCCTTCGTCGTACTTCCGCGTCATGCTCTACGCCGTACTCCAGGCACGGGCGTGGAGGTGGGGCCGGTTTACGGCTCGAACTTGTAGCCGAGACCGCGCACCGTCACCAGGTACCGGGGCGCGCCCGGGTCCGGCTCGATCTTCGCGCGAAGACGCTTGACGTGGACGTCGAGGGTCTTGGTGTCACCGACGTAGTCGGCACCCCAGACCCGGTCGATGAGCTGCATCCGGGTCAGCACGCGGCCCGCGTTGCGCAGCAGCATCTCCAGGAGGTCGAACTCCTTCAGCGGGAGGTCGACCTTGCCGCCGGAGACGGTGACCACGTGGCGGTCGACGTCCATCCGGACGGGACCGGCCTCCAGGGCGGCCGGGGCGACCTCCTCCGGCTCCCCGCGGCGGCGCAGGACGGCCCGGATACGGGCGACCAGCTCCCGGGAGGAGAAGGGCTTGGTGACATAGTCGTCTGCTCCTATTTCGAGCCCGACCACCTTGTCGATCTCGCTGTCCTTGGCGGTCACCATGATCACCGGGACGTTGGACCGGCCACGCAGCTGGCGGCAGACTTCGGTGCCGGGCAGCCCCGGCAGCATCAGGTCGAGGAGCACGAGGTCGGCGCCGTTGCGCTCGAACTCGTCGAGTCCGTCGGGCCCGGTGGTCGCGATGGCGACCTCGAAGCCCTCTTTGCGGAGCATGTACGACAGGGCGTCGGAGAAGGACTCCTCGTCCTCGACGACGAGCACACGGGTCACGGAAGGACCTCCGGGGCAGGAAGCGGTTCGTACGGGGATGTGACGGTGGTCGTCCCGTCGGGCTGCCCGGTCTCGTCCTCTTCGTCGAGTCCGGGCATGTGGTGATCGGTCACGCGCTCGCGGGCCGCGGTCGCCTCCGGCAGCCGCAGGGTGAACGTGGAGCCCTGACCCTCGGAGCTCCACACCGTGACCTCCCCGCCGTGCGAGGCGGCCACGTGTTTGACGATCGCCAGCCCGAGGCCCGTACCGCCGGTGGCACGGGAGCGGGCCGGATCGACACGGTAGAAGCGCTCGAAGACGCGCTCCTTGTCCTTCTCCGAGATGCCGATGCCCTGGTCGGTCACGGCGATCTCGATGTGTTCCCCACCGGGTGCCGTCACCCGGCGGGCGGCTATCCCGACGCGGGTGCGGGCGGGCGAGTAGT
Source organism: Streptomyces sp. NPDC005784 (assembly GCF_042871525.1). Taxonomy (NCBI): domain Bacteria; kingdom Bacillati; phylum Actinomycetota; class Actinomycetes; order Kitasatosporales; family Streptomycetaceae; genus Streptomyces; species Streptomyces sp. NPDC005784. The sequence continues at coordinate 98,769 of NZ_JBIAIQ010000019.1, forward strand.
TGACGGCGTTCTCGACGAGGTTGCCGAGGGCCGCGGCGAGCTGACCCCGGTTCCCCCACAGGCTCAGGTCGGCGGTGCCGCCTGCGGACATGGTGATCTGCTTCGTGCCGGCCTGGTGGCGGCAGCGGTCGATCGCCTCGGCGACCAGCTCGTCGACACGGACCGGCTCGGCGTCCTCGAGGGGGTCGTCGTTCTGGACCCTCGACAGGTCGATGAGCTCCTGGACGAGGTTGGTGAGCCGGGTGGCCTCTATCTGCATGCGTCCGGCGAAGCGCTCGACGGCCTCCGGGTCGTCCGAGGCGTCCATGACGGCCTCGGAGAGCAGGGAGAGCGCTCCGACGGGAGTCTTGAGCTCATGGCTCACGTTCGCGACGAAGTCCCGCCGTACGGCTTCGATCCGGCGCGCCTCCGTCAGGTCCTCCACAAGGAGGAGGACGAGCCGCGACCCGAGGGGAGCCACGCGCGCCGAGACGGCGAGGGCCTCACCCCTCCCCGTGCCCCTTCTCGGCAGGTCCAGCTCCACCTGACGTATCTCCCCGTCACGACGGGTGTCACGCGCCATGTGGAGCATCGGCTCGACGGCCAGCTTGCCCCCGCGCACCAGTCCGAGGGCGTAAGCCGCCGAACTGGCCTTGACCACGGCGTCCGCTTCGTCGAGTACGACCGCAGAGGAGCTGAGCACCGACAGCACGGTGTCCACACCGGGCGGAAGGACCGCGTCCGTGTGCAGAGAGCTGCGGGTCGGGCGTTTCTGGTCGCGCTCGCTCCAGCGGAACGCCAGCATGGCGATGACACCGGTAAGTACTCCGGCGATCGCTGCCGCTGCGGCGACCGCCGCGTTCACGTCCATGCACCCAGGTTAGGCATGCCGTCGCTCCTGGCCACAGCCATCCGAGTGCGACCTCGAACACTCGTCGCCCAGAGTTCACCCAGGAGCCAGTACTGATTCACTTGGGATGCCGGAAACGGACGCGTACAGGCCCGAACGTGGGAGCGTGGGGTTCTCGGGTCCCTCCGGCGGCCTGGCGGCGGCCGGAACAACACGGTCCCGGACCCCGGACCCCCAAATGCTGACGTACGAGAGGGACGACCACATGCGTGACGCGTATCACGAAGAACTTGACTCGATCGGCGACGGCCTGGTCGAGATGGCCCGGCTCGTCGGGTCGGCGATCGGGCGTGCCACGACGGCCATCCTCGATTCCGACCTGAAGCTGGCCGAGAGCGTGATCGCTGCCGACCAGCGGGTCGACGATCTCCAGCACGAGCTGGAGGCCCGCGCGATAGCCCTGCTGGCCCGCCAGCAGCCGGTGGCGACGGATCTCCGTATCGTCGTCACCTCGCTCCGGATGTCGGCCGACCTGGAGCGCTCCGGCGACCTGGCCCAGCACGTGGCCAAGCTGGCCCGGCTGCGCTTCCCCGACCGCGCCATCCCGCACGACCTGCACGCCACGATCCTGGAGATGGGCCAGCTCGCCCAGCGCCTGATGGCCAAGGCGGCCGAGGTCATCATCACGAAGGACGTCGACCTGGCGATGCAGCTGGAGCAGGACGACGACGAGATGGACCTCCTGCACCGCACGCTGTTCCAGCACCTGCTGGACGACAAATGGCAGCACGGCATCGAGACCGCCGTCGACGTCACCCTCCTCGGCCGCTACTACGAGCGCTTCGCCGACCACGCCGTCTCGGTCGCCAAGCGAGTGGTCTACCTCGTCACCGGCGAACACGCCGACGAACTCCAGCCGGACATCCAGCCGGCCACGGGGGTGGAGAGCGCGTAGCCCTCTCCTACCGGACCAGGGCTACGAACCCGACCCTCGTCAGACGGGCCAGGGCTACGAACCTGACTCCCCCTGGGCAAGCCAGGGCCTCCTGACAGGCCCGGCTCTCCCAGACGGGCCGGGGTTACGGGGCGGCCCACCTCTCCCTGGCGGGCACAGCCCTCTCCGGACGCACGAAGCCTGCGGGCCCAGCCGTTCCCAGTCGGGACGGCTGGGCCCGGCGCTTTTCCCTCGCGGGCGCCGGAGGCGCGCCCTGATCCCGGCCCGCCCCGCGTGGGATTCGCGCCCTGGGCGCGAGAGACGCCTCAGTGCGCCGTTGATGCGCCCGCCCGGCTGGGCATGTCATGGGCGACAGGGGCTGTGCGGCGCGGTGTGCGTCGGACGCCTCCGTGCCTGAAGGAGGGACCCATGGCCGAATCCCCCAGCACGCCCGACCCGACCCAGGACCGCGCCACCCAACAGCCCGCCGAGATCAAAACTCTCCCTTTGTTCGGCGCCTGCGGCTGCGGCTCCGGCTGCGGCTGCGGCTGCCAGTCGGGCAATCCCTGCCAGTGCGGCTGATCGCTTACGTACGTCCAGAGGGGCCCCGTCGCAGGACGGGGCCCCTCGCCCTTGCCGAGGACCTTCACTTCCGCCGGGCCCTTCGCCTTCCGTCCATCACTTCTGCCGACTCGCGGTCCGCCCGTCAGGACGGCCACGTGCGCTCGATGGCACCGAGGGCTGCCCCTTGCGCACCGGCTCGACCTGGTGGACCAGTGGCGCTCCGGCGGTCTTGCCCTTCAGCCACGAGGTGGGAGTCGACTGCGGAATCTCAAGGTAGGAGGCGGTCTCTGCGGGCGGCAGGAGTCCGTCCGTGAACCTGTGGGCCATGCCCCGCCTCTTTTTGGCCCCGGGTTTCGCATCGTGCCACGTCGAGCCTCCCACCTGGGGGTGCACCGCACACCCAGTCATCGGCTCAGCCGGCCGCACGGAGTTGGTCCCGGGATCGGCAGTCCCGGCAACGGCCGGGTTCCGCCGTGCGGAATCCCCGGTCGCAGCCGTCGCAGTTCCGCATGGGCACGACCGCCGGACGTACGGGGGGTTCTGCACTTCGGGCCGGTGCGGGGAGAGGAAGGGGAGTCTCTTTGAGCCGGTAGGCGAGGATGCCGGCCGGGCGCGTCAGGAAATGGTCCGGGAGCCGTGCGGTGAGGTGGTCCGTGATCTGCGTGGGCAGGAGACCTGCCGCGAGCCACTGGGTGACGGCCGGGGCGAGGCGGGCGGCTTCCTGCGCGGACAGGACAAGGCGGGCGTCGACTCGGCGCAGAGCGGCGAGTACGGCGACGGCTCGAGAGTCGGCGTCGGCATGTGGGATCGGCGTCTCGGCCTTGGCCTGCACGGGTGGCTGCACAGCCTCGACCTGTACGGGCGGCTGCACGTCCGCGGACGCGGGCGGGACCACCGCAGCAGTGGCTGGCTGCCGCCGAGGCCGGGGCGGCTCGGGAGGCCCGTCCGGTCCCGGGGTGCCGCAGGGGATGTCATGGAAGTACGTCCGGGTGCGGATCTGTCCGGTGGACAGGCGCTCGCGGCGGCGCTCCAGGTACCCGGCCGTCTCCAGCTCCCTCAGTGCTCGCGAAATGAGGATCTCTCCCTCGCTGAAGTGCTCGCACAGGGCGGCGATGCTCACGGGGGAGCCGTCGGGCAGTGAGGAGATGTACGCCGCGACGCCGACCGTGACCGCGCTGCCGCGTCGCTGCGCGAGGGCGTTGGAGATCACGGTGAAGTCGGCGGTGAGGCGGGTGCGTACATGGATCACGCCGGAGGTCGGAGTTCCGGCGTCGGCGCGCAGGCGCGCGTTAGACTGCGAGTCAGCCATTGGGAAGGTCGAAGCTTCCTGATCGGTCAGGCCCTCGTTCGGGATTGCAGTCCCGGCCGGGGGCCGTACTTTTTTCGGTTGTCGCGGCGAACGTAACGGTCCGCATCCCGCCCCTGCAAGCCGGTCACCCGGACGAGTGACGCGGGCTTCGCGGTGGGGAGGGTGGGTGGGCGGGTAGTTCTTTCCCCCGGTTCTTTCAGGAGGTCAGCGGCCCGCCGGACCCTCGCGGACAAGGGCCCGGTGAGCCCGGAAGACGGACGGTGACCGAAGCCCGGTGAGCCCGGGAAACGGGCCGCAGCCGAGGCCCGGTCGCCTCAGGAACGGTGGCGCCCGGCCTTCAACTCGCCTATGAAGGCGGCCCAGGAGGCGGCTTCGAAGCACAGCGCCGGACCGTGCGGGACCTTGCTGTCACGGACCGGGACGACGGCTCCTCGAAACCGGTCGGCCACCTCCACGCAGTCGCCCCCCTCCTGATTGCTGTAGCTGCTCTTGCGCCAGACGGCGCCGTTCAGATCGGGACGGGACCTTCGCTCCACGGTGGTTGTCCTCCATCACGGATCGGATCATGTCGAGAGACATGAGCGGGGGCAGAGCCGCCGCCCGCAGCCGATCGTAGGCCAGCGCGAAACTCCTGACCTCGTCCGGATCCTCGACGAGTTGGCCATAGTGCGCGCCTTCCGTATAGGCGATCTCCGATCCGTCCGACATGGTGAGCACCGTGAGCGAGCCGCCCATGACATCGTGCTCGCCCTGATCGAACGGCAGTACCTGCACGGTGATGTGAGGTTCCGCCGTGACCCCGAGCAACCGCGCCAACTGCTCGTGGATCACCGCCTGGCCGCCGACCGGACGCCTGAGCACCGCCTCGTCCAGGACCACCCACAGTTCGGGCCGATCGGACGTGCCGAGGCGCACCTGTCGTCCCATACGCAGGGCAACCCGCTCTTCCAACTGCTCCTTGCTGCCGAGTGTTCGACCGACTCTCAGCACCGCCCGCGCGTAGTCCTCCGTCTGCAACAGACCCGGCACCACGTGAGCCGCGTACTGCCTGATGGCCAGTGCCCGCTCCGAGTGCTCCATGAACTTCCGCGACCAGTCCGGAAACGCCTCCCGGTACACGTACGGCCATAGCTCGACCAGCAGATCGTCCGCGCCGAGGGCCGCGTCCAGCGCACGCGCCAGTTCCAGCGTGGGTTTCGCCCCGGACGCCCGCTCGATCTGCGTGATCCGCGTGCTCACCACGTGCGTTCTGTCGCCGAGTTCGGCCTGGGTCAGTCCGGCCGCCGTGCGAAGCCTGCGCACCCGTGCGCCGAAGAGCCCCGCCATCGACGTACTGGGGTCAATTCCGTTGGCCAAAGCGTCACTTCCGTTCCTTACGGACTGAAAAGTAAGGCCGCGTCACCTGTCGAGCGTAGGGCGATCGGTCGACTCTTGAGCACGGAACGTGACGACTCGTGTGCGTCACGGAATGCCCGACTCGACGGACAAGGACGGGAAAGCCGTGCTGACAGGAACGACCACTCCGGGAGACGAGCCACGGCGGAGCACCGCGCCCCGCGCGGCGCAACCCGTGGCGCTCACCGACAGAACATGTGAACTCCCCTCCTTCGCAGAGCAGTTCGCCTCCTCGCCACGAGGTGCGCAGCTCGCCCGGCGTATCGCCGTCCGGCGCATGGAGGAGTGGGGCCACCCGCCGATGTCGGACGTGTCGTGCACGGTCGCCCTCGTCGTCGGCGAACTCGCGGCGAACGCTGTACAGCACGGCCGCGTCCCTGGACGCGACTTCGGCCTCCATCTCACCCTCGACGCGGCTGCGGCCCTGGTTCGTATCGAGGTCGCGGACGCCGCCTCCGCGAAGGGGCCACCCACGGCCCCGCCCTCGTCGTACCCCGAGGGCGAGTCCGGCCGAGGTCTGCTCCTGGTGGACGTCCTGGCCGTGCGCTGGGGCTCGATGCCTCGTCGACCCGTGGGCAAGACGGTCTGGGCGGAGGTGTCGACCGGGTCCCCGGACGGAAAACCCCGGGCACAGCGAGACCTCCTGGGCGAGGCGGGGACGGACACGGAGGGACCGCCGAGCCGCACCCAGAACACCGCCTGTTCCACATCGGGTCCGCCAGAGGACCAGATGTGCTCGGAGCTGACCGAAGTCACCGCGATTATGGGGCTGTTGTCCGATTGACCGTGGTCTGACCGTCGAACTCTGCTACCTCTGGGGCAGGGGAGGCGGGCCCTGGCCCGCGGCAGCGCGAGGGGCGCTGCCAGGAGGGGACACACGTGAGCACGACACCACGGGACGCGGTCATCGCCATCGAGCAGAAGGCCGTCGACCGCGCCTACGACTGCTACGAGGCCCGGCTCGCGGAGATGACGTCGCCATCGACGGCCACGGCTTCCGCGAGCGGCAAGGACGGCGTCGCGGTCCGCAAGAAGGCGGAGAGCACAGCGGAGGAGTACGGCGGTCTCGGGGGCGAGGCCCTGGTCATCAGCCGCGTCGACATCCAGGAAGCGGGCGACGCCGAGCCGGAGACGTTCTACGTCGGGCGACGCCATGTCTTCGACACCGAGACCCGCGAACAGGTGGTCGTCTCCTGGACGAACCCGATCGCCGTGAGCTGGCACAACGCCCGCCCGGAGACGCCGGGCGAAGTGCTCCTGCGACGCCGGTTACGCTGCGCCGAGCGGACGGTCGAGGACTTCCTGGACGAGATCACCCCGGCCGCGGAACCGCACACCGGCTCGCTGGGACCCGGGCGGGAGGCCACCTCACCGCCGGCTCTCGAGGAGAAGCCCACTCCGCTCGAAGCCGCCGAAGGCCCTGAGGCTCTTGAAGTCCTTGAGGCGGAGGAAGCCCCGGAGAAGCCGGAAAGCACCACCACCCCGCCCGCCGGAGACGACCACGGACGGCCGCGTACCGTCCCTTCGCCGCGCCATGTCGTCGGCCGACGGCGTCAAAGACCGCAACCGGTCGACGAGTTCCTCCTGCGTGAGTTGCGCCGGTCCCGCAGTGGCCGGATGCGCGACATCGTGGAGACGATCAGACGTGACCAGATGGCACTGGTCACCGGTTCGCCCGAGGACGTCCTCGTCATTCAGGGCGGGCCCGGCACCGGAAAGTCGGCGGTCGGTCTGCACCGAGTGACCTGGCTCGTCAACAACGACCACTTCCGCGCACAGGACATCCTGGTCGTGGGACCGCACCAGAACTTCCTGGAGTACGTGGGGCGCGTGCTTCCGACCCTCGGCACCCGCAATGTCACCGCCGTACAACTGGCCCGCCTCTGGGAAGGGGAGATCCGGGGTACGGACTCCATCGCCGCGCGGCTGGTGAAGTCCGACGAACGGATGGCGGCCGTACTGCGCGGGCGAGTGGAGAACGAGTGCCGGCCCGAAGCCCTCGACACCATCATCTCGGCCCCCTCCCACGCCCAGGACGAACCGGCCTTCGTCGTTGTCGTGGGCGGCACTTCCCTGCGTGTGCCGCGCTCGGAGGTGCTCGGCCTCCTCCAGGACGCCCGAGAGGGACCCGAGGGTTACCGGTCGCGCAGGGACCGGTTCCGTACGCTGCTGGTGGACCGGCTGCTGGGTGAACTCGTCCGGATCGCCCCGCGCCGCAGCGGGGACGCGACCGTGCGCCGTGATCTGGAGCGCAACCGGCAGGTCACGACCCTCGTCGACCGGATCTGGCCCGCGCTGAGCCCCGAGGAAGCACTGCGCGGTCTGCTCAACTCGCCCACCAGACTGGGTGAGTGCGCCTCCGGGATCCTCGACGGCGGCGAACAGGCGGCCCTCCAGAGGCCGAAGGCCGAGAGCGCCGCCGAAGAGCCTTGGACCATCGACGACTTGGTGTGCCTTGAAGAGCTGCGCTTCCTCATCGCCGGGGAGAGCCCGCAGAGGTACCGGCACATCGTGGTCGACGAGGCACAGGACCTCACCCCGATGCAGGCGAGGTCCCTGCGCAGACGGTGTCCGACCGGCTCGATGACCGTGCTCGGCGATCTGGCCCAGGCCACCGGACCGCATTCCTACACCGCCTGGGACCAGTTGGGCGGAATTCTGTCCGCGCAGGGCGACTGGCGGGTGGCCGAGCTGAACACCAGCTACCGAGTGCCCGCGGAGATCATGGAGTTCGTGGCGCCGCTGGCCCGGGCCGTCGCACCCTCCCTGCCCTACCCGACGGCCGTGCGACGGGCCGGCGACGAGGCGGTGCGGCTCGTGTCCACAACTCCCTGGGAGCTGCTGGACGACGCGGCGACGCGTACGGCACGACTCGTGGGCACCGATGACGGGCGGTCCCCGAGGTCGATCGCCGTCATCGTTCCCGACGACTCCGACTGGCTGGAGGAGGTCCGCCGACGCGTCGACCTCGTGGACGACATGACCGAGGAGATGCTCCGGACGGTGTCCGTACTCCCCGCCGCCCAGGCCAAGGGCATGGAGTTCGACCATGTGCTGGTCCTGGAGCCGACGACCATCGCCGACCGGGGCCCCGCAGGACTCCGCCAGCTGTACGTCGCCCTGACCCGCAGCACCCAGACACTGACGGTCCTCCACACGACACCGCTGCCGCTCGAACTCGGCGCTACGGTCGACGACGCGAACGGTGAACTCTCCCCCGCTCTGCCGCACTTGGCACCCGCCGCAGCACCGTTGGGGGAAGGGCCGGGCGCCGCTGGTTCCACTTCCGAAGACACCGCCCTCGACGGTTCCACCAGCAATGGCTCCAGCGGCGATGGCTCCAGTAGCGATGGCTCCAGCGGCGATGAACTGCCGGTCGGCACATCCGTGAACGTGCGTGTGCTCGGCCCCGGCCCCAGTTCGCACTGGAAGGTGAAGGTCCTCGCCCCCGCGACGGAGCGGACAGTTCTCCTAGTCCACCGCCACGGCGAACCAACCCCGGCCACGGGCTCCCGGCTGGACGGCTGGGTGACCCGGAACGAAGGCCGGCTGAGCCTGGTATCGGCAGGCGACTTCGGCCGCAGACCCATCTCCGCCCGGATGGCGCCCCGTTACGAGGACGCACTCGGCGTCCTGCGGGACATAGCCGACGGCGACGGAGCGGCTCGGCCGGAGACGACGGCTCTCCTCTCCGAACTGAGGGGCATGGCCAGCCGTTGCCTGCGCCGCGACCGGGTCGACTGGCTGAGCGTCTGGCGCCTGTTGGGTTCGGCCGACCGCGACCGCCTGAGCGATCTGGCGGACCTCGCCCAGCGCACACGACAAGCGGTCGCGTCGGACGCTCCCGGCCTGCGAGCCGCCCTGACGGACGATCCGGCGTTCCGTCACTGGACCGACGCCCTCGACCGGGCTCAGGACGAACTCCGCCATCGAAGCGACACCGAACCGGAGTCGAACCCGGAGCCGGGGCCAGGGCCGAAACCGGAGCCGAATCCGGAGCGGGAGCCGGAGCCGAAGCCCGTACCGGAGCTCGGTCCCGAGCCCAAGACGGCATCCGAGCCCGACACGGCGCCCGAAGCCGCCGCCGCACCACCCGAAGCAGTCACGGCACCACCCGAGGCGATCACGGCGATCACGGCTCCACCGACCGAGCCGCGCCAGACACACGAGCAGAAGGACACCGACCCCATGAACACTGCCGCTCTCCTGGACACCGACCCCGCCCCGTCCGAGGGACGGTCAGCGTGGAGCGAGGCACTCGCACGGCAACTGGACGTCGAGGCGCAGACCGACCGGGACTGCAACACGCACGAGGCCGTGCGCTTCGAACTGAGGGCCGCTCTTCTGCGAGCCGGACTACGCCCTTCGGACTCCCGCGTCTCCGACGCGACCCTGGAGGGCCCGGACGGTCTCCTCCGCTACGAGGTGCTCGGCGCCGGCCGTTCCGGTTACGCGCACCTGTGTGCGGGAGCCGTCCGCCTCATGGAACTCGACCGGGCGGAAGCCCGCTCCGCGGACACCCGGTACCTGGTCCTGTCCGAGACGCCCACGGAGGACTGGGCCCCCGACGCGATCCGGGAGGTCTTCGGCGTGCACGTCGTATGGCGGACCGCAGCCGGCTGGCACGGCCCGGACGCACGAACGGCCCTGCACCTGACCGACTGACCAGCGAACGGCTCATCGCCCACGGCTAACTCGTGGCCCACGCCTGACTCGTGGGCCAAGGCCGACCCCGGTGGTCACCCTGGCAGGACGCCGACGTGGCCGATCGGGGATGGCGACTCACCGCCATCCCCGTGGTGTCCCGGGGCTGCCCTCCGATCGAGCAGGCGACGGGCAGACACCCGGGTCAGGCAGCCGAACGAGAAGGACCACCCGAATCGAGGCGACACGACGACTGCGGGCTCGTATCCTCCGGACCGGAGAGGGACGGGGAGAGCGATGACGGAGTACTTCTTACTGGTGTGCGACGACGTGCCCCATGACGTGCTGCTCACCGGCCCCGGGCCCGTTGGACTGGACACGGCCCACGTCGTACGACGGCTGACCGGACTGAGCCTGTGGCGCAGCAAGGTTCTCGCGGACCGGGCCCCGGTCGTGATCCTCCACGGCCTGCCCCAGCGGGACGCCGAGGCAGCGGTCGCGGCTCTCCACGCCGTGGGAGCGCGGGCGGAGACAAGGGAACACACGGTGGGGCGCGCCATCCTCTTCCTCGACGTCGACGGCCCCCTCATCCCGTTCGGCCCGTCGCCCGCTAGCCACCAGACCTCCGTCTCCCACTCCGGTTCCGGCTCCGAAGCGCTCCCCGATCAGGGAAATCCGCTGCTCGGGCGGCTCGATCCGGCCGTGGGCCCGCGTCTGATGGCGCTGGGGTGCGACCTGGTGTGGGCGACGACATGGACGGCCGAGGCGAACGAGTCCGTCGGCCCACGGATCGGGCTGCCCCGGCTGCCTGTGGTGGCGTGGCCCGAGGCCTCTGGCTCCTCCGACGAGGGTCCGCGCGGCCTGCACTGGAAGACCCGCACCCTCGTGGACTGGGCAGGCGGCCGCCCGTTCATCTGGGTCGACGACGAGATCGGCCCCGTGGACCGGCTCTGGGTCGCCGCGCAGCACGAGGGCCCCTCGCTGCTTCACCGCGTCGACCCGTCCGAGGGCCTGACCGAGGACGACTTCTCCGCACTGGCCGACTGGCTCCGCACCGCCGTACCGGGCTCAGCCTCGGGAACGGGCGGCTAGGACCCGGCCGGCCGAACTCGTTCACCGCGGCCGGCCCTCTACTTCAACTGGTCGCGGACGACGTCCAGGAACGCCTTTCGGCTGGGGCGTATGTACTCCCAGACCTTCTCGTCGCGCGGTTCTCCCGGATCGTCGGGGCCCTTTCTGATCACGTCCTGAACGTCGTACGCCAGATCACGTGCCGCCTGGTTCACCTCGGCCGCACACAGCATGTGGATCGTCTTCTGGGCGACCCACATCCGGTCGATGGACTGTTTTGCCCGCGCTTGCCACTGCTCGTCGGTCAGGTTGTGGTGATAGCGGTCCACGGCGACGCGTTCGGCTTCCTGTACCGCGGAGAGGAAGCCGATGAGGTGGGTGACGCGTTCGTTGCGACGCGTCTCGGCTCGTTCACGAGCGCTCCGCCGTACTTCGGCCCGCTCCGAGGCGCGCCCCAGCGAGTACTGAGTCACTGTCGACACGAAGCCGCCGAGCAAGACGCCAAGGAGTGGCACGAGGGTTGTCGATGTCACGCCTCGACTGTGACATCGAGAAGACCGGCCCCACTGCCCTTTCGAACATTCCAGACGAAGCCCCGCCAAATGCGGTATTCACCCCATGCAGCATTCAAACGATCGGCCACGATCCAGCCCCCTGGCGCCCGACACGGCACGGCACGGCCCAGGACAGGGCTGGCCGCTCTGCCGGATACTCCACGGCGACAAACCTGATCGCCGGGAGGCCACTGATCAGCTTCATGCGATCGCCGACCGCGGGGCGAGCAGCACAGCAAGAAGCCCCCTACCAGCGAGAAACCCGCAGGTAGGGGGCCTGATCGCGTCTGGTTACTTCTTCTTGCCCTGGGTCTGGCGGGCCCGTTTTTCGGTCCTGGTCAGCGCGGCACGTACCCCAACTGACCTGCATTCAGACGGTCGTTGATGGTAGTTGCCTGTCGTCGTTGGTCGTCCTCGGAGGGCCCAGCGCGTGGCCTTGCAAGTCCGGCGACCCTTACGAATCACGCGACGCAAGACCAGACAAGCAGGCGTGGATAACGTAAGGCGTGACGCGTCACGAGCGGCGTACGGTGACGAAATGAACGGGCCCGCGACCGGCCGGGAGGGCTTCACCTACCTCGCCCCGCTTTTCAACGCAGCCGCCGTCTACCGAGCGGACAATCACTTCCTGTTGTTGCCCGACGCGGCAGAGCGCAGCAGTCTGGCGAAGGACGACGAACCCCTGGGGCCGTGGGGTGCCGCCAAGTTCGTCCAGTCTTCCTTCTCGGCCGGCCTCACTCATGTCGAGGCTTTCACGCAGCTCGTCACCGTCGCGCAGCAGGTTGACCTGCACAGCCCTTGGACCTTGCTGCGCGGGGCCCTTGAGAACTTCGCCACCGCAGCATGGCTCCTGGCCGGCAAGAACCGCGATGAGCGTCGCCACCGGGTGCTCTCCCTGTGGGCTGAAGACTTCCGCAACCGCGCCCAGCACGAGAGAGACACAAACCACGGCCCGAGGCCGGGTGGCAAGACCGGAGCTGAGCGCCGGGAAGAGGTCAAGCAACTGGCCCTGACCCTCGGCCTGCCCAGCCTGACGAAGCCAGAGGCCACGAGCATCATTTACGAGGCCGCCGCAGGCGCCGGGCTTGCACCTACCCCAACCCAGGCACTGTGGCGTGTGGCCTCCGGCTTTGCCCACGGCCGCTTCTGGCCCAGTCTCCGAGCCGCGAAAATCCGCAGCGCGATGCCCACCTCGAACGGTGGTGTCCTTGTGAACTTTGGCATTGATGACGACCTGCTGGAAGAAATGGCGGAGGCATGCCGAAAACTGCTTGAACACACAGCCAGCCGGTACGAAGCACGCAGCAGCGCTCCATGACACCGCTACGCACTGAGATGTTCCCCAACTCACCGCCGCAGAAGCCACCGCGCTGAGGTCCCGCAGAGGGTCCAGACCACGAAAATGCCTCCCGCCCGCGCCGTTTGCGCAGGTGGGAGGCATGATCGTGCTTTCTACTTCTTCTTGCCCTGGTTCTTGACCGCCTCGATCGCCGCCGCGGCCGCGTCCGGGTCGAGGTAGGTGCCGCCCGGGTTGAGGGGCTTGAAGTCGGCGTCCAGCTCGTAGGAGAGGGGGATGCCGGTGGGGATGTTCAGGCCCGCGATGTCGGCGTCGGAGATGCCGTCGAGGTGCTTGACCAGGGCGCGCAGCGAGTTGCCGTGCGCCGCGACGAGGACCGTACGACCGGTCAGGAGGTCGGGGACGATGCCGTCGAACCAGTACGGAAGCATGCGGACGACGACGTCCTTGAGGCACTCCGTCTGCGGGCGCAGCTCCGGCGGCAGCGCCGCGTAGCGCGCGTCGTCGAACTGGGAGTACTCGGAGTCGCGGTCGAGCGCCGGCGGCGGGGTGTCGTACGAGCGGCGCCAGAGCATGAACTGCTCCTCGCCGAACTCGGCGAGCGTCTGGGCCTTGTCCTTGCCCTGGAGGGCTCCGTAGTGACGCTCGTTCAGGCGCCAGCTGCGGTGGACCGGGATCCAGTGGCGGTCCGCGGACTCCAGGGCCAGCTGGGCGGTGCGGATCGCGCGCTTCTGGAGCGAGGTGTGGACCACGTCGGGCAGCAGGCCGGCGTCCTTGAGCAGCTCACCGCCGCGGACTGCCTCCTTCTCGCCCTTCTCGTTGAGGTTGACGTCCACCCAACCGGTGAACAGGTTCTTCGCATTCCATTCGCTCTCGCCGTGGCGGAGGAGGATCAGCTTGTACGGTGCGTCGGCCATGGCTCCGAGCGTAATCGAACCCCGCGACCGCTCGCGCCCTAGGCCATCAGTCGGACACGGGAAGCCCCGCCTCGACGCTCCCGCCCCTCTTCACCGTCCTTCAGTTGACGGCATCTGTTAATTGAGTGGCTCTCCGAGGCAGCCCGCTCGTAAGTTGTGCTCACCGCCCGAGCCGCTTACATCCGTGGGGGATCCATGCCAGCCGCCGTCCTGAGACGTGCCGTCCGGGAGACCGTCTCAGGGCTCCCCCGTGAGTTCTGGTGGCTGTGGACCAGCACACTCATCAACCGGCTCGGGGCCTTCGTCGCCACCTTCATGGCGCTGTATCTGACCCTCGACCGCGGCTACTCCGCCTCGTACGCCGGTCTGGTCGCGTCCCTGCACGGCCTCGGCGGCGTCGTCTCCTCGCTCGCCGCCGGAGTGATGACCGACCGGTTCGGCCGGCGGCCCACGCTGCTCGTCGCGCAGGTGTCGACGGCCGGCTCGGTCGCGCTGCTCGGCTTCATGCACGACCCGGTGGCCATCGCCTCGGTCGCCTTCCTGGTCGGCATGGCCAGCAACGCCTCCCGGCCCGCCGTGCAGGCGATGATGGCGGACATCGTCCGGCCCGAGGACCGCGTCCGCGCCTTCTCCCTCAACTACTGGGCCATCAACCTCGGTTTCGCCGTCTCCTCGATCGGCGCCGGCTTCATCGCCGAGTTCAGCTACCTCGCGGGCTTCCTCATCGAGGCCGGCATGACCCTCGTCTGCGCGCTCGTCGTCTTCGCGAAGCTCCCGGAGTCCAGGCCCGTGCAGGTCGCCAAGGAGACGGAACCCGCGGTCGGGCTCGGCACCGTGCTGCGCGACGGACGGTTCATGAGCGTCGTCGGGCTGTCCTTCCTCGTCGCCCTCGTCTTCCAGCAGGGCTCCGTCGGGCTGCCGGTCGCCATGGGCAAGGCAGGCTTCACCCCGGCCGACTTCGGCACGGCGATGGCCGTCAACGGCGTACTCATCGTCGCGCTCCAGATCCCGGTCACCCGTTTCATCGAGCACCGGGACCCTAAGCGGCTGCTCGTGCTCTCGTCGCTGCTCGCCGGGTACGGGTTCGGGCTCACCGCCTTCGCCGGGTCGGTCGGGGTCTTCACCCTCACCGTCTGCGTGTGGACCCTCGCCGAGATCGTCAACGCCCCGACGCAGACCGGTCTCGTCGTCCGCCTCTCCCCCGTCCACGGCCGTGGTCGCTACCAGGGCATGTACACGCTCTCGTGGGCCCTCGCCGCGCTCATCGCCCCGGTGATGTCCGGCGTCGTCATCGACCGCTTCGGCGCGGCCTGGCTCTGGGGCCTGTGCGCGGTGGTCGGCACGGCGGCGGGTCTCGGATACGGGCTGCTCATGCGACGGCTCCCGGCCGAGGAGTCGGCGCAGAAGTCGGTACGGGAGTCGTCCCAGGTCCCGGCCCCTGTGGGCGAGGCCGGCCCCGCCGTGACGGAGATAGCCGCCGCCGCGGCACCCCACGCGGAAGCCACCCCGGCCTAGGGTCACGCCGGCCTGTCTGGGACACGCGGGTGCCCAGGTCACACCGATCTGAGGTCACCCCCGCCCGAGGCCACCCCCGCCCGAGGTCACCCTCGGGGACAAATCCGCACCTCACGGATGCATCCGCGCCCCCTTCACCACCTTGTCCACCGCGTTCCGCGGCCCGTACACCGCGATTCCCACGAGGTCCAGTTCACCGGTCGGCACGGCCCGTACCGCCGCGCGGTTGTCCCGGTCGTTGCCCGTGGTGAACAGGTCCGACGTGAACACCGCCCGCGGCAGCGCCCGGGACAGGGCGCGGCCGTGGGCGGCGGTCAGCGTCTCCTTCGAGGCCTCGAGGACGAGCACCGGCTGCCGGAACATCGGGAGGTAGGAGACCCCGTCGGCATCCTCGTACGGCTCTCCGATCACCTCGGAGACCGCCGTCCCCAGGCCGCTGACGAGGAAGGCGGTCACATTGAGCCGCTGCCAGGGCTCCAGGTCGTCACGCAGGACGACAGTGATCTTGGTGTCGAAACGGACGCGCCCGTCGTCCGAAGGGCTCATGTCGCTCTCGCTGCTCATGCGAGAAGACTGCCGACCGGCGTGCACCGTCGTCTTGTACGTTCTTTGCATGGCCCCCCAGCGCGAGATATCGGCGTGGCGCCCGAGCGTCCCGGGCATCGTCGAGGTCTTCCACGCGCACTACACCGAGTACGAGTACCCGATGCACGTGCACGAGGCCTGGACCCTGCTGATCGTCGACGACGGCGCCGTCCGCTACGACCTCGACCGCCATGAGCACGGCACCCCGCACGACACGGTGTCGCTGCTGCCGCCGCACATCCCGCACAACGGCGCTCCCGCCACCGAGCACGGCTTCCGCAAGCGCGTCCTCTACCTCGACGGCTCGCGCCTGGCCGACGACCTCATCGGCCCCGCGGTGGACGGGCCCGATCTGGCGGATGCCGTACTGCGGCGCCGGGTCGGGCAGTTGCACACGGCGCTCGCGCATCCCGGGGACGAGTTGGAGGCCGACAGCAGGCTGACGCTGATCTCGGACCGGCTGCGCGGCCTGCTGCGCCCCCAATCCGCCGCGGAGCTCTCGCGAGCCGACCGGCCGCTGGCCCACCGCCTGCGCGAGCTCCTGGACGAACGGCTCGTCGAGGGGATCGCCCTCGACGAGGCCGCGCGGCTGGTGCACGCCCACCCCGCGCACCTGGTCCGGGCGTTCAGCGGCGCGTTCGGCATCGCCCCGCACCAGTACCTGATGTCCCGCCGCGTGGACCGCGCCCGCCGCCTGCTGCTCGACGGACGGCCACCGGGGGAGGTGGCCGCCGCGACCGGCTTCTACGACCAGTCACATCTCACCCGCCATTTCCGGCGGTTGGTGGGGGTGACTCCGGGCCGGTACGCACGGTCGTGAGCCGGCGGCGGACCGCTCGGGAGTCATGGCGCGGCCTAGAGGTCGCGCTGGGCCTCGTACAGATTGCGCGGCCGTACGACGTCCGTCGTCCCGTACAGCTCCAGTCGGGAATGCAGGTCCCCGGTGAAGTCGGGTACGTCGATCTGGTCGAACTCGGTGACCTCGTTGACGCCGACGGTGGCGCTGTACGGGGCGAGGCCGTCGATCTTCATCAGGCCCGCCCGGCCGTTGGTGACCCGGATGTTCCAGTGGGTGAAGCGCGCGCCGAACAGGGGTCCGGCGGAGGCGTCGCCGCCGTGCCGGCCGTCGTTGTCGACGGTGATGTCGGTGCGGACGTTCGCGAAGGGCAGTCCGCGGTGGGAGTCGAAGGTGCCCATCCGCATGTCGCCGCGCGACCAGACGTTGTACGAGGACAGGCCCTCGACGTTGATGCCGTGCAGCTGGGTTCCGGCGGGCGCGGGGACGGTGCGCTCCTCGACGGTGAAGTCCTCGATCAGGTTGTCGTGCGAGCCCTCGCGGCAGAAGTACGGGTGGTGCGAGCCGCGTCCGGCGACGGTCGTACGGCGCAGGGTGCAGGCGGAGGCGGCGACGAGACCGAATCCGTTGTCGACGTGGCGGACCGTGACGTCGTCCACCCAGCAGTCGTAGGCGCATTGGACGACGACGCCGTTGTATCCCTTGTCGAGGAGGTGCGGGGACTGCGGTGTCTCCACCGCCTCCAGGGTCAGCCCCTCCACCCCCGAGCCGGTCAGCTCCTCGACGTGCGTGGTCAGCCGCGGGTCCCACTCCGGGCGTACGTCGAGCGGGAGGGGGCGTTCGAGGGTCACCCGGCGCCCGTGCACGCGGGCGATGCGAACGGGCCACTCGTAGGGGACGTACGAGGTCAGTTTGGTCTTGTCGTCCCAGAAGTACGCCTCGGGTCCGGGTCCGCCGCCCGACATGTGCTCCAGGAGGGTGTGGTCGGCGTCGTCGGCCAGACGGAGGAGGACGAGCGTGCCGGGGCGCAGTTTCGAGGCGTCCGCGACGGTGACCGTCCAGGATCCCTGGCGTGCGGGCTCGACGGTCGTGAGGGTCTGCCAGGCGTCGCGTCCATTGCCGGTCCAGCCCTCGAAGGGCCACGCCTTGGCCCTGATGGCGGCGACGAGGGAGTCCCAACGGGCCGTGGGGGCGAGCCAGATGAGGCCGCCGGCCCAGGACCAGGAAGACTTGTCGCCGCCGTAACGGGATCCGTAGACACCGATCAGTTCGGTGAGGTTCTTGGTCGCGTACAGCGTCGTACGGCCGCTGCCGGCGCCCCGGAGGACCACGTTCGAGTGACCGATGTGGATCAGGTCGTCGATGCGGAACGTTCCGGGAGGGATGGTGACCGTGCCACCGCCGGCCCTTCCGGCAGCGGCGATGGCACGGTTGATCGCGGGGGCGCAGTCCGTCGTTCCGTCGGCGGCGACGGCGCCGTGGTCACGGATGTCGGCCACGACGGGGTGGCGGGGGAAGCGCGCCGCCCCGCGGCGCGCTCCGGACCGGCCGACGTACGGGATCTGCGGGTGGGTGAACGGGGAGCGGGTGAACTCGCGCCAGAGCGCCGGGACTTCGCCCGGCCGGGAGAGCGTGCCCGGCGTACCCCCGGATGTCGCGACGGCCGTCCCCCGCACGGGTGACGGCGGCGCCGCCGTGGCTCCGGGCGATGCGGCCGCCGCCGTGGCCGCCGCGCCGGTCACGGCGCCCGCCGCCACTGCCGTTGCGCTGCCGAGCAGGGCCCGTCTGGTGATCCCCGTGTACCGGTTCCTGTCGGTCATGCCCGTCCGCCCTTCCCTGTGGCTCTCATGCGACCTCCGCGCGATTTTTCATGGATGTGAACGACGTTCAGATCTGCGTCGGCGGCGAGCATGCCACGCGGACCCCGGGTGGGGAAGGGGTCACGCAATGCCTAATTACTGGACGGCGAGGGTCAGTTGGTGGGGCGCTGAGTCAGATGCGTGAACGCGTCCAAATTGCGCGTCGACTCGCCGCGGGACACCCGCCAGGCGTACTCCTTGCGGATCGCGGAGGCGAAACCGAGTTCCAGGAGGGTGTTGAAGGAACCGTCGGCCGCTTCGAGGACGGACCCGAGGAGACGGTCCACCTCCTCCGGGGTGACGGCGGTCAGCGGCAGTTTGCCGACCAGGTAGACGTCACCGAGGGAGTCGACCGCGTAGGCGACCCCGTAGAGCTTGAGATTGCGCTCCAGGAGCCAGCGATGGACCGCTTCGTGGTTCTCGTCGGGGTGGCGGATCACGAACGCGTTCAGCGACAGCGAGTGCTTGCCCACGATCAGCGAGACCGTCGTCGAGAGCTTGCGGGTGCCGGGCAGCTTCACGACGTACGAGCCCGCCCCGGGACTCTCCCACTCCAGCTCGGCCTCGGTGAGGACCCGCTCGATGATCGACGCTGCGTCAGCCATGAGCCGAGCGTACGTGACCCGCGGCGGGGGTGACGCGCCGGTCAGGTGTGGTGCAACCACACCTGACCGGGACCGCCGTCAGGCGTGGTGTGCTCGCACCCGGCGTCGGTGGTCCTGCGTCGCCGCCGTGTACACGTCCGCCGTCGCCGCCGCCGCGGTGTCCCAGCCGAAGTGCTCCGCGTGCCGCGCCGCGGCGGCACCCATGCGGGCCACGAGGGTCTCGTCGTCGGCGAATTGACGCAGCACACGCGCGTAGTCGGCGGGATGGTGGCCGGGGACGAGGAAGCCGGTCTCCTGGTGGCGCACGGCCACCGGCAGGCCGCCGACCTCGGCCGCGAGCACCGGCGTACCGGCCGCCTGCGCCTCGATGGCGACCAGCCCGAAGGACTCGTTGTACGAAGGCATGACCAGCACCGAAGCGGCCCGGAACCAGTCCGCGAGCTGGTCCTGCCCGACGGGCGGCCGGAAGCGCACGACATCGGCGATGCCCAGCCGCGCGGCCAGCTTCTGGAGCCCTTCGGGCTTGGCGAGCCCGCTGCCGCTCGGACCGCCCACCACGGGGACGACGATCCTGGCGCGCAGCTCCGGCCGCTCGTCGAGCAGCACGGCGACCGCGCGCAGCAGCACGTCGGGGGCCTTCAGAGGCTGTATGCGGCCCGCGAAGAGAGGGATCAGGGCGTCCTGCGGGAGGCCGAGCCGGGCGCGGGCGGCGGCGCGGCCGTCGGCGGGCCGGAAGCGGTCGAGGTTGACGCCCGGGTGGACGACGGCGACCTTGCCGGCCTCCGCCCCGTAGTGGCGTACGAGCTCGTCGGCCTCCTCCGCGGTGTTCGCGATGAGGCGGTCGGCGGCGCGCACGATCTGGGTCTCGCCGATGACGCGGGCGGCGGGCTCGGGGGTGTCGCCCTCGGCCAGCGCCGCGTTCTTGACCTTGGCCATGGTGTGCATCGCGTGCACCAGGGGCGCGCCCCAGCGCTCTGCGGCCAGCCAGCCGACATGGCCGGAGAGCCAGTAGTGCGAGTGCACGAGGTCGTAGTAGCCGGGGCGGTGACCGGCCCAGGCCTGCATGACGCCATGGGTGAACGCGCACAGCTGGGCCGGGAGGTCTTCCTTGGCGAGGCCTTCGTAGGGACCCGCGTCGACGTGCCGGACGAGGACGCCTGGAGCCAGCTCGACGGTCGGCGGGAGTGCCGCGGTGGTGGCCCGCGTGAAGATCTCGACCTCGATGTTGATCGCGGCGAGCCGCTGGGCGAGTTCGACGATGTATACGTTCATCCCGCCCGCGTCGCCCGTGCCGGGCTGATGCAGGGGCGAGGTGTGCACGGAGAGCATCGCGACGCGACGGGGCCTGCGGTGCAGCCTGAGCCGTGAGGGTGCCGCCGGTGAGCGACGCCCGAGCCTGCTGACGTACTGGCTCACGTGGCGTTCCTCCTCGCTGCGGGCATGCCTTTCGGAGGACGTGTCACGCCCTCCAGGAGGTGGAACGCCGGAGGTGTCCGCTCCATTTCCTCTTTGCCGAATCATTACCGCTTGTCGCTCAACCGTTCGATACCCGTGTGCGTCTGCCTCCCTGCCCGCCGCAATTCCACGAGGGTCGCCACCGGGGTTTTCCACAGCGGGCCGGGGCCGGCCACGGGTTGTCCACAGGGGCGCCCGGTCCCCGCCGGGGCCGCCTACTCTCGTACGCATGACAACCCGCGCGGCGTCCCTCCCCCACTCTCGGCTTCGCTCGAGCGGGGGCACCCCCATCGTGGGTACGGTGACGCGCGGGACGACGAATCCCAACCGCCTGCGCCGCATGGACCGCTGGATCGCGGCGGTGCACGGCGCCGAACTCCGCAGGACGCCGGAGCCGGTGGCGGTCGACCTCGGCTATGGCGCCGCGCCTTGGACCGCGGTCGAACTGCTGACCCGTCTGCGCACCGCCGCACCCCGCACCCACGTCTTCGGCATCGAGATCGAACCGGCCCGGGTCGCCGCCGCCCGCCCGTACGAACGCGAGGGACTCGCCTTCCGGCACGGCGGCTTCGAGGTCCCGGTGCCGGGCCGGCCGCGGCTGATCCGGGCGGCGAACGTACTGCGCCAGTACGACGAGGAGCAGGTCGCCGAGGTCTGGCGGCGGCTCTGCGCGCGGCTCGCACCGGCGGACCACGGCTCCCGGGGCGGACTGCTCGTCGAGGGCACCTGCGACGAGATCGGCCGCCGGCACGTCTGGGTCGCCCTCGGCCCGGAAGGCCCGCGCACGGTCACCTTCGCCACCCGGCTCGGCTCGCTCGACCGCCCGTCCGACCTGGCCGAGCGGCTGCCGAAGGCCCTCATCCACCGCAACGTCCCGGGCGAGCCCGTGCACGCCTTCCTCCGCGACTTCGACCGCGCGTGGGCGGCCGCCGCGCCGTACGCCGCGTACGGCGCGAGGCAGCGCTGGATACGCACGGTCCGCGACCTGACGGCCGACTGGCCGGTCACGGACGGGATCACCCGCTGGCGCCAGGGCGAAGTGACAGTGCGCTGGGAGGCGTTGGCGCCGCGCACCTGACGCGGCGCCGCGCATCCGAGGGCAACGACAGCGGCGGGCGCCGGGGCGGACCGAATCAATCCGGAAGCGCACGAGCCGAACGACCCCGGTACGCCGAACGGACGGGCCCAATGTGACCCGGGCGCGCCGAACCAACCGGACCGATCTGACCCGGGCGCGCCGAACCGACCGGACTCTGGCGTGCCGAACCGGCCTGCCCAAAGGCCGGGAGGCGACCAGCGCGTGACCTGCGGGGAACGATCTCGGTGAGTCGCACGTCACACACTCGGGGGAGTGAGATCGTCATGCCGAAGCAGGCCTGGGGGAAGGGAGTTCCTGGCCGCCTTGCACGCGGGGGGAAGGGAGTTCTTGCCCGGCTCTGTCGCATTGCGCGCCGACATGGCACGATCCCCCAGGCGTTCCGTATGTTACTGACGGTAAATCAGCTTGGGGGCAGACTAATGGGATCCGGCAAGCGGAGCCTGACCACGGCGGCCATGGCCCTGGCCTGCGCATGTGCCTGCGTGGTACTGGCGTCACCAGGGACGGCCTACGCGAGCCCGGCACCGAAACCGGCGCCCACCAGAACCCCCACGGCGACCCCGACTCCTGTGAGCAACAAGGACCTTGAAGCGGTCCGCAAGAAGCTCGACAAGCTGTACCACGACGCGGCGGTCGCCACGGACGCGTACAACGCCGCCGAGGAGAAGGCCGAGAAGCAGTCCGCGGAGATCGTCGGTCTGGCCCAGGAGATCGTCAAGGGCCAGGCGAAGCTGGACGAGTTGAAGGACCGCGCGGGTGCCGCGGCCCGTGCGCAGTACCGGGGCGGCGGGCTGCCGCCCGAGGCGCGGCTGTGGCTGAGCGACGACCCGCAGGAGTTCCTCGACGGCGCGGGACGGGTGCGGCAGGGCGAGCACGCCACCAAGGGGCTGCTCGACGAGATGGCGCGCACCCAGCAGGACTTGCAGCTGTACGCGAAGGACGCCTCCGCGCAGTGGCGGAAGCTGGAGGCCGACCGCAGGACCAGGGCCGAGGCCAAGAAGAAGATCAAGCAGCGGATCTCCGAAGCCGAGAAGCTGGAGTCGCGGCTGGAGAAGAAGGAGAAGGAGCGGCTGGCGAAGCTGGAGGAGGAGGCCGCGTACCAGGCGCAGTCGACCTGGCTGAGCTCCGGTGTCCTCGCGGACATCAAGAGCGACGCGTCCGAGCAGGGCAGGAAGGCCGTGAAGTTCGCGACCGACCAGATCGGCAAGCCGTACGAATGGGGCGCCGAGGGTCCGAAGACGTTCGACTGCTCGGGGCTCACCTCACAGGCCTGGGCGGCCGCCGGTCACCCCATCCCCCGCACCTCGCAGGAACAGTGGAAGCAGCTCAAGCACGTCGACATCAAGGACATGCGCCCCGGCGACCTGATCATCTACTTCGACGACGCCAGCCATGTCGGGATGTACATAGGGGACGGCGCGATCGTGCACGCCCCGCGCCCCGGACGCACGGTGACGATCACAGGGGCGGGTTCGATGCGGATCCTGGGCGTCGTACGGCCGGACGCATAAGGCGCCGCGCAATACGCCGCACCGGGTGCCCAACACCGCGAACCACGGAAGGCGTCACGCGTCACGGGACACGCGTGACGCACCGCACGTGACGTACCGCACGGTTGCCCCGCCCTCGCAACCCCGGGGACGTGACCTTCGTCATCCCTGTCGGAACCGCGTCCTGTCCAAATGCGTTACGGGATGCGGCATATGACGGTGGCCCTTTGCCGGGCACCGCGCCGTTCGCCATTCCGTTGCGGCACCGGCGGGCGCTATGGTCCCCGTCGGTGGGTCGAGGTCCTTCGCCCACCACGCCCTCGGGGGGAGGGAAGGAACCCAGACGATGCCCGTACCCGTACCGCGGCAGAGAGCCATCCCGGCCGTGGAAAGTGGTCAGGCTCAAGCCGTGTTCTCACCCGGCGGCCCAACCGGAGACACCACCGGCGGCCCCGCCGGGACAGCACCGGAAGCCCGCACCACGACCCCGATCACCGGCACCACCAACCTGACTCTCCTGGTCATCGAAGACGACCCGGCGGGTTCACTCGGCGTGCCCGAAGCGCTCGACGCGGCAGGCAAGCCGATCAGGATCCGTACCGCCCGCAACCTCACCGAGGCCGAGCGGCTGCTCACCGACGACGTCCACTGCATCCTGCTCGACCTCGCGCTGCCCGCGCCGGGCCGGGCGGCGGACAGCGCCGACGAGCTGGCGACGCTCAAGCACGTACTGCGGCTCGCGCCCGGCCACGCCGTTCTCGCGCTCACCGCGTCCGGTGACGCCGAGCGCGGCTCCGAGGCGGTGCGCGTCGGCGCCCAGGACTACCTCTTCCGCGACGAGCTGGACAGCCGACTGCTGAGCCGCGCGATCCGCTACGCGGTGGAGAGGAAACGTTCCGACAAGGCCGAGCGGCGACTCACCGAGTCCAAGCTGCGCGCCCAGGAGAACGCCCGTCTGGAGCGCGGTCTGCTGCCGACCCCGCTGCTGGAGGGCTCCCCGCTGCGCTTCGCCGCGCGCTACCGTCCGGGCCGCTCCCGCGCGCTGCTCGGCGGCGACTTCTACGACACCGTGCGCACGGCCGACGGCACGGTGCACGCGATGATCGGCGACGTCTGCGGGCACGGGCCCGACGAGGCGGCGCTCGGTGTGGAACTGCGCATCGCCTGGCGCGCGCTGACGTTCGCGGGCCTGTGCGGCGACGAACTCCTGTCCACGCTGCAGCAGGTGCTGGAGCACGAGCGCGAGAACGACGAAATCTTCGCGACGCTGTGCACCGTGGACATCGCGCCGGACGGCCGCCGTGCCGGGCTCTGCCTCGCCGGTCACCCGTCGCCGCTGATCGCCCGTCCGGGCCGCGCCGCCGAACTGCTGCCCTACGAGAACAACGGCCCCGCGCTCGGTCTGCTCCCGAACGCCCGCTGGCCGCGCATGCAGGTGGAACTGGGTGCCGCGTGGAGCCTGATGCTCTACACCGACGGTCTGATCGAGGGCCACACCGGCGTGGGCAACGAACGCCTGGGCCTGGACGGCATGGTGGAGATGGTCCGCCGCCAGCTCGCCCAGGGACTACAGGGCGAGGAGCTGCTGCGCGCGGCGGTGAACGAGGCGCGCGAACTCAACGGCGGGGAACTGGCGGACGACGTGGCGGTACTGCTCCTGGACAGGACGCCGTAACGTCCGACTCCGCCGTCGCGGGGTTCGTTCCCCTGCGGGGTTCGCTCTCCTGCGCCGTTCGCCCCGTGCGGGGTCCGTCGCGTGCGGGGTCCGTCGCGTGCGGGGTCCGTCGCGTGCGGGGTTCGCCACCGTGCGGGGTCCGCTCGCGTGCGGGGTTCACTCCCCTGCGCGGTGCGCCCCCTGCGGGTCTGCTCGCGTGCGGGTCTGCTCGCGTGCGGGTCTGCTCGCGTGCGGGTCCGGTGGATGGGGCGGGGCCGTGCGGTACATCCCAGTCCGTCGCCGCGGGATCAGACGTGGGCTACCTGCGCGAACTGTCGCTCGATCCGAACGTGAGCGACGGACATTCGGGACGCACCGGCACGGCCTCTCCGCTGCGCGGACGGCCGCGGGTGATTCGTGGCTTGGGGGGGCGGGCCGCCGTTTCTCAGGCGGCGTGCCATGTCCTGCAAGCCGGTGTGTCTCGGGCGATCGGGGTGGCTTACCGGCCGCCGTTGTAGGGGCCGTAAGGGCCGTCGCTGCTGCTTCCGCCGCTGCGACCCCGGCCGCCGCCGGAGACCTGGCGCAGCGCGGGGCGGACGTCGACGAAGAAGACGATCGTGGCGATCAGGCCCGCGAGCTGCAGGAAGAGCATCGGCACCAGCAGGTTCACGGCCACGGTGATGCCGAGGATGATCAGCCAGAACATCTTGTTCTGCTTGTCGGCGGCACGGTAGGCGTCCTCGCGGGCGACCGCGGCCAACACCAGCGCCACCACGGCGAGCACGAGCATGGCTGTGAAGATCAGCCACATCAGACCGCCGAATGCCGTCATCAGCACAATGCCCACCGCCCTGTTCGAGTCGTCTCTACGGCCACCGTACCCGGAGAACGGGCCGGGAACTCAGAGAGTGCCCCGGCCCGTCAGCGTAAGGCGGAGTTGTGCTGCCGCCGCTCGCCTACTTCGCGGGCGGAGTCGTCTTCTTGGCGACCGGCTTGCGCACCGGGGCCTTCTTCGCGGGGTTCTTCCTGGAGGAAGCGTCCTCGGCGTCGGCCGCGGGCTTCTCCTCTTCCTTGACCTCGACCGGCTCGGCCTTCGGCTCGACGGCGATGGCGAAGTCCTCGATCTCCTCGGCGGCCTCGCCGCGCCAGGTCCGTACGGTCTGCTCGCCGTGCTCGGCGACCTTCTCGTACGTCTCCCGGGCCTTGACGGCGTATTCGGCGGCGACGCCGACACCACGCAGGGCGAAGTCCTGCGCGGACTCACCGAGCTTCTTCAGGTCGGTGTCGAGGGTGCTGAGGATCTCCGTCACCTTGGCCTGAAGGGTCTCCTGCGCCTCCTTGGCGCGGGCGGTGGCCTTCTCCTGGACGGCGTTGGGGTCGATCTTCTTCACGGTGTCGATGCGCGCCGGGGCCTCGGCGCGGATCTGCTCCACGATGCCGGGGACCTTCTTCGCCTGCTGAACGGCCAGGTCGGCGGTGCCGGCGAGGAAGTACAGCGGGGTCGGGTCCGTGGCGGCCTTGCGGATGTCGTCGGTGATGGCCATGACGATGGTCCTCCCGTAATCGCTTTCAGCTGAGGGTTTTGGTGATCCGCATGCGGTCAACTCGCGGTCTGCTGCGGATCGGCATCGCTGCCGTCGGCCGTGCGGGGGCCTCGGACGGCGGTGTCCGGTGAAGGCTGGGCGTCCGGTATGTCCTGAGCCTCGGGTGCGTCGGCGCCGCGGACTTCGCCGGTGCCGGGCACCTCGATGCCGTGAGCGGTCCCGTCCGCCGGCGCGATCTCGAATCCGTTCTCCTTGCGGAAGGACTCGTAGATCTGGAGCAGCACCTGCTTCTGCCGCTCGTTCAGCGTGGGATCGGCGAGGATGACTGCACGCGTCTCCACCTCGTCCCGGTCCCGCTCGGCGTCGAGAATGCCGGCCCGCACATACAGCGTCTCGGCGGAGATCCGCAGCGCCTTGGCGACCTGCTGGAGCACCTCCGCGCTCGGCTTGCGCAGCCCGCGCTCGATCTGGCTCAGATACGGATTGGACACCCCGGCGGCGTCGGCGAGCTGCCGCAGCGACAGCTGCGCGGTGCGCCGCTGTTCCCGCAGATACTCACCAAGGTTGCCGACGTTGAGCGATGCCATGACTCCACCTTGCCGCACCATCGCTAACTATTGCAAGCACCTGCTTGCAAAAGTGTGTCACGCCACTTGTCGTACGACACCGTCGGATCCTCGTTGGATCACCCCTCAGCCCTGCCTGCTGTCGCCTCAGCCCTGCCTGCTGTAGAGGCGGAGCGTGATCGGGGTGCAGACGAGGGTGATGACGGTGGTCGCGGTGAGGGACCAGGCGATCGCCGCGCCGGTGCCGCCGGTGTCGTTCATCAGGTCCCGGGCCGCCGTCGCGACGTGGGTGAGCGGGTTGACGTCGACGAAGGCCTGGAGCCAGCCGGGCATGCTGCCGGGCTGGACGAAGATGTTGCTGGCGAACGAGATCGGGATCAGCACGGCGTTGGCGATGCCGATGACGACTGCCGGGTCGTGGACGACCAGGGCGACCGCGGCCCACAGCAGGGACAGCGAGAGTCCGAAGGTGACGACCAGGGCGACCGCGGCGAGCACGCCGAGCGCGCCGCCGTCGGGGCGGTAGCCCATGACCAGGCCGAGGACCAGCACGATGGCGGAGGCGAACAGATAGCGGGCGGCATCGCTGATCAGGCCGCCGAGCACGAAGGCGCCGCGCCAGACAGGCAGGCCGCGGAAGCGGTCGAAGGCTCCGCTCCGCACGTCCTGGGCGAGACGGGCACCGCCGTACATGGTGACGACGGCGATGCTCATGCTGAGCACGCCGGGCAGCAGGATCCTGAGATAGTCGCCGGTCGAACCGCTGATGGCGCCGCCGAACAGGTAGGTGAACAGCACGGTGAACAGGATGGGAATGGCGGCCGAGTCCACGAGCTGCTTGGGATCGTGCTTGATCTTGAGCATGGCGCGCAGGCCGAAGGTGGCCGAGGCGGCCAGTGCTCCGGCACGGCTGCGTGAGCGTCCCGCGGCGAGCAGGACGTCGATCGGGTCGGCCTCCGCCCCGGCCGGGCGCGCGGAGGCGGCAGGAGTACTCACGCGCTCAGCTCCTCGTGGTCGATGACGGCCGGACCGGCCCGATGGCCGGTCAGGGCGAGAAATGCCTCGTCCAGGCTGTGCTGACCGAGGGAGAGATCGGAGATGCCGACCCCGGCGTCGGCGAGTCGGGTCATGGCGTGCCCGACCAGCCGGCCCACGTCCGTCGCGTCAGGCCGGGTGGTGAGCAGCATCGACAGGGCGAGCGGGTCGGCGCCGAGCTGGACCGTCCCCTCCAGGACGCCGGCCAGGATCCGCAGCGCTTGCGGACGCTGCTCGCCGTCGAGGAGCCGCAGGTGCAGGGTGCCCGCGCCGACCCGGGACTTGAGCTGGGCGCTGGTGCCTTCGGCCACGATCCGGCCGTTGTCGATGACCGCGATCCGCTCGGCGAGCCGGTCGGCCTCCTCCAGGTACTGGGTGGTGAGCAGCACCGTGGTACCGGCGGCGACGATCCGGCGGACCAGCTCCCACACCTGGTTGCGGCTGCGCGGGTCGAGACCGGTGGTCGGCTCGTCGAGGAACAGCAGGTCGGGGGTCACGATCAGACTGGCGCCGATGTCGAGCCGGCGGCGCATGCCGCCCGAGTAGCCGCTCACCGGCCGGGCCGCCGACCGGGTCAGGTCGAACGCGGCGAGCAGCTCGTCGGCGCGCCGTCTGCCGGCGGCTCGGGACAGGCCGTGCAGCCGGCTGAGGATCAGCAGGTTCTCGTACCCGGTCAGGTCCTCGTCGAGGGAGGCGAACTGGCCGGTCACCGCCACCCGGGCGCGGATCGCGTCCGCGTCGGTCAGCACGTCGTGGCCCAGGACGCGGGCGGTGCCGCCGTCCGGCCGCGTCAGCGTGGCCAGGATGCGGATCGTGGTGGTCTTGCCCGCCCCGTTGGGGCCGAGGAATCCGAACACCTGACCGCGCGGGATCGTGAGGTCGATCCCGTCCAGCGCCCGGTTCTCTCCGTAGGCCTTGACCAGACCGTGTGCCTCGACAGCCGGATGATCCCCACCCGAACTTTTCTTTGACATGCTGTAAGAGTTAGCTATCTCTTACAGTTCGTCAAGGTTATGGCCGAACGCCTACCATTCTTGGAATGGTCGACTCGCACGACACCGCCACGCCGCCACGCCGCCGCCGGTCCGACGCCCGGCGCAGCATCGACGCCATCCTGGACGCGGCCCGGGTCGTGCTCGGCGAGCGGCCCGACGCGAGCGTGGAGGAGATCGCCGCCACCGCCGGCATCACTCGCCAGACGGTCTACGCGCACTTCCCCTCCCGCGATGCCCTGGTCACCGCCCTCGTCGAGGTCGCGGCCGCCGAGTACACCGCCCTGCTCGACGACGCGGGCCTCGACACGGCCCCGCCCGCCGACGCGCTGGCCCAGTTCCTCGGTGCCGGCTGGCGGTTCATCGGCCGCTATCCCGTGGTGCTGAACGCCGCCGCGGCCCGGCTCCCGCGACCGGACCCCGACCCCCACGACGTCGTGCCCCCACGGCTCGAACGGCTCATCCAGCGAGGTCAGCACGCGGGCGACTTCGACCCGTCACTCCCCGCGGACTGGCTCGCCGCCGCCGTCCTCGGGCTCCAGCACACCGCCGCGGCGCAGGTCGCCACCGGGCGCCTCACCACCCATGAGGCCGAGCTGCTGTGTTTGGAAAGCACACTTCGCCTCTGCGGCGGGAAGACGCGCCGCCCGTAGAGCTCTGCCTTCCGGGGGACCTCCGCGCGGTCGGTCCGCGGCAGCGCGGGACCACCTCGGTCAGCGCGGCAGCGCCGAACCACCCGGCAGGCCTGCGACGCCGCCGCCCGGCATCACGTCCATCACGAAGACCCCTGCCCCCCTTCAAGTACCCGCGGTGGTGCGGCCCAGGTCAGGCCAGCGCTTCCGCGAAGCCCTGGCGCCACGACGGATGGCGGGGCAGCCAGCCGAGGTCCCGCTTGGCCTTGGCGTTGGAGAAACCGCGCCCCTCGGTCATCATCACCACCGCCTGGTCCCCGGCCAGCAGTCGCGCCAGCCACACGGGAATCCGCACCGGCCGTTTCGCTCCCGCGCACGAGGCCAGGTGGGGCAGCCACTCGGAGGCCGGGGCCGGATCGTCGTCGACGATGTTGAACACGCCCGTCGCCTTCTGCTCCACAGCCAGGACGGTGGCACTCGCCGCGTCGTCGAGATGGATCCACGAACTGTGCCCGGTGGCCCGCCCGACCAGCGGGAACTGCCGCTTGCGCACCAGCTTGACCTGGTCGTCGGTGGCGCCGGGACCGTAGAACGCGCCGTAGCGCAGGACCGCTCCGCCCGCCTTGAGCGCCACTTCCTCGACATGGCGCATCGCCAGCATGCCCCCGTGCGCCGCCGTACCCTCCATCAGATCCAGCGGGTCCTCCTCCGTCTTCACCCAGCCGCCCTCGCGGATACCGTTCCAACTGGCGTAGCCCTGCGCGACGAAATGGGGGACGCCGGTCGCCTCCGCCGCGGCCAGCAGATGGTCCGTCCCCTCGGTGCGCAGCCGGTTGGTGGTGGCGAACCAGCGGTCCGGGTGCTTGATGTCGGGTTTGCCCGCGTGGGCCATGGAGATCGCGGTCATCTGGTGGACGATCGTGTCCGGCCGGGCGCCCGCCACCGCCTCGCCGACCGACACAGCGTCCAGCCCGTCCATCACGACGCCGTCGGCGCCGAGCCGCTGCAGCAGTCCCAGTTTGGTCGCACTCGTCGTCGTCGCCGTCACCTGGTGACCACGGGCCACGAGCTGCGGCACCAGCCGCTGCCCCAGAACCCCGGTCCCGCCCGCCACGAACACCCGCATGACCATCACCTTCCCGATTCCAACCGATTCGGCCGACCCCGCCCGATCCCGCCGGATGCCACCCTGAGGCAACGACCGGCTCTCACCCCATGGACGAACCGGACCGGGGCATTTGTGACATGCGGACGGCACGCCGGGGTCACCGGCGTGGGAGGGCACGCGGACCCGGCCGCGTACGCTCCGAGGCGGACCGCCTCACGAGCGGGCTCGAAGACCGTCCGACGCCTGAGGAAGAGCAGTTGATCCCACTCCTGGACTCCGCCGGAGCGACCCCGTGATCGCGCTCGTCACCGGCGCCAACCGCGGTATCGGCCATGAGACCGTCCGCCGGCTGGCCTCCGACGGCCACACCGTGTACCTGACGGCCCGGTCCGCGGAGGCCGCCGCCGACGCGGCCGAGGCCATCGGACTGCCCGGTGTCCGCCCGCTCCGCCTCGACGTCACCTCCGAGGCGGACATCGCAGCGGCGGCCCGGGACATCGACACCCTCGACGTACTGATCAACAACGCGGCGATCACGTACGACACCTGGCAGCGCGCCACGACCGCCGACCTGGATGTCGTACGTGCGGCGGCCGAGACCAATCTGTACGGGCCCTGGCGGCTGACCCAGGCGCTGCTCCCGCTGCTGCGCGCGAGTCGGCACCCGCGGATCGTGAACGTCTCCAGCGAGGTCGCGTCTCTCACGGGCATGGGCGGCGCGACCCCGGCGTACTCGGCGTCGAAGGTCGCTCTCAACGCCCTGACCAGGATGTTCGCCGCCGAACTGCGGTCCGACGGGATTCTGGTGAACGCCGTCTGTCCGGGCTGGGTCGCCACCGACATGGGCGGGCCCGGCGGCCGGCCCGTCGAGGAGGGCGCCGCGAGCGTCGTCTGGGCGGCCACCCTCGCGGACAACGGCCCCACCGGCGGCTTCTTCCGCGACGGCCGGCCACTGCCCTGGTGAACCGGCGGAATCACGAGAGCAGGGGCC
Source organism: Streptomyces sp. NPDC005784 (assembly GCF_042871525.1). Taxonomy (NCBI): domain Bacteria; kingdom Bacillati; phylum Actinomycetota; class Actinomycetes; order Kitasatosporales; family Streptomycetaceae; genus Streptomyces; species Streptomyces sp. NPDC005784. The sequence goes on from NZ_JBIAIQ010000019.1 coordinate 130,209, forward strand.
ACAGAGGCAGGGGCCACAGAGGCAGGCCTCACCCGGGCGGGATCAGAAGGCAGGCCTCATCTGGGCGGGATCACCGGAGCAGGGGCCGCCGCGGCAGGGGTCACCAGGGCAACGGTCACCAGGGCAGCGGGCGCGCGTGGATCACGTCCAGGCGCGACACCGCCCGGGTCAGCACCACGTAGAGCCGGTGCAGCCCGCGCGCCTCGGCCTCCGCTATCGCGGCCGGTTCCACGGCCACGACATGGTCGTACTCCAGTCCCTTGGCCAGGCCCGCGGGCAACACCGCGACCCTGGCGCCCAGTTCGTCGACGCCGGCCGCACTGATCCCCGCGGCGCCGAGCGCCTCCCGCACCCCGGCGACGTCCGCGTCGGCGGTGATGACCCCGATGGACCCCTCGTACGCGAGCGCCTCCCGCACGGCCGCGACGGTCTCGGCCCACGGTTCGGAGGTCGGCCGGATCCTCAACTCGCCGTCTCTGCGCAGGGATCGAGCCGGCGGAACGCCCACCCCGAGGCGGTCCAGCACCCGGTTGGCGAGTTCGACGATGACCTCGGGCACCCGGAACCCGATCGTCAGGGGGACGACGGCGGCGTCCGGTTTGCCGAGATGGACGAGGAGTTCGTCCCATTCCCGCGCGGCCCAGGGATTCGTGCCCTGCGCGAGATCCCCGAGCACGGTCAGCGACCCGAAGGAGGCCCGCCGCGCGATGGCCCGGCACTCCATCGGCGACAGATCCTGCGCCTCGTCGATCACCAAGTGGCCGTATCCCTCGGGGTGTTCGATGAGCCCGGCGATCTCGTCGAGGAGAACGAGATCGGCGGCCGACCACCGTGCCGACTTCCACGAACGCGGCGGCTTCGCCCACAGGATCGCCTTCTGCTCGTCGGCGTCGAGGATCCCGTCGGCCGCCCACTCCAACGCCCCGGCGTCGGTGAGGAGTTGAGTGAGCAGCTCCGCCGGGCGCACCCGGGGCCACACCGCGTCGACGTACTCGCCGACCGGCCGGGCCCGCGAGATCCGCTGCGCCCAGACGTTCGTCTGCGGCCCGGCCCGCCACTCGGCCCGTTCCCGCACATACCGCACGACCCGCGTCCGCACCCGCTCGCGCCCGACGGCGTACGGCGGTTCCTCGGCACGTACGTCGTCCACGATGCGGCGCAGTACGGCGACGGGGACGCGCCAGCGGTATGTGCCGTCCGGCACGGCGAGGGCGTCGGCCGGTACCCCGATGTTCCCGTACAGCGCGCGGCGCAGCACCTCGGCCATCCGGGCGTCGTGCTTGACGACCGCGGCACGTTCGTCGTCCTCGCCGGTCACCGGGTGGGCGGCGATCTCCTCCCCGATCGTCGACTGGCGTACGCCGGTCTCCCCGAGGGCGGGCAGGACCTCCGCGATATACGACAGGAACGTGCGGTTGGGGCCGAGGATCAGCAGGCCGCCGCGGCGGATGCGCTGCGGATGCGTGTAGAGGAGGTAGGCGGCCCGGTGCAGGCCGACGGCCGTCTTGCCGGTGCCCGGGGCGCCCTGTACGCAGACCGAGGCCGCGAGATCACCTCGTACGAGATCGTCCTGTTCGGGCTGGATGGTGGCGGCGATGTCCCGCATGGGACCGACGCGGGGGCGCTCGATCTCCCCAGTCAGGATCGAACTGCCACGACCGGCCCCGCTCCCGACCGTCCCGGCCCCGACGATCCCGCTCGCGGCAGTCCGGCCGCCGACACGCTCGCGCCCGCCCTCCTCGCCCTCGCCCCGCCTCTCGCCCTCGCTCCCGCCCTCGCAGGGGGCGAGCCACGGGGCGCCCTCACGCTCGACGCCCACGCCACCGGCATCACCGACCCCCATCGGCTCCGCCGCGATCCGGTCCGCCCCGATGGGTTCGTCCTCCAGTCCTGTGAGGTCGGCGGAGTCGCCGCGGCTGCCGGGGGCCCAGCCGAAGCGGCGGCGGACGGCGACGCCTTGGGGGGCGCGGGCGCTCGCCTGGTAGAAGGCCCGCGAGACGGGGGCGCGCCAGTCGACGACGAGCGGCGGGGCGGCGGGGTGTTCCCTGATCCGCAGCCGCCCGATGTGATAGCTCTGCCCGGCATGGTCGCCGGCCGCCGCGCCCGCGTCCTGGAAGTCCAACCGGCCGAAGAACAAAGGCCCTTGGGGCAGCTCCCGCAGCTCCTTCGCCTGACTGCGGAGCTGGTATCCGAGCACTTCGGCGTCGGCGCCGGAGGCGGATACGTCCTCACCGGTGACGACCTGCTCCTCGGCACCGTCGACCATCGCGGCGAGGGCGGCGCGGCAGGTGTCGTGAAAGGCTCGTTCACGGGAGAGGGAGCGGGCGAGCGGCAGGTCCGGGGCATGCCGTCGGACGGGGTCGGGTGGCGTCATTCCACCCAGAGTACCGGAATAACGCAACTGAGTAATATTCTTTACCCGGTCACGTCTCGTTCAGGTGAGCCCGGGGAACCCCGCCGCGAGCTGCGCGAAGGCCCGCTCGGCCGCCACCGCGGCGTCCGAACGCACGTCCTCCACCCGCTCCCCCTCCGCGATCCGCCGCAGGTTCTCCTCGGCGAGGATGCGGCGCACGGCCGTGATCTGCCCGGCGGCGAGCCGCGCGTCGAGCCCGGCGCCCAGCGGTTCGGCGAGGGCTTCGGCGAGCGCGGCCTCGGACCGCTCCAGGTAGCCGTACATCCGCGCCACCAGCGACGGCGTCCCGTAGAGCAGCCGGTGGAAGGCGAGGATGCCGGGATGTTCGTTGAGCCCGGTGACGGGGTCCTCGCGGCGCAGCCCGTCCAGGAAGTGCTCGCGGAGCGCGTCGATCGCGGACCGCCCGGCCGCCCGGCCTTCCTCGACGACCCGCGCGGCCTCCGTCTCGTGGTCGGCGAAGCGGTGCAGGACGAGGTCCTCCTTGGCCGGGAAGTACCGGAAGAGCGTCGGCTTGGAGATCTCGGCGGCGGCCGCGACCTCGGCGACGGACACGGCGTCGAACCCCTTCTCCAGGAAGAGGCCGATGGCGGTGTCGGAGACGGCCTGGTACATCCGTTGCTTCTTGCGTTCGCGCAGTCCGGTGTCACTCATGGTCACGAGCCTACGCACCGATCGGGACCCCGCCCCGACACGGAATCCCGCGCACGCGGCTCTCTCCCACCCCCTCCCGCCCTGTCCCGCCGTGCCCCACCGTGCCCCACCGTCGGCGCGCGGCGCGCGTCACGGCAGACGCTTGCTACCGATCGGGTCATAGCGCTTGTAGTACCACTTTTCGAGCGAGGCGGTGACGTCCTCCACGGTCGGCACCTCGATCTCCAGCGGTTTGGTCGCGGCGCTCAGCACCTTCTGGATCTTGCCGCCCACGTGTACGAGGAGACGCTCGTCGACCCTCGGCTCCTCGACCAGCGACAGGGCCGTCCGGATGACGTCGGTGAAGACGGACTGGGCACGCTTGTAGGCGAGCAGCTTGGGCAGGTCCTTCTCCCATCCGGCCGAACTGCCCGGAGCGGCACTCTCGACGGCCGCACACCACTGCTCGGTCATCAGCTCTTCCTGATCCTTCGGATACCGCATCAGGTAGAGGTGGGTGGCCAGGTCGTAGAGCGGGTCGCCGAACATCGCCAGCTCCCAGTCGATCGTCCAGAGCCGCCGCTCGGCATCGACCACGAAATTCTCGCGGTGGAGATCGGCGTGCAGCAGGCAGAAGGGTCGCCCGGTCAGTCCCGAGACATGCTTTCGGAGATTCGCGAAGGAGGCCTCGCCCAGTCCGAGCGCCTCGAACACTCCCTCGAAGTCGGCCCGATTCTCCTGGTACACCTGCTTTTCGGTGAACAGGATGAGCCGCTCCAAAAAGCCCGCGGTGTCGCCCTCGGCCGCCCGGTCCGCGGATTTGCACGTCCGTTCCGCGGTGAGAGAATCGGGCCTGACACGGGCCAACTGCCCGAAGAGGGAAACGATTTGCCCGAAGAGGGACGGAGAGATCTCGCTGCCGGATCCGTACAGCGCGCCCAGGGTCTGTCCCTCGATGAACCGCTGGAGACCGGCAGGACCCGCCTGAATGAGGTCGGGGATGCCCTCGATCCGTCCCACCAGAGCGCGGAGCAACTGCTCCTCGGAGGCGAAACAGCGCCGGTCGAACCACAGCAGTCCGGGACGCGGCTCCCGGCACTTCCAGCGGACCGGCTCGGCCCCCGCGGCCCCACCCGGCAGGGGGAAGACATACGTCTCATGGTGGTAGCCCTGGAGTGGCCCTTCGACCGCTCCCGCGTCGCCACTCACCTCAACGGCTCGCTGCCGAGCCAAGGAAGCCGATTCGGGTGACATTGACCGTTCTCTCGGGTGACCGCAACCAATGAGAAAAGAGGGGAGAACGGTACTCCCCGGCCCCTCGTGAATGGGCATAATCCCAGAAGACCTGCTGCCCATCGCCCTGATCCGCTACGTGAACACATGGCCGCCGGCTCCCGCGAAGCAGCTACTGAGCAGCGACTACAGCTCACCTCGGCCGCCGCGCGGACTCCCTTGCGGTTCACACTGTCGGGGGTACCCCCGTTCACGGCGAACACCGTCATCACGCGGCACGAAGACGAGGAACGCGTCTCAGAGCTGACCCCACAGCACCTGCAGCACCGTCCGCAGCGACGCCACCACGTGCTCGGCTCCGGCGTCCCGCAGCAGCTTCTCCTTGCGCTCGTTGCACGCGTAGCCGAGGAACGGAACCCCGGCCCGCTCGGCCGCGTACAGGTCCGAGGGGGCATCGCCGATCATGAGCGCCTTCGACGGATCCGCCCCGAGGGCGTTCAGCGCCCGATTGAGGCAGTGCGGGTCGGGCTTGAGGTGATGCAGGTCCTGGGTGCGGCCGTAGATGTTGGGCGTGAAGCATTCGCCCAGACCGCGAGTGTCCAGATAACGGGCCGCCGTGTGCGGGGAGTTGTTGGTGGTGATGGCCAGCCGGGCGCCGACGGCGCTCCAGGTCCGTATCACCGCGTCGGCGTACTCGGTGGGCCAGGCTTTGGCCACCGCCTTGAGCTCCTGCTGGGTGAGCCGTGCCTCCAGCTCGGCCACCAGGTCACTGTGCGGACGCCGCCGGTTGACCGCGTGCAGAACCTCCATCGGGTCGGGGTGTACGCGTTCCTCAGAGGTCAGCAGCCCGCGCATCCCCTGTCGTTCGAGCCACTCGACCAGATCCCTGGCCACCGTCTCCGCCGAGTGCCCCGCGAACAGCCGGCAGACCGGCCCGTCGAAGTCGAAGAGCACGAAGCGCGCTTGGGTGATCGTGTCCCGCAGGTTCTCCGTCTGTGTCGCCACCGCATCAGTCTGCGTCGTATCAGAAGTCACTAGGAGAGTCTGAGGTCCGTGGTGATGGTTTCCCAGAGGGCGTTGAACCACTGCTGGGATTCGTCCACGAACGCGTTGTCCCGCCCGCCCGCCCGCTTCTCGAACGAGAAGAGCAGGGACGCGGAGCCGAGGGTGTCGTACATGTCCAGGACTCCGCTGTCCACGGTCTCCTCACGCCTGGTGATCATGTAGTACGCCATCAGCGCCTCCGATCCGTTGAGCAGGTACAGCTTCACCGGTGGTGTGAACGGGAGCGCCCGGAAGGTCACATGGACGTCGATGCCGTGGGAGGAGCGCAGGGACTGGAGGTTGTGGCGCAGGACGTGTCCCTGGGCGTTGCGCTGCCTGAGCCAGCGCTCGTGGACCGGGTCGTCCTCGCCGGGGTCGTCGACGGAGATCGGGAAGGCCAGGTTGATCTCCCTGCTGGGCAGCAGGATCCGGACGTCGATGCGCTCCGGGTGGATCCTGCCGTCGTGGATCTGGCGGACCGGCTCACTGAGCGCCATCATCAGCGTCTCCGCGGTGAGGCAGGCCGCGTCGATCCGCACATGGGGCACGGAGAACGCCTCGGCGAGACGGGGGGCGAGGCCCACCATCGTCGGCTGCGGTCCGTTCCGGGTGGGAGCGACCTCCGCGATCCGTGGCGGACTGCCCTTGCTGACGTTGCTGAGCAGGCCGCCCTCCTGGAGCTCGCGCAGGGCCAGCCGGACCGTGCCGCGCTCGACGCCGAACTCGTCGGCCAGTTCCGCCTGAGTGGGCAGACGGTCGCCGGCCTTCAGCTCGCCGGTGCGGATGCGCTCCCGCAGGACGTCGGCGATCTGCTGGGGCGAAAGCCTTCTGCTGCTGTCACTCACCACAACGTTCTCCTGAGTCACGACCAAACGGTACAACTCTCTCCCATCTATGGGGAGTTGCTTGAAAGTTGTTTATGGATCCTTACCAAGTGGGGACAACATAGTCAGAGTTGGTTACCAACTTGGCCAAGATGGCGGAAGTTTTGCCTCCCCCTCGCCCATCCGTGGCACCCAGCACCCCGAGCAGGTCACTGAAGAAGCAGGAGGAACCACCGTGCCCGCCATCGCCCTCCTCTCCGCCGTCTTCGTCGTCGGCTTCGAGCAACTCGTTCAATGGCAGTACGGACCGACGGGCATCGTCGGGCTGCTGCTGCTCACCATCGGGATCAAGGCGAGGAACCCCACGTGCAGTTCCATCGGGGCTGTCGTGCTGGCCCTGCTGGTCGCGGGGCCCGCCATCAGTTCGTGAACAGCAGCTCGGAACTGATGGTCTCCCACAGCGCGTTGAACCAGAGGTGGGACTGTTCCACGAACGTGGTGTCCCGCAGTCCCACTCCCTGGCTGAAGGGAAACAGCATCGACTGCGTGCCCTCGGCGTCGTACATCTCCAGGTATTCGTGGTCGATCTCCTCGCCCCGCCGCGCGAGCGTGTAGTACGCGAAGAGCGCCTCCGCCTCGTTGAGCAGGTACAGCTTCACGGGCGGGGTGAACGGCAGCGCGCGGAAGGAGACCCGCACGTCGATGCCGTGCGTGGCCCGCAGCGCCAGCAGATTGTGCCGCAGCACCTGCACCTGCGCATTGCGCTGGGCGAGCCAGCGACGCCGCGGGCGGTCGTCCTCCAGGTCGTCGACCGGCGCGGGGAACGCGAGGTCGATGTCCCGGCTGGGAAGCAGCACCCGGACGTCGACCCTGGCCGGTTTTATGCGCCCCGCGTGAATCTCGCGCAACGGCTCACCCATGGCGAGGGTGAGCGACACGGCGGTCAGGCACAGGGCGTCGATCTCCACGTGCGGGACCGCGAAGGCCGCCGTGATCCGTGGGGCGAGCGCCACCATGGTGGACTGCGGCTGAGCTTCCGGCCCGGTCAGAGCCCTCTCGGGATGGTCCGCGACCGTCGCCGGGCTCCCCTTGGACACATTGACGAGCAGCCGCTCCGACTGAAGGATGCGCAGCGCCTGGCGCACCGCGCCGCGTTCGACACCGAACTCGTCGGCCAGTTTGGCCTGGGTCGGCATACGCTGGCCGGCCCGCAGCTGACCGGACCTGATCCGGCTGCGCAGCTCGTCGGCCACCTCACGGTGTGACCTCGGCGGCCGTGGTGACCTGTTCCGCCCGTTGACGGCGGCATGCTCCGGCTCCACAACCAGAACCCTACAACTTCCCGCCATCTTTTGACAGTTGCCGGACAGGTGGTTATGAGTCGTCCCAACACGGAGATAAGTAAGAGTGAGTTGGTCGCCAACTTGCACAACATGGTCAAACTTCCGGAGGGTTGGCCGCCGAAGCTCCGCCTGTGCGCCGGGCGGCCGGCGCGGACGGTCCTCAGCGGGGGTCCGCCTCCCCGTCCCCAAGGAGGGACCGTCATGCCGCTCGTCGCCCTCGCCGTCGCCGCCCTGGCCATCGGATTCGAGAACCTCATCCAGTGGGAGTACGGGCCGATGGGCATCATCGCGTTCGTCGCGCTGTCCGTCGGGCTCAAGGCCCGGAACACCACCGTCAGCGGCATCGGGGCCGTGATCCTCGTGATGCTGCTCGCCCAGTCCGGCTGACCGGACACCGCCGTCCGCCAGCCCGGCTGACCGTGCTCCCCTCCGGAGGGGAGCCGGGAGCTCGGTCAGTCCGCACCACCGCACCAACCCGCACCACCACAACCACAACTGAATCGCTACGGATGAGCAGTCGGCATCGGCACCCGCGTGGAAGGAGAACCTCCCTACTGGCAGCAGCAGTTCAGAAGATGTCCGGGCACCACGGTCGCCTGGACGTCCGCAGCAGGGCGTCGGCCACGGAGGCGGCGCCCTCTTGCCGTTCCCGGACCCGGCCCAGCGCCACCAGCCGGACGGCGGACTCGTCCCCGAGCCAGAGCGTCGCCAAGTCTGCGATGGAGAGGGACAGTTGGGCTTCCTCGGTGGTCGGTGCGCAGGTCGCCGTGCCGTCCGACGCGGCCTGGAGCCGGTAGCGGCCGCCGTCCGGCCCGCTCTCGTCCGTCACGTCCAGCACGAGCGTCCCGGCAGCACCGTACGTCCGCGCCTCCAGAGCCCGTACGACATCCAGGATCCGCACCCAGAGCCAGTCCGACTGGCTGGTTATGCGAGCGGCGCGCGGGTCCGGCAGGAAGTGCGGAAGCAGATCGTCGGGGGCGCGTCGGCCGGTCTTGACCCGGGTGATCCAGTCGATCGAGCAGAGGTACTGCCACAGGGCGCGCTCGGCCGCCGGTGTCACCGCGAGCAGCCAGTTCACCTCCGCCGTGTTCCGGGGCTGGTTGGAGTCGCCCCAGTTGTCGTCCGACGTATAGGAGACCAGTCCCTCGATCTCGCCGGACGCCGATCGGTAAGCGGCGTAGAACGGTTCCTTCCGGGGGTCGTCGCCGAGGCGCAGCAGGCCGGTGTCCACCTGCCACCAGCGTTCGTCGCGGCTCACCGCGCCGGGCCGGTCACGCCGGAACCGTTCGTGCAGTTCGGGGCCCGCCTTGCGGACGTCCTCGGCGTCCACCAGGTCGATGCGACCACCGTCGGACGGGCCCGCCCAGCGGGGGTCCAGACCGGTACGCGGTACGTCGACGGTCCACTCGGTGGTGGTGGTGACGGGGCCGAAGCCGTAGCGGCCGTAGATCGGGTACTCGGCGGCGATGAGCGTCGCGACGACATCGCCGCGCTGCCTCGCCGCCGCCAGGTCGGCCTTCATCATGCGGGTGAGCAGGCCCCGGCGGCGGTGCGTGGGCGAGACGGTGACGTTGGAGATCGCGTCCGCGGGGACGGTCGCTCCGCCGACCACGGTGAGCTCCTGCGGGAACGACCTGAACGTCGCGACACAGCGGGAGCCGTCGAACGCGCCCACCGTCCTCGGCGGGATGAGCACCGGCGCCCGCGCCTCGGCCTCCCGCTCCGAGACGACCGGCGGCCGCAGGAACCCCGTTTTCAGGGCGCGCAGCCAGTCCGGGATGTCGGAGGTGGTGATCGGTCGTACGTCGATGGCGTCGGGCGGGGTCATGGAGCCACGCTAGGCGGACGTCGACGGCGTGTCGCCCGGATTTCCGCGCGGTCTCTCCCGGCCGTACCGTCCCCCTCCGCACACCGTCTCCACCCGAAACCCCCGGCACCGCCCGGAACCAACGGCATCTGCACCCAGGGCTCCACCCAGAACCCTCGGCACCCGCACCCGGGGCGGGCGGTGCGGGCCGGTGAGCCCGGTGCGGCGCGGTGCCGGCGCGGTGCGGTGCCGGCCCGGTGCGGTGCGGGCCGGCGCGGTGCGGTGCGGCCCGGCGTGGCCCGGCGTGGCCCGGCGTGGCCCGGTACGGCCCGGTGCGGGCCGGTGCGGTGCGGCGCGGCGCGGGCCCACTGCGGGGCTGCTGGACGGGTGCGGGCCCGTGCGGGACGGTTCAAGCCCGCACGAGCCCGGTGCGGCGCGGCCCAGTGCGGCCCGGCGCGGCCCGGCGCGGCCCGGTGTGGGCCGGTGCGGCCCGGTGCCCGCCCGGTGCGGCCCGGTGCGGGCCCACTGCGGGGCTGCGGGACGGGCGCGGGCCCGTGCGGGACGGTTCAAGCCCGCACGAGCCCGGTGCAAGTTGGCGCGGGACGGATGCGAGCCCGGGGCGAGCCCCGGCGCAGTTCCCCGTGACCTGGCAGGGTGCCCCGCGCCGCCGCTTACAGGGCACGTCCCCGGCCCACCGTGTCCTCTCCTCAGAAAGCCGCCCGGATCTCGCCCACCTCGCGGCCGCCGCCCAGCAGGGGTGCGCTGCCGATCCTCGTCACCACGGGCGCGTCCACGCCCAGCAGGCCGAGCGCGCGGGCCAGGACGGGGCCCAGTGCCCGACCCCCGCCGTCGTCGATCTTGAAGGCGAGGGCACGGCCGTCGGGGAGCGCGAACGCCTGGACGGCTTCGGCACCCATCTTGGAGAGGGCGCCCGGGATCTCGCGCATCAGCCAGGTGTCGGGGCGCCGGGTACCGGCGACGTACTCGGGGTGAGTGCGCATGGCGTCGGCGACGCGGCGCTCGGCGGAGCCGGGGGCCGCGAGGACGAAGGAGCGGAAGGCACGGGCGAGACCCGTGAGAGTGATGGCCATCAGGGGCGCCCCGCAGCCGTCCGTGCCGACCGCGGCGACGGTCTCCCCGGCGTTCTCCTCGATCACGGAGTGGATCAACCGCTGAAGGGGGTGCCCGGGATCGAGGTACGACTCGGTGGGCCAGCCGCGCTGCAGGCACACCGCGAGCATCGCCGTGTGCTTGCCCGAGCAGTTCATGGTGACCCGGTCGCGGACGGCACCGGAGGCGAGATAGGTCTCGGCCTCCACCGGGTCCAGCGGCAGATCCACCGGGCACTGGAGCTGCCCGCCGGTCAGTCCGTGCTCGACGAGCATCTTCTGGACCAGATCACGGTGGAAGGTCTCGCCGGAGTGGCTCGCGGCGGCGAGGGCGAGGCGTTCCCCGGCCAGGTCCAGGCCCGCGCGCAGGACGCCCGCGGCCTGCATGGGCTTGTTCGACGAGCGGGGGAAGACCGGCGCCGTCACCTCGCCGAGCGCCAGCTCGACCGTCCCGTCCGCGGCCAGCACCACCAGGCTGCCGCGGTGGCGGCCCTCGACGAAGCCGGACCGCACGACCTCGGCGAGAACCGGAAGCACGCCGGCTGCACCGGGAGCAGGGGCGGCGCCGGTCGTACGAGTCGAGCCGGGCGCACCAGGCACACCGGCTGGGCTGGGGGTAACGAAGGTGGCAGGAGTGCCAGAGGTGGCAGGAGTGCTGGTTGCGCCTGGTATGACCGGTGTGGCGTCGGGTATGGGCGGGCCTTCGGGCGTACTGGGAGCTACGGACATCGGCGGTGGCCTTCCGGAACGGGGACCCGCTCGGAAGGCATCGGCCGGGTCGTGTCCCGGTCCACACCCCCGCCTGCGCGGAGCGGAAGCGCGCCCCTGGATTCCGGCGCACCCCTCGGCCCCGGGATCGCCGGGGCCGCCACGTCACATGAGCAGGTCGTCTACTTGTGCTTCGCCTTCACGGTACCTGCGGGCGATCTCGGCGCTGCAATCGTCGGCCGTGCGCTGAAGCTGCTGGCGCTGCCGGGAGACCTGCTGCTCATAGCGGACGAGCCGCCCAAGGCCCGCGACCAGCTCTTCGTCCGTCCGGGCGTCCAGGTCCGACAGCTCCACCTCGGCGAGCATGTCTGCGGCCAGCGCCCGGTACTGCTCGCCGTGCGGCGTGCCCACCGTCACATGACGGGCCGAGGAGCGGTACCGGGCCGGAGCGTCCGTCAGGATCTCCGAGAGCCGCTCGACGACGGAGGGGTTCCCCCGGTCCACGAGCGACAGGTGTCCGGAGGCCGGGCCGGTCATCCGGCGCTCTCCGCGGCGCGCGAGCTCCGCGCGCAGGATGTCGATACGCCCCTGGAGCAGCCGCCGGACATAACTGAGGTCGGCCTCGTCCCGCTGGGCGTCCCGGCGCAGCGTCCGCAGTTCGGGCAGCCGGAGGAGGACGATGTCGGAACGGGCCGGGCCGGCCGCCGGCGGGCCGCTGTCGGTGCGCTGCACCGGCGGCCGGGCCGCCATCCCTTCCGCCCGTGTGCTCGTGCGGGTCAATGACACGGCCCCGGGCTGCCCGGTCCTCGATGTGCTCATGTGCCTCTACCGTCCCCTCGAACAGCGGTCCACCCAACGGACGCACCGCGACACCCCGCATGGTGCCACCCCGGATGGTCGCTATGTGACTGAGTGACCCGATCAGCCCCAGATGGCGGGTTGGATACCCCTGGAATTCACGCGAAGGGCCCGCGGCGCGCGATGGCGCCGTGACACGGCATCATGGTCCGCATGCGTGCGGTGGTGCAGAGGGTGGACGGCGCGAGCGTCGTCGTGGACGGCGAGACGGTCGGCGAGATCAGCGGCGAGGGCCTGTGCGTCCTCGTCGGGGTCACTCACGAGGACACCAAGGAGAAGGCGGCCCAACTCGCGCGCAAGCTCTGGTCCGTTCGGATGCTGTCCGACGAGCGGTCCTGCTCCGACATCGACGCGCCACTGCTCGTCATCAGCCAGTTCACGCTGTACGGCGACGCCCGCAAGGGCCGCCGCCCCACCTGGAACGCCGCCGCCCCCGGCGAGGTGGCCGAGCCGCTCGTCGACGAGGTCGTCGCCCAACTCCGCGCTCTGGGCGCCACGGTGGCCACAGGCAGTTTCGGCGCCCAAATGCGCGTCTCGCTGACGAACGACGGCCCGTTCACCGTCCTTCTGGAGATGTGAGCACCCAACAGGTGCGAGCTCTCCGGGAGATATGACCCCTCCCGGAGCTACGAGCCCTACGGCTCGACCACGACCTCCTGCGCCGCCGCCGTCGAGTCCGCCATCAGCGGGGCGTCCAGCGGCACGTTGCGCTTCACGAGTGCCAGGGCGATCGGGCCCAGTTCGTAGTGGCGTACGGACGTGGTGATGAAGCCGATCTTGCGGCCGTCGGGGTCCTCGCTCGCGAGGCGCAGCTCGGTACCGTGCGGAGGCAGAAGGACCTCGCTGCCGTCCAGGTGGAGGAAGACCAGGCGGCGCGGGGGCTTGCCCAGGTTCTGGACGCGGGCGACCGTCTCCTGGCCGCGGTAGCAGCCCTTCTGGAGGTGCACCGCGGTACCGATCCAGCCCAGCTCGTGCGGGATGGTGCGGTGGTCGGTCTCGAAGCCGAGGCGGGGCCGGTGCTGCTCGACGCGCAGGGCCTCGTGGGCGAGGAGACCGGCCGCGGGGCCGGCCTTGGCGGCGTACGCGTCCAGGTCCGCGCGCGGGAGGAAGAGATCACGGCCGTACGGCGTCTCGCGGACGACGACTCCCTCGGGGACCTCGGCGATCGAACCGGCCGGGAGCTCGACGACCGCGAAGTCGGCGGTGCGGTCGGCGACTTCGACGCGGTAGAAGAACTTCATCGACTCCAGGTAGGCGATCAGCGCGTCCTGGGTGTCGGGTTCCGTGTGCATCCACACCGTCGTGCCGTCGTCCACGAGGTACAGCGCGTGCTCGATGTGGCCGTGCGCGGAGAGGATCAGCGCCTCGGTGGCACGGCCCGCCGGGAGGTCGGTTACGTGCTGGGTGAGCAGCAGGTGCAGCCAGGCGAGGCGGTCGTCGCCGGTGACGGTGACGACTCCGCGGTGCGAGAGGTCCACGAAGCCGATGCCGTCGGCAAGGGCACGCTGCTCACGGAACAGGTCGCCGTAGTGGGCCGCGACGCCTTCGTCCACGCCTTCGGCTGGAACGGCGCCGGGCAGGGACAGGAGGGAGCTCTTCATGGACATACACACTACGACCGCGCGGTCGCCGATTTTATTTCTGCGCCGAGACCGCGTGATCGCCGAATGTGATCCCGGATGACCATCCGTGCTCGTACGGGGTCAATTCCGAGATCTCCTGCGCCGGTGTCCAGCGCGGTCACTTCTCCCGGGCCTGGCAGTCCTTGCAGCGTCCGAAGATGGCGAAGTGCTTCATGTCCGTCTCGAAGCCGAAGGTGTCCCGGAGCTTCGCGGTGAACTCGGTGGCGACGGAGACATCGGCCTCGATGACGTTCTCGCAGTCGCGGCAGACGAGGTGGATGTGATGGTGCCTGTCGGCCAGGTGGTACGTCGGTGCGCCGTGCCCCAGATGGGCATGGCTGACCAGCCCGAGCTCCTCCAGGAGCTCCAGGGTCCGGTAGACGGTGGAAATGTTGACCCCCGACGCCGTCTTCCTCACTTCCACGAGGATGTCGTCGGGGGTCGCGTGCTCCAGGGTGTCCACTGCTTCGAGGACAAACTGGCGCTGCGGCGTCAGCCGGTAGCCGCGCTGCCTGAGGTCGCTCTTCCAGTCGGTGCTCACCACACTGGAAGTCTAGGACCATTCCCGTCGGAGCCGACCTGATGAACTGCACGGCGGCTCACGAACCGGACTGCGGCCTACTTGAAGAAAGCGATCCCGTCGTCCGGCATGTCGTCGGGCAGGTCCTTGGCCCAGCGCTCGACGTCCTCCGGGGTGACGACCTTCTTCAGGTGCCCGGACATGTACGGGCGCAGCTCGACCTCGGGGGTCTGCTTCTCACCGACCCACATGAGGTCGCTGTGCACATAGCCGTAGAGGCGCTTGCCACCGGTGTAGGGACCGGAGGCGGCCGTACGGGCCACGGCGTCGGTGACCAGGTCGATCTGCGGCTTCTTGTCGGCCAGTTCGCCGTACCAGATCTCGACGACGCCGTCGTCGCGGGTCATCACGACCTCGACCTTGCGGTCGGCGTCGACGCGCCAGAAACCGGCCTCCGACTCCAGCGGCCGGACCTTCTCGCCCTCCGCGTCGAGCACCCAGCTGTGCGAGCGGTACTCCAGGAAGTCCCGCCCGTCGTGCGTGAAACTGACCTCCTGCCCGAAGTTGCACTTCTCGGAGCCGGGGAAGTCGTAGACACCGACTCCGGCCCAGTCGCCGAGCAGGAAGACAAGGGGGACCAGGTCCTTGTGGAGGTCCGACGGGATCTCGATCATGAGCTGAGCAGTTCCTTGATGGGGGTCAGCGCTGGCCCTGGTACAGCTTCTTCACGGTCAGTCCGGCGAAGGCGAGCACGCCGACGCAGACCAAGGCCAGCAGGGTTTCGAAGAAGATCTCCACGGGGTGCTCCTCGGTGAGCGGAACGGGTCCCCGCCCGGGCGAGCCGGGACTGGGGAGGTACACAAAAGCCGGGCCCCAGCTTACGCGGCTGGGGCCCGGCGCTCTCTTTCAGGTAGGCCCTGTCGCGGCCGTGGTCCTCAGCCGAGGAGCTGGCTCTGCAGAACCACCGTCTGCTGGAAGGGAACCGCCGACGCGGAGCCCTTGCGGGACTGCACGACGAGGGCGATGGTGTCCCCGGCCGACACATACGCCTCACGGACCTGTTCGGCGCCGTACGGCTTGCTCTCCGTGTAGGCGTACCGGGTGATCTCGTCGACTGCGGCCCGCTCCGGGAACTGCTCGTCCCGTTCGGTCAGGGCGGCACCGCGCAGCGCGTAGTGCGGGGAGTCGTAGTTCGTCAGCTGCGCGGAGGCCAGGTCCTCCGCGACGGCGGCGGTGTCGAACTGGAGCAGGTAGATCCGTGTGTGCGTGCCGTCAGCGGCGGTCCAGCCGCGCGCGGCGATGTGCCGCACGGCGCTGCCGGTCAGCAGATCGCCGAGGGTTTCCCGGGCCTGCGGCTCGGCGTACTGCGCCAGGAAGGTCTTCTGCGCCAGCCAGCCGTCGTCACCGCGCAGGGCCGCATCGGCCTTGGCGTTCTTCGGCGCCGGGAGGAGCAGCTTGCGCAGGTCGGCGTAGTGGGTGCCGGCCTTGTTCGACGAGGCGAACGGGCCCGGACTGCCGGACGGCAGCGGCGGCTTGGTGATCGTCGGGTAGTCCCAGCGCCCGTCGGCCTGCGTCGCCAGACCGGGTACGTCGGTGCGCTCCATGCCGGCGATGCCGTACGCGACGGACGAGCCGACCGCCGCGAAGACCACGGTGGCGGCGGTCCAGCGCAGGACGGCGCGCAGCACCCGGCGGTCCTTCTTGACCTTGACCGGGGGTACCTGGGGCTCGTCGGCCGCGATGACCTCGGCGCCTGCGGACGGCTCCTCGGGCAGCGGGCTCACCGCGGCCTCCGGCCCTGCCGGCGGTGTGACGGCCGGCGGCTCCGCCGCCCGCGAGTCGGGTTGCGGCTCGGTCTGCGGTACGGCTTCCGGTTCGGTCCGCTCGGCAGGTGCCGTCTGCTCGACCACCGTCGTCTGCTCGGCCGACGTCGTCTGGCCGACCTCTGTCGTCTGCTCGGTCATACCGCCTCCCCCGGCTCCTGGATACGGTCGAGCTGCTCACGGAGGAGCTGCGCGACCCCCTTGGTGTTCATCGGCTTCGCCGCGTACGCGGTGACGCTGACCTGTACGTCGCCCTGGTAGGCGGAGCAGATCATCATGTCGAGCTTCTCCTCCTTGTCCTTGGGCGGCAGGAAGCACTTGGCGTTCTTGTGGCCCTCGATCTTCGGTCCGGCACGGAAGATCTTGAGGGCGTCGAGGAACTCGTTCTGGAACGTGGACCTGTTCCGGATCGCGGCCTTGTCCTCCATCTGGACCAGCTCGATGCTCACCGTGAACGCATGGGACGCGTAGAGGGTGGAGTCTCCGGCGTTCGACGTGCTCAGGTAGCTGCGCATCGCGATGCCCTTGGTGTGCTGCTTGTCGATCTGCTTCTCGATCCGCCGCCGCTGGGAGCGGGGCAGACCGCGGATCGACTCCTTGCGCAGGGCGGTGGCCTCGCCCCCGCTGAGCGCGGCGTCGGAGCCGAACTCGGCGATGTCCGGACCGCGGCTCCAGCTGTCGTCGTACGGCACGAGCACGGCGGCCAGGGGCGAGGCGGCCTTCGGCGTCTTGACCTCGTGCTTCTCCGATTTCGGGAACTTCCAGGTGGGCGCGCCCGCGGCACGGTCGGCGTCCTGGACGGTCACCACGGTGTAGGCGCTGCCCGCGATGACGGCCCCGACGAGCAGCACGGCACCGGCGACGGCGGCGATACGGCCACGCCGGACGGGCTTCTTGCCGGGAGTGGGTTCAGCGGTGACCGCTTCCGGCACGACGGACCCGGGCAGGGCCGACTCCGGCACGGCCACTGCCGCCGTCGCCGTCGGCTCGGGGACCGCCGGCTCGGGGACCGCCGGCTCGGGGACTACCGGCTCGGGGACTACCGGCTCGGGGACTACCGGCTCGGGGACTACCGGCTCGGACGCGGCCGGCGCCGGAGCGGGCTCCACGGGCTTCATGGGTTCCGCGTCCTCCGGGTTCGCAGATCGCTCGTTCACAGCCGCTCCATCTGCCGCTTGGCCAGGTCCATGATCTTCGACTTCGGGATCGGCTTGGAGTCGTAGATCCAGATCTCCATGGCGATGTCACCGCGCGAGGCCGTCGCCTGCGCCTTGTAGAGCGGCAGGTAGCCGGCCTTCCTCTCCGGCTTGAAGAGGTAGACCATGCCGTCGCTCGCACCGGGGACGGGCCAGCTGCTGGTGTCGTCCACGTCCCACCCGCCCGCCTGGTCCGAGGCGCTGAGGTTCTCCTCCTGGCGGTACTGCACCAGCCGGACGCTGGCGTTGTAGGTGCTGCCCACCGTCCAGGTGACGCCGGCGGCCCGCCGGAACTCCGCCGTGACGAGGTCGCCGAACACCCGGTCCGAGTGCTCCAGTTCACCCGCGTAGACGGCCAGGTCCAGCCAGCCGTCCCTTTCCGGCGCCCAGTCGGGCACCTTGGCGCCCTTCGGCCGGGGAAGCAGCAGCTTGCGCAGATCGCCGTCCGTCTTCACCCGGTGGTCCTGGGCGGCGGACAGCGGCTCGGGGCCGGGGCCCTTGGCCTGGGCGACCACCGGCTGCGACAGCGAGGGCAGTTCGGTGGGCGCGCGGTCGGCCTGGACCAGGTATCCGGCGCAGGTACCGGCGACGAGACCCAGCACGGCGGCCGTGGCGATGAGCAGAGTCGTACGACCGCGCCGACGGACGCGCGGCACTGACGGAGCGTCATCCGCCTCGACCGAGGATTCCGCCTCGGCGGACTCGGACATCACCGGAGCCAACTGCTCGGCGGACGCCGCGGGTTCATCCGGCTCCGCCGCTGCCGCGGTCAGCACCGGGGTCGACACCGACGCCGGGGATTCCTCGGCCGGCACGGACTCCGCGGGCTGTACGGGAGCACGAGGTGTCGTACCGGAATCAGTAATCGGCGCAACCTCGGGCACGCCCGGTCTTTCCGGTGTTTCGGATCCTTCGGGTACTACCAAGACGTCCCCCCACGAACGTGAAGCACGGATTCCGTATCCGCGTGCACAGGAGACCCATGGCTCACGCATGGGGTTGCCCGGACGTTGATCACGATTCGGAATACCATGGCGGTCATGGCGAACAAGCTCGTGATCAAGGTGACGGCGGGGGCCGATGCCCCGGAGCGCTGCTCACAGGCGTTCACCGTCGCGGCGGTGGCCGTGGCCAGTGGCGTCGAGGTCTCTCTCTGGCTGACCGGCGAGTCCGCGTGGTTCGCGCTGCCGGGCCGCGCCGCCGAGTTCGAGCTGCCGCACGCGGCGCCGCTGCCCGATCTGATCGACTCGATCCTGGCGGCCGGGCGCATCACCCTGTGCACCCAGTGCGCGGCCCGGCGCGACATCACGGAGAAGGACGTCCTGGAGGGCGTACGGATCGCGGGTGCGCAGGTGTTCGTGCAGGAGGCGATGGCGGACGGGACGCAGGCGCTGGTCTACTGACGCCGTCCGCACGGCTCCGCGGGCAGGGCCCGCGCCTCCGCCGACCGCGCCGCGGCCCTACTGACCGCGTCTGCGCCGGCCGCGCGTGTCCACCCAGAGACAGAAGGGGTGGCCCGCCGGGTCGAACAGCACCCGTACGTCCTCCTGGGGCTGATGGTCGGCCAGCCGGGCACCCTGCTCGACGGCGTGGACGGTCTCCTCGGCCAGGTCGTCGACCTCGATGTCGAGATGGAGCATCATCCGCTGGTCACCGGGGCCCGCGGGCCATACCGGCGGTGTGTACAGCGGCTCGGTCTCGAAGGCGAGCGCGACCCCGCCGAACGGCGGGCCGATGAGCACCCACTCGGGCTCCTCGGCGCGCACCTCGTATCCGAGCAGCCTCCGGTAGAAGTCGGCCAGTTCATGGGCGTCGGGCGCGTCGAGCACCACGGTGGACAACCTCGTACGCGACATAGACGCCTTTTCCGCTCCTGCTTCCGCCGCCGTTTTCAGTGCTGCCGCTCTACTGCTGCCGTCGTTTCTTGCCGTCCAGCTCGTCCCACCACTCGTCGGACTTCGGGTCCCCGGACGGGTCGTCCCACCATCGGTCCTCCGGCCCCCGCCGGTTGGCCACCATCGCGGCCACCGGCGGTATCAGCATGGCCACCACACACATTCCGACGGCCACGGGAACCGACCACAGCCGTACGACTCCCCAGGCGAGGACGAACAGCACGATGCACGTCCCCATCATGGCGAAGTACAGATGACGCCTGCGCGCGTACATACCACCAGCGTAGGCCCGGACAACCCGTCCGGCGCAGTGTCGGCGACCCCTGCGGGGCGGGGACGGGTGCCGGGGCGGGCGAGGAGGGCAAGCCGAAGGGCCGCACCCCGATCCGGTAAGCGTCCAACCCCCGGGGGTGCGGCCCTTCGGCCGTTCAGTCGACTGCCGTCACGGACGGCGGTCCGCCGTTCAGACGGCGATCGCGACCTCGGCGAGGCCGCCCGTCTGGGCGACGACCGTGCGGTCGGCGGTGCCACCGGGGACCAGCGCGCGGACGGTCCAGGTGCCCTCGGCCGCGTAGAAGCGGAACTGACCCGTCGCGGAGGTGGGGACCTCCGCCGTGAACTCGCCGGTCGAGTCCAGGAGACGGACGTAGCCCGTCACCGGCTCGCCGTCGCGGGTCACCTGACCCTGGATCGTGGTCTCACCGGGCTTGATCGTCGAGGCGTCGGGGCCGCCGGCCTTCGCTCCACACATATTTCGATTCCGTCCTTCAGGCCTTGAGGGTTACTTGTTGGCGCCGAGCTCGATCGGCACGCCGACGAGGGAGCCGTACTCGGTCCAGGAGCCGTCGTAGTTCTTGACGTTCTGCACACCGAGGAGCTCGTGCAGCACGAACCAGGTGAGCGCGGAACGCTCACCGATGCGGCAGTAGGCGATCGTGTCCTTGGCGAGGTCGACCTGCTCGGCGGCGTAGAGCTCCTTGAGCTCGTCGTCCGACTTGAAGGTGCCGTCGTCGTTGGCGTTCTTCGACCACGGGATGTTGCGGGCGCTCGGGACGTGGCCCGGACGCTGCGACTGCTCCTGCGGCAGGTGCGCCGGGGCGAGCAGCTTGCCGCTGAACTCGTCGGGCGACCGGACGTCGACCAGGTTCTGCGAACCGATCGCGGCGACGACGTCGTCGCGGAAGGCGCGGATCGAGGTGTTCTGGGCCTTGGCCTTGTAGGCGGTGGCGGCGCGGTCGGGGATCTGCGAGCCGTCGACCAGGTCGCGGGAGTCGAGCTCCCACTTCTTGCGGCCGCCGTCGAGCAGCTTCACGTTCTCGTGGCCGTAGAGCTTGAAGTACCAGTAGGCGTAGGACGCGAACCAGTTGTTGTTGCCGCCGTAGAGGACGACCAGCGTGTCGTTGCCGATGCCCTTCGAGGAGAGGAGCTTCTCGAAGCCCTCCTGGTCGATGAAGTCACGGCGGACCGGGTCCTGGAGGTCCTTGGTCCAGTCGATCCGGATGGCGTTCTTGATGTGGTTCTTCTCGTACGCCGACGTGTCCTCGTCGACCTCGACGACGGCCACGTTCGGGTCGTCCAGGTGGTCCTGGACCCAATCGGCGTCTACCAGGACGTCGCTGCGGCTCATGCTCGTTCTCCTCCGGGGCAGTTGCGGCGGGGTGGTGCGTTGGAGAGGGTGCGCGGTGCTGCATGCCGGTGAGGGCTGCGCGGCGCAATGGTGGCCCGGACAAGAGAGGTCCAGGGGCCCGGCTCGCGGAAGGCGGGAAGGCTTCCGCTCAGAAGGTGCGACAGAGCATGGCGGCGACGCGGCACAGGTCTACTGCCCGCCGCTTCGTGAGGTCCGCCTGTCGCTTCATGGGTCCGATCGTAGGGACGGACAGGCGCGCATGTCACCGGCGTGTCGAATGTTGAGACGCGATCGTCCGCATTGTGATACGCAGGCGCCGTCGAGGCCCGGTCCCCATGGATTCCGGGGGTCTGTATCGGTCATCAATTCGCCGCCGCATCTGCGGTACGGACGGGGCCGTCTCGCCTTTCGGACAGCCACCCGCCGACGGGGCCTTCCACCGGGCCGTTCCACCGGACCCTCCCGGCAGAATCTTCATCCCGGGCCGGTCCGAACCGGCCCGGACCGGTTCGGCAGGACTTCTTTCGGTAGGACTTCACGGTTCGGTAGGACTTCTACGGGCCTGGTCCGGCAGGAGTGCCTTCTACCCGACCAGCCTGACGTCCGAACCCTTCACCGAGATCTCGACACCGCCCGGGGCCGCCTCGACCTTGTCGAGCTTGATGCCGCCGGGCAGCTGCTCGATCTTCTGCTGGAAGTCGGTGATGGAGCGGATCCGGCCCTCGGCGAGCTGGACGCCCAGCTTGGGCAGCGAGTCGGCGTGCACCTTCACGGTGTCGCCGGAGACGGTGACCGAGCTGAGCACCGAGACCGGCTCGGGGAGCTTGGTGCCGAGGACAGTTCCCGAGACGGTGACCTTGATCTTGCCGTTGCCGCCGTCGGAGAGGCCGATGACCTGGGCCTCGACGCCGGGCGCCACGTCCGCGGGGCCGGACTTCGCGGCCTTGAGCAGTTCGGCGTACGAGATCGACGCGCTGCCGGTGGCGCTGCCGGCGGTGGCGGAGCTGTAGTCACCGTTGAAGGCGACGCCGTGCATCTCGGCGTTGAGGTCGTCGATACGGATGGTGCCGGCGGAGGAGCCCGTGCCGCCCGTCGACGCCTCGTAGCTCTTGATGCCGATCTTCACGTCGTCGAGTTCACCGCCGACGACCTGGGTGAGGAACGGAAAGCCCCCGATGGACACGTCGGGGGTGGTCGCGAGGCCCTCGGTGCTCTTGATCCGGCCGGCCGCCTCGTCCTCCGCGAACCCGACCGCAACCCGGTCGGCGAGCACGAAAAGACCGCCGAGAACGATTGCGAGAATCAGGGTTATTCGCAGTGCGCGCATGCTCGATGTTCCCCCACCTGGGACGGCCCCGTCTGAACGGCCGAGTGGCCGCCGAGCGCGAGCCTAACCCCGAAGGGCCCCCAAATCGGGGGCCCTTGAAGGTAGTTGTCGATCACCTGTGACGATAGGCGCGGCCCGACGCCCGGATCCGGCCGACGGGATCCGGCCGACGGGATCGGCGATCAGCCCAGCGCTCGGCCCAGCAGGTAGACCGCCGGGGCGGCGGCGGCCAGCGGCAGTGCCACGCCCGCGGTGAAGTGGACGAACCGGGAGGGGTAGTCGTAGCTCGCCACCCGGTGCCCGATCAGCGCGCAGGCACCCGCGCCGAGGCCCAGGAAGGCGCCCTGTGTGCCCAGGTCCGTCATCCCGCCGACCGCGATACCGGCGCCCGCGGCGGCCAGCAGCGCGACGACCACGGAGGCCGCCGTGGGCAGCGGCAGCGCGCGGGCCAGGATCGCCACGGCGACCGCGGCGGCGCCCACCGTCACGGCGTCCGGCTCGGCCGCCGGATACCCGGCCGCGATGATCGACAGAGCCGCGGAGACGACGGTCGCCATCAGGCCGTACATCCGGGTGTCCGGGTCGGCGTGACTGCGCAACTGCAGCACGAGGGTCAGCAGGACCCACACACCGAGGGTGCCGAGGATCGCGGCGGGCGCGTTCTCCCGGCCGGCCGCGAGCAGTGCCACGTCGGCGGTCACCGCGCCCAGGAACGCCAGCGCGATGCCCTGCCGGGCGGGCCACATCCCGTTCAGCCGGAACCAGCCCGCCGCCGTGACGGCCTGGAGCAGGACGAGGGGGACGACGAGCGCGTACTCCCCGATCGCCGCCGCCCCGGAGAGCAGCAGCGCGAGCAGCGCCGTCAGCGCGGCCGGCTGCATCCCCGGCTCGATGATCGGCGACCGACCCTCGGCGCGGGCGCGCTGGGCGTCGGTGATCCGGCTCTGGCCGATGACGGTCGCGGGCCCGTACCCGGCGGCCTCGCTCGCGCTCTCGGGAAGGGTCCCGCCGGCGCCGGATGCCGCATCGGCGGCCGGCGGGTGTGCCGGGGTCCACGGCTGTGCCGGAGCCTCGGGGGGCAGGGGCGCGCCCACGACGCCGCCGTACCCCTGGGGCTCGCTGTACGTCTGGTACCCCTGCGGAGGCAGATACGTGTCCGCCGCGGGGACCGGCGTCTGCGCCTGCGTCTCCCAGGTCCGCCCCTCCCACTGCTGGGTGTGCTGCGGCCACTCGGGCTGCTGCTGGGGCTCCTGCTGCTGGGGCTGCTGATACGGGTCGTACCCCTCGTGCCGACCCTCGTACGGCTGGTTGCTCATCGTCTCGCTCACCCTCCTGCGAACGGCGGGAGCACCTCGACCGTGCCGCCCTCGGCCAGCCGTACCGTCTCATGCCCGCGGGTCCCCACGGGATCACCGTCGATCAGGAACGAGCATCGCCGCAGGACGCGGACGAGTTCGCCGGGGTGTCGTTCGCGGGCCGCGTCGAGTGCCTCGGCGAGCGTGCCCGCGTCGTACGGCTCGTCGTCGACGCCTGCCGCGGCCTTGGCGGCGGCCCAGTAACGCACCGTGCCCTTTGCCATCTCGTTCCTCAATCAGCGATCTGGTGTGTGGTGTCCGCGCGTCTGTTTGCGTGAACCCCGTCAGGCTAGCCCGCGTGGGTGACGGCCCAGTCCCCGATCCGGGTGAGCAGGTCGTCGGCGGCGGCGTTCTCGGCGTGCCCCATGCCGTGCTCCAGCCACAGTTCGGCGTGGCCGCCGGAGGCCTCGGCCAGCATGCGCGGGTGGTCGAGGGGGAAGTAGCCGTCCTGGTCGCCGTGGACGATGAGGAGCGGGGTCGGCGCGATGTGCGGGACGCACTCGACCGGGGACTCCGGCACCGGGTCCCAGTCGCGGTGGTGGATCCGGGTCCGCAGACCGAACCGGCCCACGATCCGGCCCTCCGGGCGGGTTACCAGCCAGTGCACCCGCCGCATAGGGGCCGTACCCCGGTAGTACCAACGGGCCGGTGCGCTCACCGAAACCACCACGTCCGTATGCGCCCCTGTGCGCCCCTCGTGCTCCCGGCCGGGCCCCGGCTCACCACCTGGCCCCGGCCCCTTCTCCCCGTACAGCGCGGCGTGCCGCAGCACCACCGAGCCGCCCATCGAGAAGCCGACGGTCACGATCCGGGTGTGCCCGAGTTCACGCGCCCAGGCGACCGCGGCCGCCAGATCGTGGACCTCGCGGTCGCCGACCGTCGAACGGCCGCCCGATCCGCCGTGACCACGGAAGGAGAAGGTGACCACCGCCGCGCCGCGGGCGAGGACGCCGGCAGCGCGGCGGACGTGCGGACGGTCCAGATCACCCGTGAATCCGTGTGCGACGATGAACGCAAGGTCACCCGACGACTCCGTTCCGGGGTCGTAGGCGGCGTCGATCGTCACCCCGTCGACCGTGCGCAGAAACTTCCGCAAAGGGGTGCGCGACGTTGTCTCAAGGCGTGGACTCTTGAAAGATCGCGTCACTTGACCTGCCGGACCTGAGCTCATGTGGGCTATTCTGCTGGGCATGAGGACTCGGGCAGAGTAGCCCCCGGGTCCTTTTGTGCTTTCGGAAGCGTTGTATACGAAGCGGGAAACCGCAGGTGTACGGGCCTCGGACGCACAGCGGATCCCAGGGGCGCGGGAACCGCACGTACAGGGCAGTGCCGTAAACGTCCTCGCAGGGACCGAGGAGGAACCAGACGTTATGGGCGAGCGAACCGTGCACGAAGGCAGGACGACCCAAGTGGGTGAGGCGCGATGAGTTCTCTGTTGCTCCTGACCAATGCCCTTCAGCCGTCGACGGAGGTGCTTCCCGCTCTCGGCCTGCTGCTGCACAACGTGCGCGTGGCTCCGGCGGAAGGCCCAGCTCTCGTCGACACCCCAGGTGCCGACGTCATCTTGATCGACGGACGACGTGATCTCCCGCAGGTCCGCAGCCTGTGCCAGCTGCTGCGCTCCACGGGACCCGGCTGTCCACTCATCCTCGTCGTGACGGAGGGCGGCCTCGCGGCCGTCACCGCCGACTGGGGCATCGACGACGTCCTCCTCGACACGGCCGGTCCGGCCGAGGTCGAGGCCCGCCTGCGGCTCGCGATGGGCCGCCAGCAGATCGTCAACGACGACTCCCCGATGGAGATCCGCAACGGCGACCTCTCCGTGGACGAGGCGACGTACAGCGCCAAGCTCAAGGGCCGGGTCCTCGATCTCACCTTCAAGGAGTTCGAGCTCCTGAAGTACCTGGCGCAGCACCCGGGCCGCGTCTTCACCCGCGCCCAGCTGCTCCAGGAGGTCTGGGGCTACGACTACTTCGGCGGTACGCGGACGGTCGACGTCCACGTACGGCGGCTGCGCGCGAAGCTCGGACCCGAGCACGAGTCGCTGATCGGAACCGTCCGGAACGTCGGTTATCGATTCGTTACCCCCGAGAAGGTGGACCGCGCCGCGGACGGGGCGAAGGCCAAGGCGGCCCAGCCAAAGCCGGAGGATGCGGACGAGACGGCGCACCTGGACAGCGCCGCCCCGGCCGAGGCCGCCGTGGAGCCGCAGGAAGCCGCCGTACGCCCTGCCCAGAGGTAGGTCCATCCGCGTAGACTCCGCGCGTGGCCAAGGTGACTAGGGATGATGTAGCGCGACTGGCGGGTACGTCCACCGCCGTCGTCAGCTATGTCATCAACAACGGACCCCGGCCGGTCGCCCCGGCCACGCGCGAGCGCGTTCTCGCCGCGATCAAGGAGCTGGGGTACCGGCCCGACCGGGTCGCCCAGGCCATGGCATCGCGGAAGACCGAGCTCATAGGCCTGATCGTGCCGGACGCGCGCCAGCCCTTCTTCGGGGAGATGGCGCACGCGGTCGAACAGGCCGCCGCCGAGCGCGGAAAAATGGTGCTGGTCGGCAACTCCGACTACATCGCCGAGCGCGAGGTCCACTATCTGCGCGCCTTCCTCGGCATGCGGGTCTCCGGACTGATCCTCGTCAGCCACGCGCTGAACGACCACGCGGCCGCCGAGATCGACGCGTGGGACGCCCGTGTGGTGCTCCTCCACGAACGCCCCGAGGCGATCGACGACGTGGCCGTCGTCACCGACGACATAGGGGGCGCCCAGCTCGCCACCCGGCACCTTCTGGAGCACGGGTACGAGTACGTGGCCTGTCTCGGCGGTACGGCCGAGACGCCCGCCGTCGGCGACCCCGTCTCCGACCACGTCGAGGGCTGGCGGCGCGCCATGCAGGAGGCCGGCAAGCCGACCGAGGGGCGCCTCTTCGAGGCCCCGTACAACCGCTACGACGCCTACCAGGTCGGCCTGGAGCTGCTCGCCGGACCGCACCGGCCGCCGGCCATCTTCTGCTCCACGGACGACCAGGCCATCGGTGTGCTGCGGGCCGCGCGCGAGCTGCGCATCGACGTGCCGGGTCAGCTGGCTGTCGCCGGGTTCGACGACGTCAAGGAAGCGGCCCTGACCGACCCTCCTCTGACAACGATCGCATCGGACCGCTCGGCGATGGCCCGCGCGGCCGTGGACCTCGTACTGGACGACGGGCTGCGGGTGCCGGGGTCCCGCCGCGAGCGGCTGAAGCTGTTCCCCTCACGCCTGGTGGTACGCCACTCCTGCGGCTGCGAGTAGACCCCGCTCGGCGGGCCCGACGCCGCCGCACGCACGCACGGACCGCGGAGATCCCCGCGCCCCTGAGGGGGCGCGGGGATCTCTGTTTGCAGCAGTGGGCCAGGTAGGAACTAGAACAGCAGGTTGTACTGGTTGAAACCCGTGCCGAGGCTCTTGCGGCTGCCGAAGAGGCTGCTGGAAGCCTTGCCGGTGCCGGGGTAGAGCCAGAGCGTGCCGCCCGAGTCGCGGGCGACGACGTCGGCGATACCGTCACCGGTCACGTCGCCGTCAGCCACGTTCGCGGTGAAGTTCCAGCCCGTACGAGCCTGGATGCGCGCGGAGAACGGGGTCTTCTCGACCTGCGTGCCCCGGTAGAGGTACAGGACGCCCGAGCTGTTGCGGACCAGCAGGTCGGCACGGCCGTCACCGGACAGGTCGCCGTGGCCGAAGATCTTGACGTTCCTCCACGCCTTGTCGACGATCTTGACCCGGCCGTAGAACTGGCCGTTGCCCTTGCCCGGGTAGAGGTAGACCGAACCGTCGGAGTCCACCGCGACCAGGTCGGGGCGGGCGTCACCGGTCAGGTCACCGGGGACGGCGTACGACTTGTAGCCGCCCCAAACCGAGCTGATCTGCATCCACTCGAACTGGCCCGTGCCGTGGTTCAGGTAGCTGCGGTAGAGCTTGCCGTCGTTCTTGTCGCGCTCGATCAGGTCCTGGTAGAAGTCCCGGTCCAGATCGGCCTGGAGGACCCAGCTGGCGTTCTGCCAGCCGTTGCCCTGGTAGGCACGGGCGGCGAGCGAGGTGCCCTTGCTGTCCTGCTCGAACAGGCCGCCGGAAGGCGTCCGCTCCAGCAGGTCGGCGCGGCCGTCGAAGGTCAGGTCCGTGTCGTCGATGCGGGGCTGGGCCGCCCAGGTGTACGAGGACACCTTGGTGAACACCGGGTAGGCGCCCTTCGCGGTGCAGCCGGAGACACCCCACGAGACGATGCCGACGACCCTGCCGCCGACGATCACCGGACCGCCGGAGTCACCGTTGCACGGGCTCTTGGTGCCCTCGTCCACGCCGGTCGCCGGGGTGCCCGCACAGAACATCGAGCCCTCGACGAAGTCGTCCTCGCCGAGGACCGAGTTCATCGCGCTGTTGCAGGTGGAGTCGGAGACCAGCGGCAGGGTGACCTTGCGCAGGTTCGCCGACAGGTCGGCGTCCGTGGCGCCGGAGGTCAGGCCCCAGCCGTAGACGGTGGCGGAGTTGCCGGCCCTGTACGAGGCGCTGTCGCCCGCGGCCACCAGCTTCTGCCACTGCTGCTCCAGAGGACGGTCCAGGGTGAGGACCGCGATGTCGTTCTGGAGGGTCGAGTCGTTGAAGTGCGGGTGGTTCCACTGGCGGTAGACGCCCGCGACGGTG
This sequence comes from Streptomyces sp. NPDC005784, assembly GCF_042871525.1. NCBI lineage: Bacteria > Bacillati > Actinomycetota > Actinomycetes > Kitasatosporales > Streptomycetaceae > Streptomyces > Streptomyces sp. NPDC005784. The sequence goes on from NZ_JBIAIQ010000019.1 coordinate 158,217, forward strand.
CCGTTGGTGTCGTCCAGCAGACCCGTGGCACCGGCGACCACCGCGCCGTTGTCCGTCCAGTCCAGACCCGCGACACAGTGGGCCGCCGTCAGGACCTTGTTCGGGGCGACGAGGGTGCCGCCGCAGAAGTAGCCGACCTGAGCCGTGCTGTCGTAATAGGAGAGCTGGACCATCCACGGCGCGGAGGAGATCGTCGTCTCGGTGCCGCCGATGATGAACGGCGTCTTCTTGGGAGCCGTGTCGGGGGTCGCCTGGGTCTTGGCGGCCTCGACGACGCGGTGGCGCAACTCCTTGTCGGAGGCGGTCGGCGCGGGCGCCGCCGTGGACTGGGCGACGCTCGCGTCGGGCAGTCCGGCCGGGTTGTCGGCCGCGGTGGCGGGCTGCGCCGCGAGGGCGCCGGCGCAGGTCAGCGCCAGCGCGAGAGCGGCCGTCGGCAACGCCGTGGCGGGGCGTCTCCAGCGGTCGCGCAGGGCAGGTATCACTCAGGACTCCTGGTGTGGGTGCGTGTGCTGTCTTCTTCGTCAGAGGCCCGAGAAGGGCATACGACGCACCGGCCCGATCGTCGACGGCAATCGCTTGCATCGACATCGGGCGTAACCGCGGAGCCCCCCTCCGGCCCGGAAATCGTAGGCCTCACCCGCCCCTCGACACACGCCCTTCACGGCGGTCGGACGAGTGTTCGTCCCGGGCGTTCCAGGACATCACCCGGGCGCAACCTGCCGTTCGCCGGAGCGGGACGGTCCGGGTGACGGGGGCCGTCCCGAACGCTCCGGCGGGCGGCCGCGGTCGGCTCCGGGCACACCGAGACGCACCGGGGATCACACAGAGAACTCGCAGGGGGTTCGCAGGAGACTCGCAGGAAGCATCTTTATATCGGGCATACGAGGTTCTGTCGGGCTTCTCAGGGACCACTCAGGGAGCTCTCATGATCCGGGGACAGTCTTATTTCATGACCGACAGCTTCCGCCGCAGCGGCGAGTACCCCCAGGGCGACGACCACGGGTCCGCGTACCCCGAGCAGCAGTCGCATCCCTCCTCCGTGAACCCCGAGTGGCCTCCACCGCCGGCGTACGACCCGGCCGCGCCGGTCCACGTCGAGCCGGGCACCACCGTCTGGCCGGGCTCCGGCCACGGTGGCGGCGGCGGGAACGGCGGCCACGGCGCGGACCCGTACGCCGGTTACCCCGATCCCGACCCCGTCGGCTCCACCGCGGCGTTCGCCACGACGGCACCCGGCCACCCGGAGCCCCGCGCGGCCGCCACCGCCAAGCGACGGGCCAAGGGGCCGTTCGCCCTGCTCGCCGCCGTGGCCATCGTCGCCGCGGCCATCGGCGGCGGCACCGCGTACGCCTTCCAGGAGCTGACCGGCAACGACACCGTCGCCTCCAGCAGCACCAGCAGCACCAGCGTGGTGCCCACCAGCCAGCGGGGCACGGTCTCCGGCGTCGCCAAGGCGGTCAGCCCGAGCATCGTCGAGATCAGCGCGACCTCGAACGCGGGCTCGTCCACCGGCTCGGGCGTGATCATCACGACCGGCGGCGAGATCGTCACCAACAACCACGTCATCTCGGGCGCCTCCGAGATCAAGGTCCAGCTGAACGACGGCAAGTCGTACACCGCGAAGACCGTCGGCACCGACAGCAAGAAGGACCTCGCGCTGATCAAGCTGGAGAACGCGCCGTCCGGTCTGAAGCCGGCCACGCTCGGCGACTCCGACGGCATCCAGGTCGGTGACCAGGTCGTCGCGATCGGCTCCCCCGAGGGCCTGACCGGCACCGTCACCAGCGGCATCGTCTCCGCCCTCGACCGTGACGTGACCGTCTCCACCGACGAGAGCCAGGGCCAGCAGCAACAGCAGGGCGGCGGCAGCGGCCAGTGGCCGTTCGAGTTCGGCGGCCGCCAGTTCAACGGCGACACCGGCTCCTCCACGACGACGTACAAGGCCCTGCAGACCGACGCCTCGCTCAACCCGGGCAACTCCGGCGGCGCCCTCATCGACATGAACGGCAACATCGTCGGCATCAACTCCGCGATGTACTCGGCCGCTTCGGACTCCTCGTCGTCCTCGTCGAGCGCGGGCAGCGTCGGCCTCGGCTTCGCCATCCCGATCAACACCGTCAAGTCCGACCTGGCCACGCTGCGGGCCGGCGGTTCCGACAGCTGACCCCGGAGGTCGCCATGATGATCAAGCGCGTCCCGCACACCGCGGCCGTCGGCGACCCGGCCGGACTCGGCCTCGCCCTGGCGGTCGCCCGCGAGCTGCACACGCCCGCACGGCGCGCCCCGGAACTGGCCCCCGCCGTCTCCCGGCCCGCCCCGCGCCGGGCCTCCGGCCACCGCCGTACCGTACGAAGCTGATCCATTCCGGGGCAGCCCGGAACGTGCGAGGCTGAAAGCACCCGATCACGACCCATCCCACCCGAGGAACCCGACACCCATGAGCTCCGCCGAAGGCGACCGTGAAACCCAGCGCATCCTGATCGTCGACGACGAGCCGGCCGTGCGCGACGCACTCAAGCGCAGTCTCGCCTTCGAGGGGTACGACACCGAGGTCGCGGTCGACGGCGCGGACGCCCTGGAGAAGGCGACGGCCTACCAGCCCGACCTGGTCGTCCTCGACATCCAGATGCCCCGCATGGACGGTCTCACCGCGGCCCGCCGGATGCGCGGCGCGGGCACGACCACGCCGATCCTGATGCTGACGGCCCGTGACACGGTCGGTGACCGGGTCACGGGGCTGGACGCCGGGGCGGACGACTACCTCGTCAAGCCCTTCGAGCTCGACGAACTCTTCGCCCGCATCCGGGCGTTGCTGCGGCGCAGCTCGTACGCGGCGTCGGCGGGTGCGGTCGTCGAGGACGACGCGCTGACCTTCGGCGACCTGCGCATGGACCTGTCGACGCGCGAGGTCACCCGTGCGGGGCGCCCGGTGGAGCTCACCCGCACCGAGTTCACCCTGCTGGAGATGTTCCTGGCCCACCCGCGCCAGGTCCTCACCCGCGAACAGATCCTGAAGGCGGTCTGGGGCTTCGACTTCGAGCCGTCGTCGAACTCCCTCGACGTCTACGTCATGTACCTGCGCCGCAAGACGGAGGCGGGCGGCGAGCCGCGCCTGGTCCACACGGTGCGGGGCGTGGGGTACGTACTGCGCTCCGGCGGCGCGGAGTGATGCGCAGATTCAGGTCGCTGCCCCTGCGGTCCCGACTGGCCCTGCTGGTGGCGGCGGCGGTGGCGTTCGCGGTGGCGGCGGTTTCGGTGACGTGCTGGTTCATCGTGCGCGGGAAGCTGTACGACGAGCTGAACAATGAGTTGCAGTCGTCGGCGACCCGCCCGCAGGGCAGGAACATCGCCAACACCATCAACAACTGCAACAGTTCCACGAGCGACCCGTCCGGCCAGACACCGCCCGACGCCGGGGGGTTCCGGGCACAGTTCGAGTCCTACCTCCAGGTGGTCACCGCGAACGGTCAGTCCTGCGTCGCACCCGTCTCGCCGGGCAAGATCGAGGTCACCGGCAGCGACACCGACTTCGCCAAGAACCCGGTCGCGGGCCACGGCATCTTCCGCGACGGCAGCGACACCAAGGGCAACCCCGTACGGGTTCTGACGGTCCCCCTGACCATTGGCGATCAGAACGGCACGACTTCGATCGTCCCGGACGCCGCGACCATGTACGCCGTCCCCCTCAAGGGCACCAACTCCACGCTCAACGAGCTGGCCCTGGTGCTCCTGCTCGTCGGCGGCATCGGAGTGGTCGGCGCCGGGGCGGCCGGGCTCTGGGTGGCGCGCGCCGGTCTCCGCCCCGTCGACGAGTTGACGGACGCCGTCGAGCACGTCGCCCGTACCGAGGACCTCACCATCCGCATCCCCGTGGACGAGGAGAGCGACGACGAGATCGCCCGGCTCTCCCGTTCGTTCAACTCGATGACCGCCTCCCTCGCAAGTTCCCGCGAGTTGCAGCAGCAGCTCATCGCCGACGCCGGGCACGAGCTGCGGACTCCGCTCACCTCCCTGCGTACGAACATCGAACTCCTCACCCGCAGCGAGGAGATCGGCCGCCCGATCCCCCCGGCGGACCGCAAGGCGCTGCTCGCCTCGGTGACGGCGCAGATGACCGAACTGGCGGCGTTGATCGGCGACCTGCAGACGCTGTCGCGTTCGGACGCGGGACACCCGGCCGACCGGGTGGAGGTCGTGGCACTCCAGGACACCGTGGAAGCGGCCCTGCGCAGGGCCCGGCTGCGCGGCCCGGAGCTGACGATCACGGCCGATCTGGAGCCCTGGTTCGTCCGGGCGGAGCCCTCCGCGCTGGAGCGGGCGATCGTGAACATCCTCGACAACGCGGTGAAGTTCAGCCCCGGGGGCGGCACCGTCGACGTCCGGCTGAAGGACGGCGAACTGACCGTGCGCGACCACGGCCCCGGCATCCCCACCGACGAACTCCCGCACGTCTTCGACCGCTTCTGGCGTTCCCCTGACGCGCGGGCCCTCCCGGGCTCGGGCCTCGGCCTGTCCATCGTGGCCCGCACGGTCCAGCAGTGCGGCGGCGAGGTGTCGCTGCACCCCGCGGCGGGCGGCGGCACGATCGCGACCGTACGGCTTCCGGGGGCTCCGACGGCTCCGCCGGACATGTCCTGACCGACACCCCATGGACCGACACCCCATGAGCGACAATGCCTGACAGGCTCCCGCGAACGAGCCCCCACCCGACTCGGCGACTGCGAGGGGTGGGGGCTCGTTCGTCTCACGGCGCAGCTCGGGGACGAGGCTCGGGAACGAGGCTCGGGAACGAAGCGGAAGCCCCCGAGCCCGGTCCTCGGGATCAGCTACTGAACGATCGTGATCCGGTCCGCCGCCGGGACCGGGTACGGCGTCGAGGCCGAGGAGTTGGCCGTCAGGTAGGCACCCAGGGCGGCCAGGTCGTCGCCGCCGACACGGACGTTCGTGCCCTTGCCGAGTTCCGCGAAGCCGTCGCCGCCGCCCGCGAGGAAGGAGTTCATCGCGACGCGGTAGGTGGCGGCCGGGTCGATCGCCGTGCCGTTGAGCTTGACCGAATCGGCGACGACACGCGCCGCGCCGGTCTTGGTCTGGTCGAGCGTGTAGGTGAGGCCCTTGGAGATCTGAAGGATCTTCGGAGCGGCCTCGTTGGCACCGCTCACCTGCTGCTGGAGTGCGGTGATCACCTGGGCGCCGGTGAGGTCGACCAGGTTCACCGTGTTGGCGAAGGGCTGGACCGTGTACGCCTCCCCGTAGGTCACCACCCCGTCGCCTTCACCGCCGCTCGCGGTGTAGGTGAGTCCGGCGCGGATGCCGCCCGGGTTCATCACCGCGAGGTCGGCCTCCTGGTCGACGGACTTGGCGTACGCGAGCTGCGCGTCGGCGATCAGGTCGCCCATCGGGGACTCGGTGCCGGTGTTGCCGATGTCACCCGCGATGTAGCCGATGGAGCGCGAGGCGACCGGCGCGGAGAGCGCCTTCCACTTGGTGATCAACGACGTCATGTCGGCGGCCTTCGCGACATCACGCGTGACCACGTGGTTCGCGGACTTCACCGCCGTGCGGGCGATGTCGCCGGTCCAACGGTCGTACGTCAGCGTCGTGTCCGTGTAGAGCCGGCCGAAGGAGGAGGCCGAGGTGACCATGCGGGGCCTGCCCGCCGGGTCGGGGATGGTGCACGCGTACGCCTGGTGGGTGTGGCCGGTGATCAGCGCGTCCACGGCCGGCGTGACGTTCTTGGCGATGTCGACGATCGGCCCCGAGATGCCGTCACCGGCGCCGGGGCTGTCGCAGTCGAAGTTGTACGCCGTCGACGCGGGCGCCCCGCCCTCGTGGATCAGCGCGACGATCGACTTCACGCCCTGGTGCTGGAGCTCCTTGGCGTACTTGTTGATCGTCTCGACCTCGTCGCCGAACTTCAGGCCCTTGACGCCCTCGGCCGAGACGATGTTCGGTGTGCCCTCCAGCGTGACGCCGATGAAGCCGATCTTGACGCCGTTCTTCTTCCACACCCAGTAGGGCTTGAGGATCGGCTTCCCGGTCTTTTCGTCGGTGACGTTCGCCGCGAGGTAGGGGAAGTCGGCGCCGGTGAACTTCTCTCCGCCGTAACAGCCGTCCGTCGGGTGGCAGCCGCCCTTCTGGAGCCGCGCCAGCTCCTTGGCGCCCTCGTCGAACTCGTGGTTGCCGACCGAAGTGACGTCGAGGTCGAGGCCGTTGAGCGCGTCGATCGTCGGCTCGTCGTGGAAGAGGCCGGAGATCAGCGGGGAGGCGCCGACCATGTCACCGGCGGCCGCGGTGATCGAGTACTTGTTGCCCTTGCGGGCGTTGCGCAGATGCGTGGCCAGGTACTCGACACCACCCGCGTCGATGGTCTTCGTCGTGCCGTCCGCCTCCAGCTCCGTGACCCGGCCCGAGGAACCGGTCGGCGGCTCCAGGTTGCCGTGCAGGTCGTTGAAGGACAGCAACTGGACGTCCTGGTAGCGGCCACTGCCGTGGTGGTGCAGCGGTGTGGCCTTGTCCTGGTGCGCGCTGGCGGGCATCGCCGCGGCCAGCGCACCGACGGTGGCGAGGCCGGCGGCGGCCGCGAGGAGGCGATGAGTGCGTCTGTACCGGATCGTGGGCGGCATGGTTCCCCCTGGAGAACGGTGAGATGCGAAACGGTGTGCCGTACGTGAGCCGAGCAGTGGTACGTGCCGAGCAGGTGGTGCGTGCCGAACGGGCTGTCCGAGCTGCCGGGCCCCCGCCGGCGACGTGCGCCGTTCGGGACCCGCGGTGGTGCGGGTGGTGCGGGTGGTGCGGACTGCCGGCCCCGCACGTGATGCGAGCCGTGCGGGGCCCTCAGGCCGTGCGGGCTGCGCGAACCGTGCGCGAGCCCCACGACCTGAAGGACAGCCGCAGCTTTGCACGCACTTTAGAATCAACGCGCGTAGCGCGAAAGGGGGTTGGCGATTTGACTGCCTGTGAGCATGTTCTGGCGTGCACGTATGAGTTTCGACGGCCTCCGCCCGTACGAGGCCCGGAGAGAACGAAGGTTCCCGCCTCGAATGTGTGACCTCTACGGATGACGGTCGTTGGGTGCGGTGACGGGATCGGGCTCTTCGGACCGGGCAGCGGTGAGCAGGTTGAACGGGTTGCGCCCGGTGGCGGCGTGGTTCGTGGTGCACGTCACCGCCGCCCATCGAGTACCGTCGGGCACCCCTTCGAGCCTCTGCCCCGATCCGCGAAGGCATGCTCGGACCGGCCCGGATTGCCCTTCCCCGCCACGACCCGTGTCCACGCCGCCCAACTCCTCGTCCCCCCATCACCGAGCCGTACCCTCGTATCCATGACCAGCGACGACGCGGCACCCTTCGCCCTCACCCGCTCCATCGAGACCTATTCCGTGCTCTCCCCGGATCAGGCCGAGGACGTGCTCCGGCTGCTCGCGGAAGCCGCTCGGGCCGATGGACAGCAGGCCGTGTCCGAACAGGGGCGGCTTCAGCTGAAGGGCGGGAGCCGTGAGGGCGTCCGGCATCTGCTGCTGACCCTCGGCGACGAACTGATCGGCTACGCACAGCTGGAGGACACCGACCCGGTCGAGGCCCCGGCCGCCGAGCTGGTCGTCCACCCGGCATACCGGGGTCACGGGCACGGACGGGCCCTCGGCTCGGCCATGCTCAACGAGTCCGGGAAGCGGCTGCGGGTGTGGGCGCACGGCGGGCACTCCGCCGCCCGGCATCTCGCACAGGTCCTCGGCCTCACCCTGTTCCGCGAACTGCGCCAGATGCGCCGCCCGTTGGAGAACCTCGACCTGCCCGAGCCGAAGCTGCCGGAGGGAGTGACCGTCCGGACCTTCGTGCCCGGCCAGGACGACGCCGCCTGGCTCGCCGTGAACGCCGCCGCCTTCGCCCACCACCCCGAACAGGGCTCCCTCACCCAGCGTGACCTGGACGACCGGACCTCCGAGCCGTGGTTCGACCCGGCCGGCTTCTTCCTCGCCTTCCGCGGCGACGAACTCGTCGGCTTCCACTGGACCAAGGTCCACGCCGAGGAGGGGCTGGGCGAGGTGTACGTCCTCGGTGTGCGCCCCGGCGCCCAGGGCGGCGGTCTCGGCAAGGCGCTGACCACGATCGGCCTGCGCCACCTCGCCGCACAGACCCTGCCCACCGCGATGCTCTACGTCGACGCCGACAACAAGGCGGCGGTCACCGTCTACGAGCGTCTCGGCTTCGTCACCCACGAGACGGACCTGATGTACCGAACGGAGTCCTGAGCCCTCGCTGCGCGAGCTCCGCTCCGCGGGCCGAGGTCAGCGGTGGGCGAGGACGGTTGTCCGGCGTCGCCGCAGGGGTTCGGCCAGGGAGAGGGCTCCTGCCAGCACGGCGATGACCAGGACGCCCGCCCAGCGCCGGTGCGCGTCGTCCCAGTGCGGGTCGGACGGTCCGACGAAGAGCTCCCAGCGTTCGGGGAGCAGCAGCGCGGCGCCGAAGAACGCGCCCAGGATTCCGGCGGATATCGCGATCCCCGGCTCGCCGGCGTCCGAGTGCCGCACGGCTACGAGCGCGGAGGCCAGCGCGACCACCATGACGGCGGCTGCCTCCAGGGTGATCGCGCCCACCGGGGGCCGGCCCTTGGCGGGTTCGAGGAACAGCGCGGCCGTCCAGCACGCCACCATGGACGGCACGACGAGCGCCAGCCGCAGCCCGGTCCGCAGAGGGCGCCTGACCGGCACCGTGGCCGTGGTGTGCCGGGCCGGATCGTCGAGCAGGAACGCCAGCCCCAGGGCGAAGGCGAGGGCGGAGGCCCGCAACAGGTTCAGACAGAGCCATGGATCCGGTGGACCGGAGACCGTCCGAGAGGCGGCGGCCGGCAGCAGCCCGAGGACGGCGCCTGTCATCAGGGCCCACCGCGGCAGACTGCGCCAGACAGGTCGGAGCAGGGCGCGTGCCACGATGTGCGCGGGAGGGGGCCCGGCGGCTTCCGCGGACGGGCCCGCAGAAGTCCCTCCCAGTGTCTTCGCTACTCCTCGCACGAGCCACTCCCCGAATCCGCGTGCGTCCCCTCGCCGCCGGCCGGCACGCCGAGCAGCTCGGCCACCCGTGCCGTGGGCGTCTTCGCCGACGTCAGCTCCGTCCAGTGGGCCTTCACCTTGGCGGCGACGCTGTAGTGCGGCCTCTGAAGCAACTCACGCACCACGGTGGTCTGTTGAGCGGACATGGAGATGGGGTTCGTGGGGGCCAGCGCGATGGCGGAACCCTTGATGCTGTCGTCGAGCCGGACGTTGCGGAGGGACTTGACCGGGTCCGGCTGTGTGCTCAGTGCCAGCCACATCGTGGTCACCACGCGGGCGTCGCACATCTTGCCGGCGGCGTCCTCGTCGCCCGCGACCAGGACAGAGGCGACACCGACCGCGAACTCGGGAAGGCGGTTGCCGCCCCAGCGCGTGCCGACCGTCACGGTGCCCGGCGTCGTGGACGGGGAAATCGCGGCATCGCTCTGAAGGCCGTAACGGGCGTCGATCCGCTGGCGCACGGTCAGCCGCTCGCCCCCGGCCGAACCGCCCGCGCGGGACTGAATGCGGTCGACGGCGTCGGCCCAGTCGGCGGTACGGCCCGCCCACTCCGGGAAGGCGCAGTACGTGGACCGTCCGTGCTTTACGCAGGTCTGCACCTTCTGCGGGGTCACGGACGCCTTGGTGCGGGCCGCGAGCAGCGAGGCCGGCTCGTCGGGGGACTGTCCGGCCACGCCGACGGCCGTCGCGGCGAGCGCGACCGCGGCCACCGACTTGACCAGCCGGGTCCGGCCCCCGCTGATCAGCACGGCAACGCAGAGCAGCAGGACCGCGAGGCCCGTCAGATAGAGCGCGTGCCAGGCGGCCGGGCGGCCCAGCAGTTCGGAGGGGAAGGGGTCGGCACCCTCTTCCACGACGACCGGTCCGAGCCAGGCCACCCAGTGCTTTCCCTGGGTGGCCGCGGAGACCAGGGTGGTGAGGACGAACGCGCCGATCACGAAGGGCGGGGCGACGAACCCGACCGGTATCACCCGGGCGAGCAGGACGCCCAGGACACCGGCCAGCAGGACCATCAGCGGGCCCACGACCAGTTCGGCGGGTGAGCCGTGACCGACGGCGCCCGGCTTCAGTGCCGCCCAGGTGTACTGGAAGCCGACGACGAACGCCGTGATCGCACCGAGGGGCAGGACGGACAGCGCGTGCGCCACCGTACGCCGCCAGTGCTCCATGGGCAGGATGTCGAAGTGCTGGTCGGTGGAATGCCGGCGGGACCGCAGCACTGCGCGGTTGACGCAGATGAACACGGCGACGGCCAGCAGCATGGGGGTCGGCTGGGTGGCCCTGTCGGCGTCCTGGAGGACCGGGAAGTCGTCCATGCCGTCGCCCCCGATGAACAACCTCCAGCCGGCGTAGCCGACATACAGCGCGAGGAAGAGCAGGACCGGGATCTGGAGGAGCAGTTCGCGTGCTTCGAAGCGGGCGAGGGCCAGGACTGCGGCCACCCGGGATTCCGTGCCCCGCGCAGGCGGCTCCACCCCCGTGGGAGCCGCCTGCGTGATCGTGCCGGTGGTGGCGCTCATTAGAGGACCATCCCTTCTGCAGCCCTCACGAGTAGGGTTGTGACCTCTCGGTCCCGGTGGGTGCATGGCCTGTAGTGCGTGCCGTTCGA